>JAKQKT010000076.1 GCA_029560515.1 Pseudomonadota bacterium
GAAAATTTCGCCCGTGATTTTTCCAATCGCGATGGCAGCCATCAAACCAGCCTGGGCCTGTTCAGAACGACCAGCACCTACAATGGCAAGAACGGTTATTCACTGAAGATGGAAGGCCTGGAACCCGGCACAAACGATGCTGCCATGGCACGCGCAATCGTGATGCATGGCGCGGCTTACGTAAACCCGGCGGCGGCAAAAGTGCAAGGCCGGCTCGGACGCAGCTGGGGCTGCCCTGCCGTACGTCCGGAAGTCGCCGAGGCCGTGATCGACAGCCTGAAAAATGGCCAGATGATTTTTGCCTATTATCCCGACACCAACTGGCTGGCGCATTCACCGTTTATTGATTGCCGTCGCAAGGACAATCTTGCAGCGTCAAAACTGAACTCGAAAGCATCGAGCATCCTGACAATGAGCGATCTGGGCTCGACTCAAGCTACACGCTGATACGGCAGGAACGACGAAGGACCGACGGTAGTCGGGATCACCATAGCGCAGCTGTCCCGACTACCGTCGGTCCTACATCAGTCCTACCTCAATGAAGCATTGATCCTATCCAGCACACTGGTGCCCGGACAAAGCTGTTTGCTGGTCAATTTATTGAAGGCCGTCTCGGTCGTATTGATATGCTCGTGCATATCCCCCGCTTCGCTATCGACATAAAGCAAACCCGTCACGACTTCACCCTTGGCGTGATGCTGCTGCACATAGTTCATCGCGGCAATCCGATTGGTCGCATCGTAATCGGCTTTCAGTTTACGCAATCGCAATACCGAGCCATCGTGTTGCTCGACTTCGACCACTTCGCCTTCGGCAAAATCGACCACGATCTCCTGCTTGGTTTCGATCACGTCAATCCGGTTCACCGCTTCGTTGTGCTCGCGAACATAATCGTAGCTTTTGGTACTGCCGGGATGATTATTGAATGCCACGCAGGGACTGATCACATCCAGAAATGCGGCGCCCTTGTGTGCAATCGCCGCCTTGATCAAGGGCACCAATTGTTTCTTGTCGCCGGAAAAACTGCGGGCGACAAAAGTGGCGCCCAATTGCAGAGCCAGACTGACCATGTCAATTGGACTATCAGCATTGACAACGCCTTTCTTGGAGGTGGAACCTTGGTCCGCCGTTGCCGAAAACTGGCCTTTGGTCAAACCGTACACGCCATTGTTCTCGACGATGTACACCATGTTCACGCCGCGCCGCATCACGTGCACGAATTGGCCGATACCGATCGAGGCCGAGTCGCCATCGCCGGAAACGCCGAGATAAAGCAATTCGCGATTCGCCAGATTCGCACCGGTCAGCACCGACGGCATGCGGCCATGAACAGTATTGAAGCCATGCGAATTGCCGAGAAAATAATCCGGCGTTTTCGAGCTGCAACCGATGCCGGAAAGCTTCGCGACCCGATGCGGTTCGACATCCATTTCCCAGCAAGCCTGGATGATCGCGGCCGAAATTGAATCGTGGCCGCAGCCGGCACAGAGCGTCGAGATCCGCCCTTCATAGTCGCGGCGCGTGTGGCAAGCCTTGTTCTCGGTCAACGAAGGATGGTGCAGTTTTGGTTTGGCAAGATAGGTCATGGTGTAGCCACCTTGTAGGTTTGCGGCGTGGCAAGATTCGTGGCATTGATGGCGGAACTGATAGCGCGTCCGATGAAACGCGCGGTGATCGGCGTACCATCGTAATGCAAGATCGGCACCAGCTTGGCAGGATCGATGCCGAACTCGTTGATCAACAGACTGTGAATTTGCGCATCGCGATTTTGTTCGACGATGAACACGGTTTGATGTTCGGCAATGAATTCCGCGACCAAATCCGGAAACGGGAATGCACGCAGCCGCAAAGTATCGAGATGCGTGTGCTCGGCTTGCAGTACTTCGATGGCTTCCGCCATTGCAGGGCTGGTTGAACCGAAATAAATCGCGGCGAATGGTGTTGCCTGTTTTGCTTTCTTGATGACCGGTTGTGGCACCAAGGCTTTGGCAGTATCAAATTTTTTCAGAAGCCGGTGTACGTTGTATAAATAGTCCGGCCCCTGCTCGGAATAACCGGCATAGGCGTTTTTCGTGGTGCCACGCGTAAAGAAACTGCCCTTGCTCGGGTGCGTACCCGGATAAGTGCGGTACGGAATGCCGTCACCATCCACATCCAGATAACGGCCAAATTCCTTGCCCGACTCCAGCTCTTC
>JAKQKT010000080.1 GCA_029560515.1 Pseudomonadota bacterium
GCCCGGTGATATGACGCACTGACAAGGCTGCACCGCCGCGGGCGTCGCCATCGGTCTTGGTCAGCACGACGCCGGTCAATGGCAAGGCATCGGCAAAGGCCTTCGCGGTATTCGCCGCATCCTGGCCGGTCATCGCATCGACCACGAACAGCGTTTCCACCGGCGAAATCGCGGCATGCAGGGCCTTGATTTCCTGCATCATCGCTTCATCAATCGCCAGACGCCCGGCGGTATCGACAATCAGGACATCGACGAAACTCTTGCGGGCGTCGTCAATCGCGGCGCGGGCAATATCTTCCGGCTTTTGGTTCGCATTGGAGGCGAAGAAAATCGCACCCGATTGTTTCGCCAGGGTTTCCAGTTGCTGGATGGCGGCGGGACGATAAACGTCGCAACTCACCACCATGACTTTTTTCTTGCGTTTTTCTTTGAGGAATTTCGCCAGCTTGCCGACCGTGGTGGTTTTACCGGCACCCTGCAAACCTGCCATCAAAATCACGGCAGGGGCTGGCACATTCAAATTCAGATCGCTGGCCTGCGACCCCATCACTGCCGCCATTTCGTCATGCACGATCTTGATCAACGCCTGACCCGGGGTGAGACTCGCCATCACGTCCTGGCCAATCGCGCGTGTCTTGATGCTTTCGATCAAGGCCATCACCACCGGCAAGGCCACGTCAGCTTCCAGCAAGGCGATGCGGACTTCGCGCAACGACTCCTTGATGTTGTCTTCGCTCAAACGACCGCGACCGCGCAGATTCTGCAGGGTGCTGGAAAGGCGCTGGGTAAGTGACTCGAACATGGTGTTTCCGGGGTTCAAAAAAGATAGCCAATTATAGCCCAGCAAGGTGCCTTTTCCGGCCTACGTTCTCAGGATTGGCCGAACATGCGACACTTGCCGTATGACATTCACATTCCTTGCAGCCCTGCTCTACCTGGCCGCCGCTGGCATTTTGCTTAGCCGCGCAGAACCCGATGCG
>JAKQKT010000081.1 GCA_029560515.1 Pseudomonadota bacterium
CCAGACTGGACAGCAATAGCAGTTTTGGCGTTGGCCCGAGATTGCCGCCGCCCTCGTCGAGCGGTTCATCCGCAAGCCATTCGTGGCCAAGGTCGTCGCTCAGACTAACCGAGTAGGGAGTTGTGCCGGCAAAGGCACGCACAGTGTGGATTATCGTCATTCGCCTAGCCTCGTAATGCGTGAGTCGATGTTAGCACCCGCCCGCGACGGTGACAGGCCCATAAATGAATCGGTTCGTTGCAGCCGTCTAAACCAATAGTCGGCCGGCCGCATCCAAATAGCCACGAGGCTCAAGGGAGGGCGGTATGGCGGCAGAAAACGAAATTTCCAACAGATCCAGTCATGCGGGTTGGCGCGAAAAAGTGGACTTCCTGGTCGCGGTCTGCGCCTTGATTACATCGATTGCATCGATCTGGTTGTCGGTCACGCAAAGCGACGATATGCAGCGTCTTGTGCAGGCTCAGTCATGGCCGTTCCTGGGGTTCAGTACCAGTAATACCGAAACCAATACGGTGTCCGGAAAACCGGAGCCGGTCATCAGCATGACGATCGAAAATCTGGGTGTCGGGCCGGCAAAAATCCAGTCACTGGAAATTTTCTACAAAGGAAAAAATGTCAAAACGAGTCGCGAATTATTACGTGCCTGTTGTGCCGATGCCTCGGGAAAAATCCCGGAAGATGCATGGAAGCAAACCCCTATCCTGACATCCTCGGTAGTCGGCCGCGTATTGCGAGCCGGCCAGACAGTGCCTTTTCTTTACTGGTCACGCCCCGAGACCGATAACGCGATGTGGGAGAAATTAAATATGGCCCGTTTCGAAGTTGAAAAGAAAATCTGTTACTGCTCGGTATTCGACGAGTGCTGGGCCAGTGATCTGGAGTCAACTCAAGCAAAGCCGGTCAAAAGCTGTCCTGTGCTCGAGAATTCCTATCGTCAATAAGAACGTGTCGCGGCTTCCGCCGCTCCCACGGGCATCCATAATTCCGCGCGCATGCGATGGCACACTCGCATGGTGCCGTATCAATGACGGCAATCCACCGGGCTGCCCAAATCCTCCAGGATCGGACAGTCGGGTCGATCATTGCCGTGGCAGTTTTTTGCGAGGTTTTGCAGCGTCTTTTGCATCGACTGCATTTCCCTGATTTTCGATTCCAGTTCCGCGATATGGGCGTTCGCCAGTTTCTTGACTTCCGAACTTGCGCGCTCCGGATTATTCCAAAGTTCCAGTAGTGTCGAGATCTGCTTCATCGAAAAGCCCAGGGTTCTCGATCGCTTGATGAAACGCAGCCGGTGTAAATCCGAATCGTTGTACAAACGGTAATTGGCGAAAGTACGGTTGGCTTCGGGAATCAGGCCGATGCTTTCGTAATGGCGGATCATCTTGGCCGAGACATCGGTCAATGCCGAGGCTTCACCGATATTGTGAAAGCCCTGGACTTTCGCGTCGGATAATTCCGGTCGTGGCATGTGGCGTGGCATAGGGTCGCTCCCATTCGGAGAATCATTTGCATCAGGTTGGGGCTTCCCATAATGGGAAGGTCAAACCCGTGATGCAAGTGCCATGGCTAATCGCAGCAAATCCGGTCCCGCGTAGTGGCCCATTCAAAAATACATAGCAAGGTGGCGATGGCCGAAGCCAGGGCAATGCGCGCAATCAGCGCGCCGGTATAACTTAAAAAATTATTCATCATGGCATGCCTGAATTTATCGGTGGAATCCGGCCGCCCGGTGGCGGCCGCTCCATATTTTCTACCGCAATTATGCGTAGCTTATTTGCCGCATTGGCAGTCGTTGCATTTGCAGCATTTGCATTCGGTGCAGTTGCAGCTTGCACATTTGCAACAGCTACAAGGGCTCTTGCCTGTCGATGACTTGCTGGCGGGATCTGTCGTATTTGCGCTGGTTTTCGTGTTCATCTTGAGTGTCCTGAAAGAACGGCCAATTGCCGCAGGACACACGATCAGGCTTCACCCTGTGGGAAGGTCAACAGGCAAAAAAGGATGTTCGAAAATACGCGGGTGCGTCAATGATGAGCATGACCTTTATGCGACGACTCCACTTGAGTTGCGACATCACAGGCCTTGCTGCCGCAGGCTGTCGTTTCCATCTGCAACGTCAGGTGATGGATGTCGAATGCTTCCTTGAGCTGGTCAGCAATCGTTTGGCGCAAACTTTGCAAATCGGCAACTTCATCCGCGGCCACGATATGCGCGGTCATCGTCGGCGACTTGCTCGCCAGCGACCAGATATGCAAATCATGTACATCGACCACGCCGGGGGTATTCAGCAAAAGTTCGCGAACTTCCGAAAGGGCAATATTGTCCGGCA
>JAKQKT010000102.1 GCA_029560515.1 Pseudomonadota bacterium
GGCCGCTTTCGGCTTGATGCCGAACAGGTTCAGGCGATAAGCGGCCTGCAGCACCGATTCGGCAATCTGCTCGGCATTCGGATCGGCTTGAACATGGGTATCGACGAAAAAGAAAACGCCCTTGTCATTCAATACCGCCGACATCGCCGACAAACCTTTTACACCAGGTTCAACGCCAAGTATTTCTTTCACGTATTTCAATTTGCGGACATAACGGCCGACCACGCCGCACAGCATCGCATCGGCTTCGCCCCGCCTGACCATCAAGGCAGCGATAACCGTGTCGCGTGCACGCACCACGGCTTTCGCCGCTGCCGGCGTGATGCCTTTGCGCTGCATGATTTCGTGGTAGAGCTGCCAGTAATCATTGAAGCGCGGATCGTCATCGATATTGGTGATCTGAATATCCACACCATTGCGAATACGCAAACCCAAGCGTGCAATACGGCGTTCGATCACCGACGGGCGACCGACCAGGATCGGAAATGCCAAGCCTTCGTCGACCACGGTTTGCACGGCACGCAATACGGTTTCTTCTTCGCCTTCGGCATAGGCCACGCGCTTTTTGTGCGCACGCGCCTTGTCGAAGACCGGCTTCATCAGCAAGCCGCTGCGGAATACCCACTGGCTCAATTGGTCGCGATACGCATTCATGTCAACGATGGGGCGCGTTGCCACGCCGGAGTCCATCGCCGCTTTCGCGACGGCCGGAGTCAACGACACCAGCAAACGCGGATCGAAGGGACGCGGGATGAGGCAATCGGGACCGAAGCGCGGCGTTTCACCGCTGTATGCGCTGCCAAGATCGGTCGCTTCCCTGCGTGCCAACTCGGCGATCGCGTAAACACAGGCGCGTTTCATTTCTTCATTGATCGTGGTGGCACCAACATCCAATGCGCCACGGAAAATATAGGGAAAGCACAAGGCGTTATTTACCTGGTTCGGATAATCCGAACGTCCGGTCGCGATGATCGCATCTGGACGCACGGCTTTTGCATCGTCCGGATTGATTTCCGGATGCGGATTTGCGAGCGCAAAAATAATCGGGCGATCTTTCATCGTCGCGACCATTTCCGGTTTCAATACGCCGCCGGCCGAAAGGCCGAGGAACAAATCGGCATCCTTCACGATATCGGCCAGTTTTCGCGCCGAAGTATTGCGCGCGTATCGGGCGATTTCCGGATTCAGGTTCGGGCGGCCTTCATACAAAACGCCTTCGACGTCGGACACGAAAATATTTTCCGGCTTCAGACCGAGTGACACCAGCATGTCCAGACAGGCAATACCGGCAGCGCCGGCACCGCTGGTCGCCAGTTTTACATCGGCGATATTTTTACCGACCACGAACAAGGCATTCAGAATGGCGGCGCCGACGATAATCGCGGTGCCATGCTGGTCATCGTGAAATACCGGAATCTTCATGCGTTCGCGCAACTTGCGCTCGACTTCGAAGCATTCCGGCGCCTTGATGTCTTCCAGATTGATGCCGCCGAAAGTCGGTTCCAGGCTGGCGATGATATCGACCAGTTTGTCCGGATCGTTTTCGTTGATTTCCAGATCGAATACGTCGATGCCGGCGAACTTCTGGAATAGAACCGCCTTTCCTTCCATCACCGGCTTGCCGGCCAAAGGCCCGATATTTCCCAAACCCAGCACGGCGGTTCCGTTGGTGATCACTGCCACCAGATTCCCGCGCGCAGTGAGTGCGGACACCTGACTCGGGTCGGCAACAATCGCTTCGCAGGCATGGGCAACGCCGGGTGAATAGGCGAGCGACAAATCACGCTGCGTCACCATCGCCTTGGTCGGCACCACCTTGATTTTACCGGCCGGAGTTAGGGTGTGGTACTCAAGCGCGGCTTGTTTGAAAGCGTCTTTATCGGAATCTGACATGATGGTTCGGGTACTTTTTTGGTTATAGGACAGTGTAACGAAGTTTTGTGACATGTAGGAGCGCTACAAGCCCAACACCAAATCATCGGCATCGACATTGTCGAGCTTGATCTTGTTGGCGAACAGCGAGAATGCCAGCATGCCGGCAAGGCCGTTGGCACGTTGAATCCATGGCGGCAAATACAGTGCTTCGCGGAGCACGCCTTCGTCGAACATCGGCTCCAGATCGAACACGTCCTGCAGGCTCATTTT
>JAKQKT010000112.1 GCA_029560515.1 Pseudomonadota bacterium
GGTCCAGTTGGCGTAGTTTTCCACCACTTCGCGGGTGAGTACGCTCAGTTCCACGTCGCGCAGCAGAATGTGCCGGAATTCGTCTTCTTTTCCGTTGAATGTCAGCACTTTATTGCCGTTCAACATAGCCGTGTACAGCACTTCCTTCACCAGCGGTTCCGGGTTGGTTGCGTAAATGCCCAGCGAATCGCCAGGTTCGAACGTGAGTCCGGAGCCTTCGAGCGAGAGTTCGAGGTGCCAGGTTTCTTTTTGCGAGCCGCGGCCGTTGAGTTGGATTTTTTCCAGAACGGGCGCAGCGAACGGTTTTTTGCGGTCGTATGAAGTAGTTGCAATTTTTGCAACAGGCGACAAAACTGCGTGGCCGTTTGCCGAAACTCCGTTAGAGGCGACAGGTACAGCAGCCGGAGCGGGCAATTTTTGCAGTACTTCCGCAAACCAGCCTTCCACCGAATCCTCAAAATCGACATCGCAATCGACGCGATTGGACAAACGTTTGGCGCCCAGCGCTTCCAGGCGGGCATCCATGTCTTTTCCGGTCTGGCAAAACTGCACGTAACTGCGGTCGCCCAGTGCGCATACGGAAAATTGCAGGTCTTCCAGTTGCGGTGCGCGCGGACCGTTCAGCCATTTATAAAATTCTTCGGCGGCGATCGGCGGTTCGCCTTCGCCCTGGGTGCTGATCACCAGCAACACGATTTTTTCCGATTTCAGATTCTTGGTGGGGTAATCGTTCAGGTCAGCAACAACTGCCTGAAAACCACGCTCTTTTACTTTGGCAGACAACTGATGCGCCACTTTTTTGCTGTTTCCGGTTTGGGAACCGTACAGAATGGAAACCTGCGGCAACGCTGCAACGGGCGCAGCGCCGGCAGGCGCCGGTGCTTCGACGGAAACGACCGGAGCGGATTGCCCTATTCTGGAAGCAATACCATACAGGTAGCCGCTCAACCACATTTGTTGCAGCGCATTGTGCTGTGCCAGTTGCTCCAGCAACTTTTCGTCGAAACCAACCGGCGGCGGAGGAAATGTGGGTGTCATGTTGTTGTTCGTTATTAGTTATCAGTTATCAGTTATCAGTTATCAGGGTGGTAATGAGGCATTTGTACGATTTTTATATCGATCACGACTGATTCGAAACGAGTATTTGTTCCAGTTCGAATCTGTTACGCACCACTTCTCCCATGACAATCACAGCGGGGCT
>JAKQKT010000120.1 GCA_029560515.1 Pseudomonadota bacterium
GCTCGATGAATATCGCAAATACGTCGAAAAAGACGCAGCGCTTGAACGCCGCTTCCAGAAAGTGTTTGTCGGCGAGCCAAGCGTCGAAGACACGATTGCGATTCTTCGTGGCTTGAAGGAACGTTATGCCGTGCATCACGGTGTCGAAATTACCGACCCGGCCATCGTAGCTGCGGCTACTTTGTCGCATCGTTATATTGCCGATCGACAATTGCCGGACAAGGCGATTGACCTGATGGATGAGGCGGCATCGCGGATCCGGATGGAAATCGATTCCAAGCCGGAAGAAATGGATCGCAAGGAGCGCCGTCTTATCCAGTTGAAAATCCAGCGCGAGGCATTGAAGAAAGAAAAGGACGCCGAGTCGAAACAGCGCCTGAAAGATCTCGAAGACGAAATTGAAAAACTCGAGCGCGAATTCAACGATCTGGAAGAAATCTGGAAAGCCGAAAAAGCGACCTTGACGGGCGCGACAAAAATCAAGGAACAGATCGAACAGGCAAAGCTTGCCTTGGAAGCTGCGCATCGCCAGCAAGATTTCGCCAAGATGAGCGAAATCCAATACGGCCAATTACCGGAATTGGAAAAGCAATTGAAAGCCGCTGCCGAAGTCGAGCACAAGGGCTTCACCCTGTTGCAGGACAAAGTCACGGCCGAAGAAATCGCCGAAGTCGTCGCGCGCTGGACTGGCATTCCGGTCTCGAAAATGCTGGAAGGCGAGCGAGACAAATTGCTGCGGATGGAAGCCGAGCTGCATCATCGCGTGATTGGCCAGGCCGAAGCAGTGAAAGCGGTATCGGATGCGATTCGTCGTTCACGTGCTGGTCTCTCTGATCCCAATCGTCCGAATGGTTCTTTCCTCTTCCTCGGCCCGACCGGCGTCGGCAAGACCGAATTGTGCAAGGCACTCGCCGAATTCCTGTTTGATTCTTCCGACGCGATGATCCGCATCGACATGAGTGAATTCATGGAGAAACATTCAGTCTCGCGCCTGATCGGCGCGCCTCCGGGTTATGTCGGTTATGAAGAAGGCGGTTATCTGACCGAAGCCGTGCGTCGTCGTCCGTATTCGGTGATCCTGCTCGATGAAGTCGAGAAGGCGCATCCAGATGTTTTCAACGTCTTGCTGCAAGTGCTGGATGACGGTCGTTTGACCGATGGTCAGGGCCGTACCGTGGATTTCCGTAATACGGTGATCGTGATGACCTCGAATCTTGGCTCGCAGCATATCCAGGAATTATCGGGACGTGGCGATTCCGCCTATCTGGAAATGAAAGCGTCCGTGATGGCGGCGGTGCAGGGACATTTCAGGCCGGAATTCATCAACCGTCTCGACGATATCGTGGTTTTCCACCCGCTGGAAAAAGCCCATATTGCCAAGATTGCCAGCATCCAGACGATTCAGTTGTCGAAACGTTTGCTTGAACGCCAGATGAAACTGGACATCAGCGACGAAGCACTCGCATTCCTCGGCGAAGCGGGTTTCGATCCGGT
>JAKQKT010000061.1 GCA_029560515.1 Pseudomonadota bacterium
TCAGGCCGATCAGCTCACGCGAACGCAAAGTGAGCGTAGTGCCCGTGTACACCTGGGTCGGCGAACCGCCCTGTGCGGCAAAGTTGATAAAGCGATCCCGATCTGCGCTTGCCAATGAGCGGCGCAACAATCGTGCCGACAAGCGATCGACCAATGTCGTCGGAGTATTCGCGCTTCCGATCAGGGCTGGAATATTGATTCGAATCGGGCTGCCGAGGGTGTCTTCCGCCAAACCGAATGCCCAGTTCCATCGAGACAGCATTGCACCGGTATTTATCCAGTAACCGAGACTATCCGGATAACCATTCGGCGCCGGCCATTGAAACGGCATATGCCCCATCGTGGTGATGGGCGTGCTGATTTTCGCAAGATATTCGGCCGTCAATGTCGGCTCGGTAACGCGCAATACGCCGATCACATATTCGGTGGGCCTGCGGATTTTCCGGTCGTAGCTCGCCATGAATTCGGCACTGCCGAAAATCGTCCAGAGCATCGAGGGAATATCGCCATTGGTCGATGTGTAAGTCGCGGCGACTTGATCGACGATACTGGTCTCCGGCGTATCGCCTATAAAACGCACGCAAAGTTTTTTCGCAATGAATTTTGCCGTCGATGGATGTGTTGCGAGAATATCCAGCACCTGATCGCCGTCTTCGATACCGCGTCCGGCCGGAATGGCTTGACCCAATAAGGTTTTTGCACCGGTGTCGTGCTTGCTTGA
The DNA here is from genome assembly GCA_029560515.1 of Pseudomonadota bacterium. GTDB lineage: Bacteria > Pseudomonadota > Gammaproteobacteria > Xanthomonadales > Xanthomonadaceae > Arenimonas. The sequence goes on from JAKQKT010000061.1 coordinate 722, forward strand.
TAGAAAACTGAATACCGGCGCATTCGCACTTTGCCCCGTCACAGTCCAGCCCGTGAAGCAGCGAGCGACTTCCTTCACGTCGGTTTCGGTGTAACCACCCGTTACGCTCAAGGTATGCAGTTCCATCAATTCGCGGGCGTAATTCTCATTCGGTCCGGTCTTGGTATTGCTTACGTTATCCAGGTAATACTGCATGGCAAGGCTGCGCGCACTTGCCTTGAGCATATTCGGGAATGAGCCGAGGGCATGGGCTCGAACCGTGTCGCGGTCGTCCACTACCTTGTAATAGTTTTCGGGTGCCGATGCCGCCGTAATATTGAAATGATTGCTCCAGAAATCGACCATCACCTCCAGTAATTGCCGAGGACTATGCAACTGCCTCAGCAAGGTCGCCGCAGTCAAATCCTTGGCGCCAAGACCGGGCTTGCCAGTAGATTTGACCTCGGTGATCAACTCAGCGGCAGTCCAGTTCACGCGTGGCAATGAAGAACTGATCGCGGTTTCAAGCGCACTGACATCCAGCGAGAGGTAGTTGAATTGCTCCTGCAACCAGCCGGTATAGCCGAGACTGAGTGCCCGCTGATATTCACTTTCCTTGAAACCAAAAGTGCAGCGATTCAACAAGATGACCAAGGGATCCACCGGGCCCAGTGTTGAATCATCCGGGGCCGGAGTCGCCAAAATACCGGGCAGCGGAGCTTTTTGGCTTATCGCCGGTTTCTTGTTGCCACCGGCAATAATCCGCCCCGGTTTGTCGGCCTCGGTAAATCCTGTAAAAAGCTGCCTGCGGGTCGTAGCCATATTTCCCTCGCCTGGGTTTAACGTCCGGAATAGCCAAATGAACGCGGACACCGGATATTGGTTGACCCGGTATTCCTGATTTAAAGCTACTCATGGCGGCAAATCATGGTCAAGCAGGGCGCAATCTGCGAAGATTCAACCCAGTCGTATGGCTACCCCCCGGACCTTGAGAGGTTTTTATGAAATTAATGACGATTTCCCTGGCTGCAGGGCTTCTATTGAGTCTCGGCGCAACAGCGGTTCATGCAGATACCTTGCTGATCGAACGCGTGCAAGCCGAGCAAAACCAGGCCTTGCCAAAACGCGGCGCCAGCATGGCCAGTGTCGAAGCAAGATTCGGAACCCCGCAACAAAAAATGTCGGCCGTTGGTGGTGGTTCCCGCCACACGCCACCGATCACGCGTTGGGTCTATGCCAATTTTTCGGTGTACTTCGAAAATAACCATGTGGTCGATTCCGTATTGACCCGCGCCAATGCGGAAGAAGTTGGGCCTGCGCCCGCACGACAATAAACATGAGCACAAAGATTCGTTTTCCGGCGGAATGGGAAACCCAGTCCGCCGTTTTGATTGCATGGCCGCATAGTGACACCGACTGGGCAGATCGTTTAAGCAGCATCGAATCCACCTATGTCGCCCTGGTGGCGGCCATCACCCGTTTTCAGAAAGCCCTGATTCTGGTTCCCGACAATAATTTGCTTCAGCACGCACGCTATCTGTTGCTGGATGCCGGCGTGAACTTGCAACGGGTCCGTTTCGAAGTCATCGAATACGACGACACCTGGCTGCGTGATTCCGGCCCGATCAGTTTGCGTGAAGTAGATGGCTTCCGTCTGCTCGATTTCCATTTCACTGCCTGGGGCGGAAAATTCGAAGCAAGCCAGGATGACTTGATCGTCCGCAATCTGTTCAAGCACGCCATCTTTCACAACGCCCGTCATCAACGCATCGAGTTTGCGCTGGAAGGCGGCGGCATTGAAACCGATGGCCAGGGCACTCTGCTCAGTACCTGGCATTGCCTGCACGAAAGGCATCCGGATAAATCAAGGGAAGAAATCACCCAAATCCTGGAAACCGAACTGCATCAGTCGCGCACGCTCTGGCTGGATCATGGCTATCTGGAAGGCGACGACACCGACGCCCATATCGACACCCTCGCCCGCTTTGCCTCCGTCGATACAATCATTTATCAAGGCTGCCAGGACGTCGAAGATTCGCATTACGTCGAACTGCAAACCATGGCGAAAGAATTGGCAGCGTTCAAGCAAGCCGATGGACAGCCATATCGCCTGTTTGAATTGCCTTGGCCGAAACCAATTCTCGATAACGGGCGTCGTCTGGC
>JAKQKT010000145.1 GCA_029560515.1 Pseudomonadota bacterium
CCGATGAAATCATTGGTTTGCGGCGGCACCCGTGTCGATGTGCCCAGGCTAATCGTGATATGTCTCGCCATCACGTTTCCGTCGTGCGGAATATTCAGTTTTTCCACGGCATCGCGGATTTTCTCGGCGATTTCCCGGGCCGCCGCTTCATCGGTATTGGGCAAGATAACCGCGAACTCCTCGCCACCATAACGGGCCACCAAATCACTACCGCGTTGCGCACTGTCGGAAATCGCCTGCGCCACTTTTCGCAGGCATTCGTCGCCCGCCATGTGGCCGTATAGATCGTTATAGCTTTTGAACATATCGATGTCGGCCATGATCAGGGATACCGGTTGCTTATGACGCATTGCGCGATTCCACTCGCGTTCCATCACCTCGTCGAACATCCGGCGGTTCGCCACCAGGGTCAAGCCATCGGTAGCGGACAATTCACGCAGGCGATCTTCCAGCTGTTTTTGCACGGTGGCATCGTGGAATACCATCACGTGATGCAACACGGTGCCCTGATCGTCATGCACCACATCGACATTGGTTTCCATCGGAAAAACCTCGCCGTTCTTCCGCTTGGCCCATAGCGTGCCCTCCCAGTGGTTCCCCCTCTGCAGGCTGGAACTGATTTGCAGAAAAATATCGGCATTGTGTTCGCTCGATTCGAGGAAGTCCGGTGACTTCGCCAATACCTCTTCGGCCGGATAACGGGTAATGCGTTCAAAACCAGGATTGACGCTTTGAATTTTCAGATCGGCATCAAGCACGATGATCCCTTCGCCAGTGTGTTTGACCACCACATCGGCGAGGCGCAAACCTTCCTGCGCAAGTTCCAGTTCGTGCAAGTGGCGAGCAAGGCGAATGGCAGCCTTTTCCTGCAAATGCAAACCAAGCAAAAACAGCAACACCAGAGCCGTCAACAGGCCGGCAATCGTGATCGCGAAATTACGGTAGCGGGTATTCGTGGCGACCCAGGAATCGGCTTTGATATCCATGCCCAATACCGCCACGACTTTTCCTGTTTTTGCCGCCTTGACCGCTGCGACACTGGTCACCCAATCCCCCCAACGATCATGGTACGGGCTCTCGATTGCAGGCTTGCCGCTTCGATAGACGCTGAACAAGGCAGCGGATGGCCCATCGTAAACATCGCCCGGAGCCGAGTAATCCGGCGAATCCGATTCTTCGGCATCGACCAGAAAAACCATCTGATCCGACTTGCCGGCAGCTGGCCGCATCAAATATACAAACCGGAAATCCGGATTCGCATCGCGTACGCGTCGAAGCTGATTTTGCAACTCGGAAAAGGATTTTATTTCGGCGTCTTCGGGTTTTCCGGCCAGTAATTCGACATTGCCGGCATCAATGGATGCGGCGGCCGTATTTGCCAGGGATTCGATCCGGACGCGCTCAAGCCGGTCTCCGGTCTGCATCACGAAACCGGTAAAAAACCAGCCTGCGACGATGGCGAGAATCAGCAGAAAAGTACCGAGAAACAATAATTTTTTCTGGCTGGAAAAAAATGATCCCGATGGCTGCATGGCTATCCAACTCCCTGATAGCCGCAGTCTACTACCATCACCACCGGATAAAGCCCGGCACGATGGCGAATTTTGTTACAAAAAGTGAACTCTGCTTCCGGCTTCGGACCGGCTTACAGGTTATGACCTTTTTCCCATGTCTTGACCGGACGACGGTCTTTGTTCAAGCGGCGGTTTTCCTGAAACCGAAGCTCGGTCCGTCGGTCTTCGGTCTGGCGCCTTTCGGTTTTGTCACGCGTGTTCGGGGTAAATCTTGCCGGACCTTTTGGGCTTTGCACCACTTCGCCGTCGATAGGCTCCAAACCAATACCATTCAGGGAAATATCTTTCAAATCACCGGCCATCTTGCTGTCTCCGTCAAAAAGCGTCATTTACGACCTCAGATTGAAAAACGACGATTACCGGCGGAAACGGCCACCCCCCCTGCCTTTTGGGCAAAAAAAATCCCGGGCCAGTACGAGTACCGGCCCGGGAAGGATGACCCTGTTCGGGGGAGTGAACAGTGGTCATGAAACAAATGCTTGAATCCGATGACTTAAAGAGAGTTCGTCTCTTTTCGCTCATTCCATTTCTGGAAATCGGTAATTCGACTTGCTTACTTGCTCTTCATTGCATCAGCGCTGGCTTCGGCAGCGGTTTTTTCCGTTTCGGCAGCAGCCTTGGCGGTGTCATAAGCAGCTTCTGCGGTCGCATTACAAGCCGATTGCTGGCCCGAAGGCAGTGCATCGCATTTTTCCTTGGCAACTTTCAGTTCACCATCGGCTTTGGTGATGGCAACATCATAGGCAGCCTTGGCATTGTCTTCGACTGCGCCGGCGGTGGCATCCTTGACTTCGGCTGCGCCTTCCGAAGAAGCGTCAACGATGTCCTGGTTGCCTTCAACGGCAGTTCCAATCGCGTCGACTTTTGCGTCGGTGGTATTGGCGTTGGCATCGGTTTGGGCTTCTTGAACGTCGGCTTGGGTTTCTGCCGGAGTTTCAGGCTTGCAGGCAGACAGGGCCAGAACGCAGGAAAGAGCAAGCAGTGTGCGGGTAATCGTTTTCATGTGAACTCCAGGGTATTCAGGTAGGTGGGAACGCCATCTTTTCCAGATGTGCATGGAATACTTATCAAGATGTGTGCCAAGGCCCGGAATGGCGTCAATTCAACTTCATCGCACTTCCTGCAGGCAGACCGGGCCGGATATATGCACGATGCATCATCGATAATCCGCAAACTGCATGATCCGGATTTTAAACACAGTGTCGAATGCATTTTGCACGAAGGCTTTCACGTTTCATGCAATTCGCTTCCCTTACCAGAATGGATAAGAGGCTCAGCCCCATGTGTATGGCGCTATCCGGTCTGGCACGAATATTGAAAGTAGTCACCCGACTCGACATTCAATAACGCAAGGAGATTTCCATGTTGCACTACGCTATCGTTTTTCTGGTTATCGCACTTATCGCAGGCGTGCTGGGTTTTGGCGGAATTGCGGGCACTGCCGTTGGCATCGCGAAAATCCTGTTCTTCGTCTTTCTGATTCTTTTCGTGGTATCCCTGATTTTCGGACGCCGAAAGCTGTAATCACGCAACTCGAGTAAAAGAAAAGCGCCGTTATCGGCGCTTTTTCTTATGCTGAATGCTTTGGCGAAATCACGCGTCAGGTTCTTGGCAATGCGAGATCGAGAGTGAATACCGAGCCACCACCTTCGCGATCATCGTGCCAGATATCGCCATCCATCGTGCGGGCACGCTGCTTCGCCAATGCCAGTCCGAGACCGGTTGAGGATTCACCCTGCGTAGGCGTTGCGGACAATCTTACATAGCGCTGGAACAGTCGTTCCTGATCCTGCTTCGATACGCCCGGCCCGCGGTCACTCACTGACAATCGTCCGCGACTTCCGAATTTCGCCGCGCTCAATATGACCTCGCTACCCGGTTGCGAAAACTTCAAGGCATTCGACAGCAGGTTTTGCAGCACATGCAAAACACCGCCCTGATGACCGCATATTTCAAAGTCTTCCGCGAGCACGATTTTTACTTCGATATCCTTGGCCTGGGCCATTCTTGCAAGAGCTGCTGCTGTCTCGTCGAGCAGCTTGCGGGCCGAAAGCCGGTGCACCGATATGCCTTTTTCCTGAGCGTTTTGATGATCCAGCAAGGCCTGCAAAAACAGGACGCCCGAGTCTGAAGACGTGCGGATAGATTCGATCAGCCGGAGCCTGACGGCAAGATCCAGATCGGGATCGCGCAACATGTCGCCCGCAAATTGAATATTGGCAAAATAATTCCGCAGATCATGCGCGACGGTTTCCACCATCTGCTGTTTTTCACTGACGAATCGCTGCAAGGTGTCGCGCGACTGCTTCAGGTCAATATGGGTTTTCACCCGACCGAGCAACTCCTCGGCGACGAAGGGCTTGGTAATGTAGTCAACGGCGCCTGCCGCCAGTGCGCGCGCGACATTGTCGCGCTCATTATCCGCGGTAAGAAAAATCACCGGTATGCTGCGTGTGCCCGGATTGTCCGTCAACTGCTTCAACACGTCGAAGCCGGACATACCCGGCATGCGCATGTCGAGCAGGATCAAGTCGGGAAGCGATGCCTTGATGCGTTCCAGTGCCTGCTCGCCACTGAAGGCCGGCACAATATCGTAGCCTGCACGTGACAGTAGCTGACCGACCAGCCGCATATTGGCTTCCTGATCGTCCACCACCAGCACCACCGGCAAACCGGTATCGGAACGACTACCGGGCATCAAAAGTCTCCGGCATCGCCGCAATCGTCGAGAGCGTTTCATTGACCCCGGCGACATCGAAACGCTGTACCGCATCGAACAAGGTTCCGGCATGTTCTTCGAGAACGGCGAATTCCGTATCCGCCGAAAACTGCCGCAGTTTTTTCGCGTAGTCCCCGATTTCCCGCATGCGCATGCTCTTCTGCAATTCGCGCAAATTCTTTCCCTGCAATTGCAGCCATTGCCCTTGTTCTTTCTCCGACCACTTGCCGGGAACACCATCGGCTTTCTTTGGAATGGCTGCATTGTTTCCGAACAGGTTATCCAGTGCATTAAACAGATCAAGTGGCGTATAAGGTTTGCGAACATAACCGTCAAAACTTTCACGCAGCGCTTTTTCTTCGCTGTGCAGACTCGAGGCGGTCACTGCGACAATTTCGATGCGCACATCCTGCAAGCCGGGATCCGATCGAATGGCATCGCTGGCCTCGAAGCCATTCATTCCCTGCATGCGCAAATCCATCAACACCACATCGGGTTTTAATTCCTTCGCAATATCAACGGCATCAAGTCCGTTATTGGCAATATGCACTTCGTGGTGGCTATTACGGAGGAAGCCTTGGGCAATTTCGGTATTCCACTCGACATCATCGACGACCAGGATCTTCAGAGGTCGCAGCTTGTTGAAATCCACCCGGTTGTCATTTGCCTTGTTGCTGTCGGGCCTGATATCCGAGACCCGGACATTCCGGATATCCACGACGAATGTCGAGCCTCTTCCCAGTTCGCTGCTGACCTGTATATCGCCCTGCATGGCATTCACCAAACGGCGACAAATGCTCAGGCCAAGACCGGTTCCCTGGCGGATTTTTCCATCGGGACTATCGGCCTGGTGAAAGGGTTCGAAAATTTTCACAAGTTGTTCCGGGTCGATGCCGACACCACTGTCTGTCACAAACAGACGGAGATTGCGGAGTAAAGGATCATGTTGCGGCGTTACCATCATCCGGACGATAACGCCGCCGTGCTCAGTATATTTGATGGCATTGCTCAACAGGTTCATCAGAATCTGGCGCACGCGCTGGCCATCGAGCAATAGCGGCTCGTTCAGTGCCGTGTCTATTTCGTGCCTCAGATAAATGCCTTTTTCACGTGCATCCGGCAGGAACATCTCGACGATTTCATCGGAAAGCTCGCGCAGGTCGGTCGGCTGGAGTTGCAATTGCAATTTGCCTGCCTCGATCTTCGACAAGTCCAGCACATCGTTGATCAATGCAAGCAGCATCTGCCCGCTTTTCTTGATCGAGCGGACCCAATCGCGCTCGACCGGTGCCGTCACCGATTCCGAAAGCAATTGCGTAAAGCCGAAGATGGCATTCATCGGCGTGCGGATTTCATGGCTCATATTGGCTAGAAAGCTGCTCTTTTCCTCGCTGGCCTGGCGCGCCTGTTCTGCCCGCAACTCGACCATCAGCATTTTTTTCGATTCATCCTGCGAGCGCCGGATGGCAGTAAAGCCGATCACGCCGGCGACCAGTGCGAGGGCATTGGCAATCAGGACGGTGGCATTGGTTTGCTTGACCAGCGTGTCGCGTTCCTCGACGCGTAAAATCATCAGGCGATTTTCTTCAGCCGTCATCTTGTCGAGCACTTCACGCATGTTCTTGATCATGGAAAAACCGACGCCTTCCTTGATGCGTTTGACGAATGCCGTCTCGTTGCCGGTTTTCAGCGCTTTCTGTTTGTAGGCCATCGATTCCATGCTGCGTGCCAGGAATGCATCATACAGTTCGCCAAAATCTGCCATGTACGAACGCTGCAGGGCATTGTCGGAAACGATCGTACCCAACTGCACTTTCAGGGCATACATTTCCGCCAATGCCTTGCGCTGTGCAAGCTGGTTGGCGGATTCACCGGTAATCAAATAACGCAAGCCATTCGCCTGTGCATCGCCGGTCGCCACCTTCATCCGGGTAAGCAATTCCAGTGTCTGGTGGGTATGACTGACTAGGCCGATCGAAGCACCGAGCTCATTGGTCGATGTGACCGACACGGCCGAAGTCGCGAGAATGAGCACGAATGCCAGCGCAAGCAAGCCATTGTTTATCTGGTGGCGGAATTTGCCACTATTACCAGCTTCCATCGACACTCCCCCGCGTCGCAGTATCGCTTGTCAAATTTCAGGCCGAAAATATCGGCTCGAATTCTTCATGAATTCAATAGCCAGATAGTACCGTTCAAGACCAGCGCAAATGATAACCACGCCAAATAGGGTATCAACAGATAACCTGACGCTGCGGATATTTTCCCGAATGCCAGTGCGGTCGATAATGCCGCGAGCCAAAGAAGACAGATTTCCACGAATGCCCATGCAGGCTGATGCAATCCGAAAAAAATCGGCGTCCAGGCAAGATTGAGCAGCAATTGCAGCCAGAAAAATCGCATTGCCCGCGATCTTTCGGTTTCCGATACTCGCGTATTGCGTCTTACTTTCCACACACTGATTGCCATCAATACATAGAGCAGAGTCCACGCGGGCCCGAAGACCCAGCCCGGCGGATTCCAAGTTGGTTTAACCAGGCCCTGGAACCAGGCGCCGGGGCCGAAGAAAATTCCCATGCAACTGCCCAGCCCGAGGATCAATACGATCCAGATTGCCAGCGCCGTTTTTGGATGCAAGTACTCGGCAGATTGCGCGCGAAGTACGGAAATGTCCTGATCATGTTTCATTTTTCACCCTGCTTATTGACGGCATGCACGAAGCCCATGCCCAAACCATGAAGCCTCTACAATTTGTAAGCCTTGCGTTTCCGGTAAAGCGTAGATGCATCGATTCCCAGTGTTTTGGCGGCGGCATCCAGATTTTCGCTGCTGGCTAAAATACGCTCGATATGAAGCCGTTCCAGTGCTTCCAGACTCATTGCAGACCCCGGAATCGCTTCCTGCTTGTGGTTGTCGGCACGGCCCACGGCCAGTAATTCGACACCGATTTCTTCCGCGCGGCAAAGAATAACGGCTCGTTCCATCATGTTCTGCAATTCACGGACATTGCCCGGCCAGGAATACATCTGCAATTGCGCCAATGCCGAAGCGGAAAGCCGGCGCGCAGGCATGCCGTAACTTGCCGCGAACTTGCGGATGAAACCGGAGGCCAGATTCTCGAGATCCTCGATGCGCTCACGCAATGCCGGCAGGGTGATGGCAATGACGTTAAGCCGGTAAAGAAGATCGAGACGGAATTGCCCTTCCTTTACCATGGCATCCAGATCGCGATTGGTCGCGGCGATAATCCGCGCATCGGCTTTTCGAGTGACCGGATCACCGACACGCTCGTATTCCTTGTCCTGGATGAATCGCAATAATTTGGGTTGCAGGGAAAGCGGGAAATCACCGACTTCATCCATGAAAATGGTACCGCCATCGGCATGGCTGACTCGCCCGACATTGTTCTGGCTGGCACCGGTAAACGAACCCTTGATATGCCCGAACATTTCGCTTTCTAGTAGCTCTGCCGTCAACGATGGACAATTCACGGTGACCAACGCGCCTGCCGAACGCTGGCTCGCTTCGTGGATAGCACGTGCAATCACACCTTTCCCGGTACCGCTTTCACCCAGCAACAAGACGTTGGCATCGGTACTGGCCACTTGCAGCGCGAGACTGATCGCCGCACGCATGGCTTCGTTCTTGCTGCTCAGTTCCGGAGTATCACTGCCGGCTTCGCGCTCAAGCGTATCGAGCCGGTCCATCATTCGTCGGGTATCGATTTGACGTGCAACCGCAATCAGCAATTGTTCGGGCGAGCAAGGCTTTACCAGATAATCGCTGGCACCCTGGGCAATCGCGCTGATCGCTTCGCTGACACCAGCATTGCCGGTGACCATGATCACGCGCATCAGTGGCGATAGCTCGCGCAGTTTCGGCAATGCATCCAGCCCGGAGTCGTAGCCGATATTGCGATCAAGAAGACAGACCTGGAATGGCAGGGTTGCCGCCAGCTTAATCCCCTCTTCGAGGGTTTCAGCCGTCGTCACCCGATAGCCTTCCTTGGTCAGGCACAGGGAAAAATTCTCGAGCAGGCCACGATCATCATCAATCGCAAGAATACGTCCCGTTACCGGTGTTTCGTTTTTACTCACGGATGTCATCTCAGTCTGTTTCAGTTCGAAATTCATTATAGCGATCCTTCACGCCATGGCCGTAAATACAGGCAGCAAACACGAAATTCACCGGCTTAAGCACGAAACTGGTATGCCTCGAGGAAATACAGGGCCTTATCCAGAATCGCCGTGATTTCGATCAACAAATCCGAACTGACCTTGTCGCCGGCATCTTCGGTGTCATCAATACGTTTACGTGCCAGTTTCGCTGCAAGCGCTACCCGATCGGCGATATCGCCGACGATATCTTCCTGCCTGAATTCGGCTGGCAACTCGGGCAATGTGCTCGCGGCGGCAGCAAGTCGAACGCTGCCCTTGGCAAAACCACCCAGAGACAAAATGCGTTCGGCCACCGTATCGACCGGCTCGGTCAAGGTGCCGGCAATTTCATCGAATAATTTGTGCAGGCCGAAAAAACTTGCTCCCTTTACATTCCAGTGCGCCTGCTTGATCTGGCTTTGCAAATCGAATATTTCCGCGAGTGTCTGGTTCAACGCCGCTACCACTTTCGTGCGCGTGGCATCACTCAGATCATGACGAGTCGCAAAGGGAAGCTTTTTTGCCAAGTCGTTTTTATCGTCTTTCTTCCTATCGGATTTTTTCTTGCCGGAGCCTGAAGTCGCCATTGAACATCCTTGAATGGTTGGGGGGAATAGCTTTGACTTGAAGGCGTTTGCAAGCGTCATGCCATCCCCTGGGAGCCAGATATGACAGGGCTTTCGCAGTCATGTCGCGGGCAAACTGCACGAAGCTAACAACATGCCGTGCATTTTGCATGACGGGTCTTCTGCCCTCAAAATCCGGCAACCCACCGAGGCGCCACAAAAAAAGCCGGGTCATGCACAGCATGGCCCGGCTTTTGTCAGATCAACTTCGCGGTATCAGGAAAGGGTTTTTTCAAACTCTTTGATTTGTTCTTCGGCCGCGTCTTTGGCAATGCCGTAACGCTCCTGGATTTTTCCGGAAAGATAATCGCGGGTACCTTCAACATAGGTCAAATCATTTTCGGTGAGCTTGCCCCACTTTTGCTTGATCTGGCCGTTAATCTGTTTCCACTTGCCCTGAATGATGTCGTTATTCATTTGAGTTATTCCTTGTGTGTTTGATTGGAAGCGAGGGTTTTCCGCTCACTTTTGACTGGTACATGGAAGCCCGGCTCGCTTACTTCGCCGGCTTCACTTTCAACGCTTTTGTTTCGACGCTTTTCACGCCCTTGATGGCTTTCGTCACGGCGACAGCCTTGTCGACCTGTGCCTGCGAATCCAGCAATCCGGCCAGCGTTACCACGCCGTTGGTCGTGCTGACATTGATATCAAGACCTTTTACTTCTTCGGTAACCAGCAAATCACCTTTTACTTTCGTGGTGATCCAGGTATCGGAAACGGGCGTTTGGGATTCTTCATAGGCTGTCGTTTTGGTGTCGGACGCTACATCGGCGGCCATTGCCATCGGCATGCCGACGATGCCCATCGCAAGCGACATGAGCAAGGCATTGGTGACATTAAAACGGAAAGTCGATTTGGAATTACGCATTTTGTACTCCTGCTTTTTGGGGGGAGGCATCCATTGAAATTTCCGGAAGCCG
>JAKQKT010000162.1 GCA_029560515.1 Pseudomonadota bacterium
CCGTGATGCACGGCATAACGTTCCTTCAAGCCACGAAGAATCGCAATCGTGTCTTCGACGCTTGGCTCGCCGACAAACACTTTCTGGAAGCGGCGTTCAAGCGCTGCGTCTTTTTCGACGTATTTGCGATATTCATCGAGCGTGGTGGCGCCGATGCAATGCAGCTCGCCGCGTGCGAGCGCGGGCTTGAGCATATTGCCGGCGTCCATCGAACCTTCGGCCTTGCCGGCGCCGACCATCGTATGCAATTCGTCAATAAACAGGATCACGTTGCCTTCCTGTTTAGACAGATCGCTCAGCACCGCTTTCAGTCGTTCCTCGAACTCGCCACGGAATTTTGCGCCGGCAATCAGCGCGCCCATGTCGAGCGATAGTACGCGACGACCACGCAGGCCTTCGGGCACTTCGTTATTGATGATGCGTTGCGCCAGACCTTCGACGATAGCGGTCTTGCCCACGCCGGGTTCGCCGATCAGCACCGGATTGTTTTTGGTACGGCGTTGCAAGACCTGGATCGTGCGGCGAATTTCTTCATCGCGTCCGATCACCGGATCCAGCTTGCCTTTCTCCGCTTGCGCTGTCAGGTCGATGCAATATTTTTCCAACGCCTGCCGGTTTTCCTCGGCATTCGCGTCAGAGACTTTTTCGCCACCACGCAATTCCTCGATGGCTTTTTCCAGCCGCGCCTTGTTGGCGCCGGCGGCTTTCAGAGCCTGCCCCGCTTCGCCCTTGTCATCGAGACAGGCAAGCACGAACAATTCACTCGCGATGAAAGCGTCGCCGCGTTGCTGCGCCAGCTTGTCGGTAACGTTCAATAAGCGCGAAAAATCATTGCTCGCATTGAGGCTGCCTTCCTGACCGGACACCTTCGGCATCCGGTCCAGAATTTCGACCAATCGCAAACGCAGCGTCGCCGCATTGACGCCAGCCTGTGCCAGCAATGGCTTGGTCGAGCCACTTTGCTGATCCAGCAATGCCAGCAGCAAGTGGCTGGGCTCGATCAAATTATGGTCGCGACCAACCGCAAGCGATTGCGCATCGGCAAGCGCCTCCTGAAATTTCGATGTCAGTTTTTCCATTCGCATGAAAGCACCTATAAAAATGATGTGGCAGCAAATGCCGCAGATACACTCATTTGTGTGGTCACTGCGCGGGCTTTCAAGCCCCACGAGCCAGTGTCGCTCCTAAAAGCGCGTGCCCGCTTGATTGAAATCAAGTTTCGGCGTTCAGCCTGGCTTTATTCCATGCGATGGTATTAATGACATAGCCTAAAAATCAGGAATACATTCAAAGTTTTGCAAGTTCCGTCTTTGCATCGGCAAATTTCGGGTCCAGCTTCAATGCTGCCTGCAGAGCGGCCTTAGCCTCGTTTTTCTTGCCGATTTTTACGTAGAGCTGCCCCAGTCGGTGATAAGCATTTTTATTTTGCGGATCATTTACTGCATGTGGCATATCAAGGTATTTCTGCAGGGCCGCGATTCCTTCTTCCAGTTGCAGGCCGCTCAAGGCACTGGTGCGGCCGATTTGATACCAGGCGGGCCCGGCCTTGCCATCCTGCGCCGTCCAGGTACGAAAATGCTTGAATGCATCATTCCAGCGTTCGGTCATTTGGTAGCCAATGCCCAGAGCCATGCGAATATTTTTATCGGAGGGCTTGGCGGCATAAGCGGCTTCGTAGGATTTAATCGCAGCCGCAGTATTTTTCTCGGAGATGAAAACCTGCGCGCGAGCCAGATGTCCACGTGCCGCATCACGCTTGGCAATTTCATTTGCCTGCAAATTCGCCTTGTCTTTACCGCCACCGATCACTGCCGGAGCCTGCAAATAAAATTGCACGAGAGCTTCCCTTGCATCCAGATTGTCGGGATCGAGCGCAACGGTTTTTTCGAAGGCATCACGTAATTTCGGCGCCATGCTCATTTGGGAAAACATGCCGACCTGGCCGATGCGCGAACCATAGGAATTTCCCAACCAGAAATACGCCTGCGAATTATTCGGTGACAGCTTGGTAGCTTTCTCGGCGGCGGCGATAGCCGCTTCTGCCTGGCTCGCCTGCAAGCGCGCGCGTGACAGCAATATCCATGCCTCCGCATTTTTCGGTTCTGCCCGGGTCAGCGCATCTGCAACCGGCAAAGCCTTCTTGTCTCGTGCTTCGACCAGAAGTTTCACCTCGGGTGTCGATATCGCAAATGCCGATGACATACAGACAAAAAACAGCAAAAAACAGGATGACAGGAAGCGCATGGGACAAGCCTCGAATGGAAAACCGGAGCATAGTGTTTCATGAACAAACGGAAGATGAACCTGCCGGTAGTCATCAATCAGGTTCTGGATTGCAACAATCCAAAGGTCGGGAGGTTTGTACTATTCTTTTACTATTTTGGAATACCGGTATCGGACAACTTGATCGAATTGGCATGATCGAGATTTGCCCGCATCAAAATGAAGGCGCCGTGGCCGTCAAGGTCCTGGGCTCCGTCTGTCGCCAGACTCGCGCCCAAACCCCAGTCGACGTCATTGATATCAAGACCATTAATACGCGCCAGATTCCGGATCGCTTCGTTCTTTCTGGCAACACTGACGGCAGATTGTCTGAAGGATGATGTCACGGTGACACGGGCATGAATATTGATTGGAGAAAGTACCCAAATTGCAGAGCTTCCAGAGCCCGGCATTTTTTTATCCAATTCTTTTCTCATATCGTCGAGAATGGCAGAGAGGCTTTTACTATCAAGTTTTTTTGCGTCACCACGGAGGGTTCTGATCAAAACGGGCAATTCGATTTTTTTCGCAATCCGGGAAGCTTCATTCTCGTCGATCACAAACGCTACAAAATCGGACGACGCCTCGACAATAGGCAGCTTCTCCCGTTTGCCGGCAAGCAGCAGGGCGATTGCCCGAGTGTAATCCGGCCGTCGCCCTACGCCGCAGGATTCGATTCTGATAATCGTAGATGAACTTATTTCGGAGTCCTGCAATGGTGAAAATTCACCGGTTGCCAATACCTGTTCTATATTTTCGAGAGTCGCACTCGTACCATCATGGAATATATTCGTCTTCATTCCACGCCAGGGCGTTCCATGTGCCACCAGGGTAACGACACCCCAGGGTTCATCATGGTCGGCACGCAAAAGAACTTCCCGCACTTCGGCCAGCGATCTTGCCGTAGTGACGAGAACCGGCGCAGCATCGGACGAGCCATGCTGGTTGCGATAAAAATTGGTGGCGGAGCTGTAGTAAGCCGACTCTCCCGGCGAATCCGCGCCGAGGATGAAAACAATTTCCTTGGCAGACAACTGGAAACTCAAGCAGTAAAGCAAGGCGGCCTTGACCATCATCAAAGCCGCTTTTTTTGTTTTCTTACTTGCCGGAAATCGCATTTTCAAGAAAACCATCGGGATAATCACTGAATCCGTTTGGCGAAACCAGCACGGTGTATTTTCCGAACGACACCATTACCTGGCTGCCCAGCTCCAGTAACTCCTTGAGCTCCGGACGAAGCATCAACAGCAGTTGATAGGCTTCGCTGTTACGACGGATGCGCAGGATGATTGCGTTGTCGCGGTGTGCTAAATCACGCCATATATCGCCGATCAACTGCATTTGCCTGCCGGCAAGCAAACGACTTGAAACGACTTGCCGATTGAAATCTGACACATTCGCCATCGAGCTTATCTGCAAACCTTCGGCCAGAACGGCAGGCGTAAAACCATAGCCTGCCGAAGTAGTCGGCGCGGCTGCTGGACGAGCAACAGCAGGTTGATTGACAGTGCTGGCCGCTTCGTTGGTACGCACTTCTTCGGTCACTGCGACGAAAGACGTGAATGGCGTCAGCAAGCTGTAGGACAGGCCGATATCGGTGATTTGCTTTTTGACCGGGTCAACGTTTTCAACATCAATGTTGCGGCATGAGGTATCGCAGTTATCCAGCAAGCGATCCAGTTTCCTGCGAGCCCATAGCAAACTGATTGCCTTGAGTTTTGGATCTTCCACTACCTTGTCCAGATCGACTTCGATTCTGCTTGCCGCACTTCCGGAATAGCCGGTTAGTAGAAGCTTGCCAGTTTTTTTACCGCGATATTTGGCCAGCAACACGATAGGTCGATCGGCAAAAAGATCGGGGATATGCTCCGGTACTACATCGTATGCATCGGTGCCGTTCCACTTTGCCGAGATCTGCGTCATCACCGGCTTGTCGATATATTGACGCATGCGACTTGCCTCGGCGGCTCCCTTGCTCATTTCATGCACCATGAAGGGCTCGCCCTCACCTGCACGTGCGATACGCTCTATCACCGTTTCATCAAGCTGACTGCCCACGCCGAATATGAAGGCATTGGATTCGTTTAAATGAGTCTGTATGAAATTGGAAACATCAGAACCTGCGGTAATGGCGCCGTCGGTAACTATCACGACCGTGCGGGCCATGCCATTGGTACGTGGTATTTCATAAGCGTCTTCAAGAGCCGAATACAACTCGGTGAAACCGGCTCCCTGATAATGCTCAAGCTTGTTAAGCGCCATTGCCAATGACTTGTCATCGGCACTCAGCGAGCCTTTGGGTTCGAGTATATCCGTGCTGCCGGCAAACAAGACCATATTGAATTTATCGCTTGGCTTGAGGGTTACAAACAACTCTTCGATCAGGCCTTTCGCCACATCGATAGGCTGGCCATTCATCGAACCGGAAACATCGACGATAAAAATATATTCTCTCGGCGGAACGCTGGCAGGTTTTACGACGGCAGGCGGCTGCGCCATTACCAGCAAATAGCCGGTATCGCCATCGCGATAAGCCATGGCACCGGTTTGAATTTCGTTCCCGCGAAGCGAATAACGAAGCACGAAGTCGCGCGTGGAAGACTTGGCATCATCGGCATCAATGATCAACTCGGCTTCATTTTCCGATGGCCTGACAACCACCAACTTATGTGATGGGCTTTCAAGCGATGCAATCGGACTGGACGAGACGATTTTGGCCTTCACTATCAAACTGAAATCCGTCACTTCCGCAGAGGAGGATCGCGGCATGGAACCGTCGGGATCACCTGATTTCTGGTATTTGACCTGAGGCGCGGTATTTGGGAAGAAAAATTCGTAAACACCGGCTGTTGGAACCAGCAGTTCGACGTATTTCAGTTCGACCTTGATCTTGTCGCCTGGCAATACGTTCGCCAGATTCATCCGGAATGCACCGACGTCCTGCTGTTCGAGCAAGGTGGCCGAGCGTCCTTCCGTCTTGGCCTGTTCATAGACGGCGCGAGCCTTTTGGCGCTCCTGAATGTTGGCGACAACAACGCGGTTGCCGATCGTCATCGTTACCGAATAAACCGATGCCCTTGCCGATGCGGGAAAAACATAGATCGCTTCAATCGGAACGTTACCGCGATTTTCGTAGGTCTGGGTCAGCGATACATCGGCAATAACGCCGGCGACGGTGATGTCTACCTTGGTCATGGCCAAGGGCAGATTCTCGACTTTTTTACCTTCCGAAAAAGCTTCGAAGTACGGCGATGCCGTCTGTGCATTACCGGCTGCATTCACCGGACCTGCGAAAGCGCAGAGACAGGCAAGACCGGCCAGCAATTTTCTGATTTGCATCGACATTATTTATCCCCTGAAATTACGGTCTGTCATCAACACGACTGATTGCATAGTTGCCTGATTTTCCGGCTATATGCAAGGATATTCATGGTGTATTTTCTGTCACGACAAATGTTGGTTGCTGCCATTGCCGGAATCTGGCAACTATCAATCGGAAATCCAGATAATGCTCGCCATGCGCCCAGTGATCTTGTCGCGCCGATGTGAAAAGAACCTGCCAGGATCGCTGATGCTGCAATACTCGCCGCCGCTGATATTGCCGACACCCAGGGCTTGAAGACGCATACGCGCCAATTGGTATAAATCGACAAGCCAGTGGTGTTCCCTCGTCGGGGTAAACGCACTGATCGCAGTGTTGTCGTGCTGAATGAAAGCATCGCGTACTTCTGCACCGACTTCATAAGCTCTGGGGCCTGCCGCCGGGCCCAGCCAAGCCATAATATCGGCAGGCTTGTCGTGCATCGCATACACCGTATTTTCCAGCATGCCATTGGCCAAACCCCGCCAACCGGCATGTGCGGCCGCGACTTCGGTGCCATCACGGTTGCAGAACAGGACGGGCAGGCAATCGGCCGTCAGCACGGCCAGGACAATATTCTTGCTTGAGCTCACCGCTGCATCAGCAACCGGTTCGTCACGCAGGAAGTCACCGGAAGATTCTGGCGCCTCGTCAAACCGCAACACATCAACCCCGTGCACCTGTCGCAACCAATGCGGTTTGCCTGGCAGGGAAAATTCCCTCTGCAGCATTTCGCGATTCGTCTCGACCTGTGCAGGATCATCTCCTTGCTCGCTGTTACGGTTGCCAAGATTGAATTGATCGAATGGCGACTTCGAAACACCCATTCCAAAACGCAGTGTCGTGAAGGCATGGATATTTTTTGGAGCCGGCCAATTGGCGTGGAGGATGGGCTCGGGATTCGTCATTTCGCGACGTCCATCGCTCTTACAGCTTTGCCTGTGCCGTATCCT
>JAKQKT010000068.1 GCA_029560515.1 Pseudomonadota bacterium
ATTGACGCCGGCGAGAATCGCGCGCGTGATTGCAAAACGCCTGTCGCGTTTCTTCACCAGCGAACATATCGTCGATCGTCTGAACTTTCTTGCGGCAAAAGAAAAAGAACTCGCGATGCCGCGTCCTGTGTTCCCGCGTCCGGCGCATTACTGTGCCGGTTGCCCGCACAACAGCTCGACCGTGGTGCCGGAAGGTTCGCGCGCGTTGGGTGGCATCGGTTGCCACTACATGGTGACCTGGATGGATCGCAAAACCGATACCTTCACTCATATGGGCGGCGAAGGCGTTACCTGGAGCGGCCAGGCGCCGTTCACCAATGAAAAACATGTGTTCCAGAATCTGGGCGACGGCACCTATTTCCATTCCGGTTCGCTGGCGATTCGCCAGTCGATCGCCGCGAAGGTCAACATCACCTACAAGATTCTCTACAACGACGCAGTCGCCATGACCGGTGGTCAGCCCGTGGACGGCACGCTGACGGTGCCAGATATCGCGCATCAATTGCGAAGCGAAGGCGTGCAGACCATTGTGGTGTTGAGCGATGACATCGAGAAATGGAGTCGGCCGGAAATTTTTCCGAACGGCGTCGAATTTCTGAATCGCGACGAGCTCGACAACGTGCAAAAACGTCTGCGTGAAGTGCCGGGCACCACCGTGATTATTTTCGACCAAACCTGTGCCGCTGAAAAACGTCGTCGCCGCAAACGCGGCAAGATGGTCGATCCGGCAAAACGCACCTTCATCAATTCGGCCGTGTGCGAAGGCTGTGGCGATTGCGGCGTGAAATCGAATTGCGTTGCCGTGCTTCCGCTGGAAACCGAATTCGGCCGCAAGCGTGAAATCGATCAAAGCAATTGCAACAAGGATTTTTCCTGCGTCAAGGGTTTCTGCCCGAGCTTCGTCACCATCGAAGGCGGCGGTCTGAAAAAGAAAAAAGGCAGTGCCGCCGAAGTGAATTTCGACGTATTGCCGATGCCGACATTCAGAACCGATTTGAGCGAACCCTGGAATATCCTGATCACGGGCGTCGGCGGTACCGGCGTGGTGACCATTGGTGCCTTGCTTGGCATGGCCGCACATCTGGAAAACAAGGGCGGCAGCGTGCTTGACCAAACCGGTCTGGC
>JAKQKT010000224.1 GCA_029560515.1 Pseudomonadota bacterium
CCCCGTATTGTTTTCGCGCATCCTTGGCCTCAATGGCGTGCAGGCCGGTGTGGTGTCGGTGATTTTCAAATACTGCGACGATCACAAGATGCCGCTGCTCGACCTTAAGGACATCAAAAAAATCATCAATTACATTACCGAGGAAGGCAAAGAGGAAATTGAAGCCGAATACGGCAAAATCTCTACCTCAACCACCGGAACCATCCTGCGCAAAATCATAGAGCTTGAACAACAAGGTGCCGATTTGTTCTTTGGCGAAATGTCATTCGACATCAACGATTTACTGCGTTTTGACGAAAACGGCAAAGGCTACGTCAACATCATTCGGCTTACCGACATCCAGGACAAACCCAAATTATTCTCGACTTTCATGTTGAGCCTGCTCGCCGAAATTTACCAGCAAATGCCCGAAAAAGGTGATGCCGACCAACCCGAACTCGTGCTTTTCATAGACGAAGCACACCTGATTTTCTCCGAAGCCAGCAAAACCTTGCTCGACCAGATAGAAACCATCGTAAAACTAATCCGTTCCAAAGGCATCGGCGTGTATTTCATCACCCAAAACCCCATGGACGTTCCCAGCGGCGTTTTGGCGCAACTCGGGCTCAAGATTCAGCACGCATTACGAGCCTTCACGGCCAACGACCGCAAATCCATCAAAATGACCGCCGACAATTACCCGTCATCAGACTTCTACCAGACCGACGAACTCATCACGTCGCTCGGGATTGGAGAGGCACTTGTTACGGCACTCAGTGAAAAAGGCTCTCCTACTCCACTCGCGGCCACCATGCTGCGCGCACCGCAAAGCCGCATGGACGTGCTTACCGAAAATGAAATTGCCGAGCTCAACGCGAGCTCGAAACTGGTACGCAAATACAGTGAACTTATAGACCGCGAAAGTGCCTATGAAATGCTCAACCGCAAAATCAGCGAAGACAATGCCCAAGCCGAACAAGCACAAGAACAAGCCGCCCAGGACAAAGAAACGGCAAAACCCGCCGAGTGGAGTCCCGTGGCCAAGTCGGCGATTAAAGTGCTGACGAGTGCCACTTTCATCCGCGGGGCGTTTAGCATCCTGA
>JAKQKT010000072.1 GCA_029560515.1 Pseudomonadota bacterium
GCCTTGGGAAGCATTGCGTGCCGGTACGATTGATGGCGCCGATTACATCGGTTACTCGCAAGACCTGGGTTCGCTGGAAGCAGGCAAACGTGCCGACCTCGTGATCGTCAACGGCAATCCGCTGGAAAATATCCAGGCGACCGCCGACACCTCGATGGTGATGGTCAACGGACGCCTGTTCGATACCAGCACAATGGCGGAAATCGGCGGACAACAACGCCCTGCACCGACTTTCTTCTGGCAACGTGCCGGTGGCATGTCCGGCGAGAGCATCGGTCTGGAAAACGGGCCGAGCACGGATCAGGACAACGATTGATTGTTGCAATCCATCAACGCGAAAAATCCCGGCCTACGCCGGGATTTTTTATGTTCGTCATTTCTTGTTCAGTGCGGACGTGTACTATCGAATAACGAAAACAAAGAGAGCACGCTCATGGCCACACGTTATTACATTCGTCTTCCCGAACCCGCAAAAGCACGCGGCAGCGATGCCGACCTGGCCTTCAAGAGCGAAGGTGCGGAAGGCTTTGCATCCGAACTGGAAGATGCCTTGCGCAGCACCGTTCTTTTTGATCGCTGGAAAGCAAAACAGGAAGAACCCGACGATGTGGATCAAAGCCTGGCCGCTGTCGATTTGAATTCCACGGTAACGGCAACCCACAAAGATCTGGAAATCGATCTTGTCGTGGTGACATC
Organism: Pseudomonadota bacterium; assembly: GCA_029560515.1. Lineage (GTDB taxonomy): Bacteria > Pseudomonadota > Gammaproteobacteria > Xanthomonadales > Xanthomonadaceae > Arenimonas. The sequence continues at coordinate 697 of JAKQKT010000072.1, forward strand.
GGTTCCCGGCGCCGTGTTCAAACATCGCATGAAATTACTGGCCGGCAGTAACTGGCAACTGAGCGACGTCAAAGCCGCGTAATTATTTTGTTACCGTAGGAGCGTCCTTTAGGCGCGACAAACCCGGCGTGATTAATCGCGCCTAAAGGACGCTCCTACGGAAACTCAATACGCAAATTCTCTAAACACCGGATCAACCGATTGATTCCACGCAGTGTTGTACAACTCCAGCTTGCGTTCGGCTGGCGTCTGATTCGCCATCGCAAATTCAATCAGCGGTTCGATGAAGACGGCTTCACTCGCACCGGTCGAATTCAATCGATTGCGACGCTGCAAACCCATGCCGGAAATTTTCAAGGCTTCGAGTGCGAGTTCACGCAGGCTGTTATTTCTGAACGGCACCTTGAAACCCATCTTGGGCACGTTATCGCGCAGATGATTGCGTTCTTCCATCGTGAAATCTTTCACCAGATCCCAGGCGGCATCGAGCGCGGTCTGGTCGTAAAGCAAACCGACCCAGAACGCCGGCAACGCACATAAACGATTCCATGGACCACCATCGGCACCGCGCATTTCCAGATACTGCTTCAAACGCACTTCCGGAAATGCGGTCGTCATGTGGTCGGCCCAGTCCTTCATGGTCGGCAACACACCCGGCAGATTCGGCAACTCGCCTTTGAGGAAATCGCGGAAACTCAAACCGGCGCAATCGATGTATTCCTTGTCGCGATAGGTGAAATACATCGGCACGTCGAGCAGGTAATCAACGTAACGCTCGAAACCAAAGCCTTCATCGAAAACGAAATCGAGCATACCGGTGCGATTCTTGTCGGTATCGGTCCAGATATGCGAGCGATAACTCAGGTAACCATTCGGCTTGCCTTCGGTAAACGGCGAATCGGCGAAGAGCGCGGTCGCAATCGGCTGCAATGCCAGTGATACGCGGAATTTCTTGATCATGTCGGCTTCGGAGGCATAATCCAGATTCACCTGCACGGTGCAGGTGCGGGTCATCATGTCCAGGCCGAGCGTACCGACCTTCGGCATGTAGTCGCGCATGATTTTGTAGCGGCCTTTCGGCATCCATGGCATTTCGTCGCGCTGCCATTTCGGCTGGAAACCCATGCCGAGAAAACCCAGTCGCAGTTCGTCGGCAACCGATTTCACTTCAAACAAATGATTGGCGACTTCGCAACAGGTCTGGTGCACGTTTTCGACCATGGCACCGGATAATTCCAGTTGCCCGGCCGGCTCAAGCGTGACCGAGGCGCCATCGCGCGTGAGTGCAATCAATTTTCCGTGTTCTTCGTAGGGTTGCCAGCCGAAACGCATCAAGCCGCGCAACATGGCTTCGATGCCGCGATCGCCGTCATAGGTGGGTGGACGCAAGTCATCCAGTCGAAAACCGAATTTTTCATGTTCGGTGCCAATCCGCCAGGCCGATTCGGGCTTGTTGCCCTTGGCATGAAAATCGATGATTTCCTGTTTATTCCGAATTACCTGTTCTGCCACGTTGCTTGGACCGGACATATAAAAATCTCGATAAGTATTCCGCAAAGGTGTGGGCTAGACTCTACAATCACAAGCCAGCCATTGAGCCGAGTTTAACCCAAGCATGCGTATTATTTTGTCAATCATATTGCTGCTTGCCATTGCGCCTGCTTCCGCTCAAACACTGGAGCGCGGCAATGGCCCCGAACCTTCGACACTCGATGCCCACAAATGCCCGGAAGTGGCCTGCGGCAATATCCTGCGCGATCTTTACGAGGGTCTGGTGGCGAAGGACGGCAAGGGCAAGTTGATTCCCGGTATGGCGGAGAAATGGGAAGTTTCCGATGATGGTCGCATCTGGACATTCCATCTTCGTGGCAACCTGAAATGGAGCAACGGCGAAACGCTGACCTCAACCGATATTGTCCGCAGTTTCCAGCGCGCGTTTATGCCGATGACCGCGGCACCGTTTGCCGAACATTTCGAGGCGATCGAAAATGCAGGTGAAATCATGCGCGGAGAAAAATCACCATCGCAACTCGGCGTTTCATCACCGGATTCGCGCACTGTCGTGATCAGATTGAAACGCAGCGCGGCACTTCTGCAATTACTGACACTCCCGACTGCATATCCGGTGTATTTGCCGGCTATTGAAAAATTTTCGGCACAACATACGCGCCCCGGCAATCTGGTCAGTAATGGCGCCTATCGCTTGCAGGCGTGGACGCCACAGTCCTTCGTGAAACTGGAACGTAACCCGAACTTCCGTGAACAAGCTGGCATTCCGTATGTGCGTTACCACGTGACTGAAGATGCATCGAGCGAATTGAAACGTTTTGAATCCGGCGGTCTCGATATCACCGAAACACTTCCACCGCAGCCTCTCTTCGCGCTGAAACAAAAATTCGGCTCTCAGCTTCGTATATCGCCCTATCTCGGAAGTTTCTGGTTCGGCTTTAATCTGACGCAACCACCACTGAAAAACAATCGTGCATTGCGCGAAGCCCTGTCGCTCGCGATTGATCGCGACAAGTTGGCCCGCTACATCACCGGTTTTGGCGAGCAACCCGCTTATGCATTAGTCCCGCCGGGTACTGCCGATTATTCGCCAGTCGCATTGAAGTGGTCGAAACTGACGCAGACACAACGTGAAAATCTGGCCCGCAAAAAATTGCTTGCCGCCGGCTACGACAAAAACAAACCGCTTGAAATCGAGTTGCGCTACAACACG
>JAKQKT010000229.1 GCA_029560515.1 Pseudomonadota bacterium
ATAAGGATCAACGCCGATGCAATGGCCACCGACCAGGCCAGGTTTGAAGGGCAGAAAATTCCATTTTGTTCCGGCGGCTTCGAGTACGTCGCGAGTATCGATACCCATCTTGTCGAACATCATCGACAGTTCGTTGACCAATGCGATATTGACGTCACGCTGCGTGTTCTCGATGACCTTTGCCGCTTCGGCGACCTTGATCGAGGGCGCACGATGGGTGCCGGCAATAATGATCTTTTGATAGAGCGCATCGACAAAATCCGCAGCGGCGGGCGTCGAGCCCGACGTGATTTTTTTAATATTGGTAAGATGATGTTTCGTGTCTCCGGGATTCACGCGTTCAGGGCTGTAGCCGCAGAAAAAATCCTTGTTGAACACCAGTCCGGAATTATTCTCCAATACCGGGATGCAAACTTCCTCGGTGGTTCCCGGATAGACTGTGGATTCGTAAATGACGATATCACCCTGTTTCAGCATCCGGGCGATGGTCTTGCTGGCAGACAGCAGGGGCTCGAAATCGGGCCGATTTGCTTCGTCCACCGGCGTGGGCACGGTAACGATAAACACATTGCAGGTTTCAAGATCTTCGGCTGCATCGCTAATCGTCAATCGCTGCGATTGCGGGAATTCGCCTTGGCGAAGTGAATGGACGCGTTCGGCATCAATATCGAAACCGATGGTTTCAAACTGCTTGCCGAATTCGATGGCCAGCGGAAATCCGACATAGCCAAGGCCTAAAATGCCAATTCGACAATTCTCTACCGACTGCATTCATCATCCTCGAAATCTGGCCCGGCTCATGGCGAAACGGGCGTTGCTACTTTAGCGCAATGCCGGTATTTGCGCACCCCGAAGATGAGGCAGTGCCATATTTTTCCTGCTGCTTAGGGTTTGACGGATTGCCGCGCTATGATTGAAGAATATGGAAAAGGTTTTGCCCGCATGATTCGTGAATGGCTTGCTGCAATGCTGCGTGGTGACAATCCGCACTGGATGTTTCCGGAGGCTATGCCGCACGATGCCATTTCGGACCAGGCAAATGCCGAGGGTATTCTTGCCCTGTTGCACGAGCGGATGAACGATGCAGACAGTCAGGCCGATATACCCGTTTCGTTCCGGGAACATATTGGCGAACTTGCTCGCAGAAAAGCGCAGCTCAGCCTGATGCGTGAAGCCGAGTGCCGGAAAATACTGAGCCATCTGCATAGTGCCGGCATCAACGTGTTGCTATTGAAAGGGTCTGCCCTCGCCTACTGGGCCTACCCCTCGGCACACTTGCGGGACTGCAGCGATATTGATCTGCTGTTTTCTTCGCATGCCGAAACACTCAGGGCGATCGCATGTCTTGAATCGCTTGATTACCGTCTTCGCGACCCTGTGCTTGCAGGCGACCTGGTGAGCTTTGAACATACTTGCGTTCGCAATTCGGTCAGCGGCACGGGCCTGGAAATCGATCTGCATTGGCAGCTTTCCAGCTCGCCGATATTTGCCTTTCGCTTTCATTTCGACGAATTGAACCGGCAAGCCATTTCATTGCCGAAGCTGGGCGAATTCGCACGTGGTCTTTCTCCCGAGCATGCCTTTTTCAATGCCTGCATGCATCGCATACAAAACATGACTGATGGCAGCGAAAACAGTTTGAAGTGGCTCTACGACTTGCACCTGCTCGGCTCGGGCTTTTCTCCAGTGCAATGGCAGCAGGTTATTGATATCGCCATCGACCGCAAACTCGCGGGCACCTGTCGCGACGGTCTGCTGGCGGCACAACACGAATTCCGCACCATCGTGCCCGATGCGATTAATGCCTCGCTGTTACGCGCGGAAAAAGATGAAATCATGAAGACCGGCAAGATGCACCGCTGGTTTTACATTCAATACATGAGCTTCATGGCATTCGCGAACTGGCCACTTCGCATGCGCTGGTTACGACAACGGCTATTCCCCAATGCAGCTTATTTGAAAATGCGCTACGGCGAAACGAATTGGATCGGTCTGCTATTGAAGCGAATCAAGGCTGGATTCCGGCGCCTGTTCTGATTTTCGGCATGAGCATGAAAACTGGAATTACCTTTTTCGGAACTTGAAAATTTCTAATTTTTTCTTCTTTGGCTGGCGGCCAGGACGAGCGCCAGCAATAGTGCAAAGACGGCGGAATTTGCCGTTGGCCTTAGTGGGTAATCGGCAAACGAGTGCAGCAATGCCATCAGCAGACTGACCCAGGCAACACGCGATAACAGAACCGCGAAAGTGTCAGTTTGTTTCTGCGCGATCCAGACGCGGTATCCGAGTATCAAAAACAGGATCCAGAAAGCAGCCATTGCCAACAGCGCCGGATAACCGGCTTCGAGCCACAGCTCGGCATAGTCGTTATGTGCATGGTTGGTGGTGGTATGGTCGATACTGTCTTCGTGCCTGGCTTCGAAAATGGCATAGGCCTGCCGGAATGTACCAAGCCCCGAGCCCATTGGTGCATAGGCTTTTCCGGCTTCAATACTGATTTGCGCCATCTGGGTTCGTGTTTGGTCGCCGATGCCGTGGTCAAAACGCTCCAGAATTCCGGC
>JAKQKT010000230.1 GCA_029560515.1 Pseudomonadota bacterium
TCTGGAATTTTTCTATCGCTGGATCAGGAAACGCGAAAACATCTTGATGGAAGGCGATCAGCCAGCCAGCGGTAAATGGAATTTCGATCACGAGAATAGAGGCGTGTTCGACAAGCGGGGGCCGGGCTTTCTTCCCAAGCCGATGGCGTTTGAAAAAGATAAAACAACGCTGGCCGTCATCGAGCTAGTTGAAAAGACCTTCTCCGAACATCCGGGCAGGCTTGATACATTTGATTGGCCGCTGACACCCGTTCAAGCAGAAGTTGCACTGGATGATTTCATCGAACATCGCCTGCCGCTATTTGGCCAGTATCAGGATGCGATGTGGACCGATGAACCGTATCTCTACCATTCGCGGATTTCTGCTGCACTTAACCTGAAATTATTATCGCCACGAAAAGCGGTTGCAGCTGCCGTTAGAGCTTATGAAACCGGCAAGGCACCACTGGCGGCAGTGGAAGGCTTCATCCGTCAAATTATCGGCTGGAGGGAATTTGTCCGTGGCATGTATTGGTTGCGAATGCCGGAATTTCTTGAAGACAATGCACTCGATGCACAAGCCGATTTGCCGGATTTCTACTGGACCGGCGATACCGATATGGCTTGCCTTCGGCAGGCTATCGGCCAGACGCTGGAGTTTGGTTACGCCCACCATATCCATCGTTTGATGGTGACCGGATTATTCTCACAACTGTTGGGCGTTGAGCCAAAGCAAATTCACGAATGGTATCTGGCCGTGTATGTCGATGCGGTGGAGTGGGTCGAACTACCCAATGTACTCGGCATGAGCCAATACGCGGACAATGGCAAGATGACGTCCAAGCCTTACGTGGCGAGCGGTGCATACATCAAACGGATGTCCAATTACTGCCAGGATTGCCGATACAAGCCCGAACAAGCAGTTGGCAATGATGCGTGCCCGTTTACGACTTTGTACTGGGATTTTCTAAGTCGCTACGAAGATAAATTTGCAAGGCATCCGAGGACAGCATTGCAGTGGAAGAATCTGGCGCGGATTGATGCCGTCAAGCGATCAGAAATAAGCGAGCAAGCCGATGGCTTGCGACTGAAATATTCAAAACCCAAGGCCCTGATATGAAAACCTGTTTGATTACCGGAGCCTCCGGTGGCGTTGCTGCCGCGTTGGCGGAAAACCTGCGTTCGCAAGGCTGGAAGCTCGTGCTGGCGAGCCGAAATATTGAAAAAATTGATTCGCATCCCGACGAAAAAGCGATTCCCGCCGATGTTTCCACCGAAGCCGGAGCAGAATTGGCCGTATCGGAAGCGACGGCTTTTTTCGGTGCTTTGCCAGATGCGGTCGTCAATTGTGCCGGCGCGATCTTGATAGCGCCGATTGCCCGGACCAGCGAAGCGCAATATCGCGCCTGCCTATCCGCCAATCTCGATACGGCATTTTTTACCGGTAAAGCCTATGCCAGCGCTTTGCAAAAAAATAAGCGGGCAGGTTCGCTGATTCTGTTTTCATCGGTCGCCGCAGCTTCTGGCGTTGGTAATCACGCTGCGATAGCCATTGCGAAAGGCGGGATTGAAGCATTGGTAAGATCGCTTGCTGCGGATTTCTCGTCGATTGGTTTGCGTGTGAATGCAATTGCGCCAGGTTTGATGCAAACACCCGCCACCGAACGGATGGTTAGTAATGAAGCGGCGGCAAAACAGATCGCGGCCCAATATCCATTGGGGCGATATGGCCAAGCTAGCGACGCCGCGAATCTCGCCGCCTTTCTGATATCGGATCAGGCGAGCTGGATCAATGGACAAATTATTTCAGTGGATGGCGGATTCTCTGCCGTTCGCCCCTATGTAAAATCGGCATAAGAACAAGAACGGGAAAGTTCCAACATGGCAAATGCTCTGGTATGGCTGCGGCGCGATTTACGGCTCACCGACAATACGGCCTTGCAGGCGGCATTGAACGCGGGCTATTCCCCGATACTGGTCTACATCCATGCTCCGGAAGAGGAAAAGCCCTGGCAGCCCGGTGCAGCGAGTCTTGCCTGGCTGCATTACTCCCTGCAATCACTGAAAAAATCGATTGAAGAGAAAGGCGGCCGACTGCTTGTTCGCAGTGGCAAATCATTGGAGCAGCTTGAAAAACTGCTTGATGAAACCGGATCGGAGGCCGTCTTCTGGAATCGTCTCTACGAACCGGCCACGATTGCCCGTGATATCAAGGTAAAAGAAAGTTTGAAA
>JAKQKT010000234.1 GCA_029560515.1 Pseudomonadota bacterium
CGCGACTCGCTGGCGGCATTTTTGAATAAAAACGGCATGGAAAGCGATTTTCAATCGGCATTCCTGTTTGACCGTATGTCGATGCACGGCGTATTGCCCTGGAATTTGCAGCGCATGCAGCGCGACCTCACCGAAGCATTCCGCCGCAAAGATGCCAACAGGATTCTGCGCCTGAGCACCGATATGGGGCATTACATTGGCGATGCGCATGTGCCGCTGCATACCACGAGCAATTACAACGGACAGAAAACAGGTCAGCACGGTATTCACGGCTTTTGGGAAAGCCGTATTCCCGAACTTTTTGCCGATGAAAACTACGACTACTTCGTGGGCAAACCGGAATACATTCCCAATTCTACGGAATGGTTTTGGGGTATGGTGTTCGAAAGCAACAGCATGGTAGACAGCGTATTAACGCTCGAACGTGCCCTGCGCCTGACCTTTCCCGCCGACCGGCAAATGTGTCCCGACATGCGGCTGGGCCGTGCCGTGCTGGCGCCGTGCCGCGATTTTTCGGCTGCTTACTCCGACTTGCTCAATAACATGGTCGAACGCCGGATGCGTGCAGCCATTCACGCCGTCAGTTCCGCCTGGTATACCGCCTGGGTGGATGCCGGCCAGCCCGACCTGGTGAACATGAACATTCCCTTGCCTACGGAAGAGGAACGCAAGGAAGAAGCCGAATTGCAGAAGGTATTTAATCAGGGAAGAATATTGGGGCGGCCCGAGGAGCATTGAGTTTAGTTATTGGTTATTTGTTATTGGTTATTAGTGTGGTAGCCCTTTGCCAATGCTATAACTTAAGCAAAGGGCTACCACACTAATAACCAATAACAAATAACCAATAACTAATAACAATACTCCGGAAAATCCGCCAGGTACTCAAAACTTTGTTTTTCAAAATCCAGTCCGGCGCAATAGGTGGCAAGACCGTTGGTGATAGCCAGAAAAGGCGCCTGGAGTTTCATATTGTAACGGGCTGCCTGCTCGAAAGTGGACTGATTGAGCGCAACTTTGGGCGATTTGCATTCGAGCAGCAGCCATGGGCGCAGGTGTGTATCGTAAATGACGATATCGCAGCGCTTTTTGAGCCCGTTCCATTCGATGCCGGTCTCGACCCCGATGCGATTGGCGGGGTATAGTTTCGTTTCCAGCAGGTAGAGCATGATCATTTGCCGGAGCAATTCTTCCGGCGTCAGAAAAATATTTTTCCTGCGGATGGGGTCGAACACGAAGTTTTTACCGTCCGTCTGGGTGAGGCGGAGGCGGGTTTGAAATGGCAAAAGATCGAGTTCGAGCAGCACGGTGTAAAGATATGCAATTAACTCTATGCGGGCAAAATCCGCGAAAATCAGCTAATAATCCGCGAAATCCGCGTTACAAATGAACAACTCAACTTCTCCTTTCTGGCACATCATCGTCAATCCGGCGGCTGGCAGCGGCACGGTACAAAAGCGCTGGCCGCAGATTGAGCAACTGCTACAGGAAATGGGGTTTTCCTATTCCGTGCATTTCACAGAGCGCCGCGGCCACGCCACCCGGCTGGCGGAAGACGCCATTCTGAAAGGTGGCCGGTACATCCTGGGCATCGGCGGCGACGGTACCAACCACGAAATTGCCAACGGCATCCTGGGGCAGTCGTTTGCGCCTTCTTCGGAAATTTATTACGCGCTGCTTCCGGTGGGTACCGGTAACGACTGGGCACGACATTATGGCCTTTCGCCGGTGCCGCAACAACGCCTGGAGCAGTTGCAGTCGCTTCAAACCGTATTTCAGGATGCCGGGCTGGTGGAGTATTTCGCGGAAGGGGAAACACGCAAAAGATACTTCGTCAATGTCGCAGGAATGGCTTACGATGGTTTTATCGGAAAAAAACTGACGGAACGCCCTGCCATGAACCGCCTGCATTACCTGCTCATGGTGGCGCAGTACCTGATGGAATACCGCCTGACCGGCGCCAGGATTTTGTTTGACGGACAAACGGCAGAGGATAAATTCTACACCATCAACATCGGGCTGTGCCGCTACTCCGGCGGCGGCATGCAACTGGTGCCGCACGCGATCCCCGACGACGGACTGTTTGCGCTGACCT
>JAKQKT010000249.1 GCA_029560515.1 Pseudomonadota bacterium
AAGGCCATGGCGTACCGTGCCTGTATGCGATCCATCAGGACGCCAGCGGTCATGCCCGTGAAAAAGTATTGGCCTACGCGGCCGGCATCGGCGGCGCCCGTGCGATGTTGATCGAAACCCATTTCGCCGAAGAAACCGAAACCGATTTGTTTGGTGAACAAGCCGTGCTCTGCGGCGGTGCGACCGAGTTGGTATTGCAGGGTTACGAAACACTTGTCGAAGCTGGCTACAAACCGGAAGTCGCCTACTACGAATGCCTGCACGAATTAAAACTCATCGTCGATCTGTTACACGAAGGTGGCTTGGCGAAAATGCATAAATTCGTTTCCGAAACTGCGCAATACGGTGATCTGACTCGTGGCCCTAGAGTGGTCAACGACGAAACCCGCACCCGCATGCGTGAAGTCCTCGCCGAAATTCGCGACGGCACTTTCGCCAAGGAATGGGTCGCCGAATATCAGGCCGGCAACGGCAATTACAAAGCCATGAAAGAACGTGATTTGGCACATCCGATTGAACAAGTCGGTGCTGCATTACGTGCACGCATGCCCTGGTTAGCACCCGCAGGAGGTTGATATGGACGGCTCGAAAGCACAGAGTACGACGACAAAAACAGGCGCGCAGTGGCTGTTGCATGCGCTCGAAGCAGAAGGCTGCGATGTCCTGTTCGGCTATCCCGGCGGCGCCATCATGCCGGTCTACGATGCCCTCGTCGATAGCGATATCAAGCATATTCTTGTGCGACACGAGCAAGCCGCCGCCCTGGCTGCCGATGGATACGCACGCGCCTCCGGCAAGGTCGGCGTGTGTTTGGCGACATCGGGCCCCGGCGCGACGAATCTGCTAACCGGCATAGCGAATGCCTATCTGGATTCGGTGCCGATGGTAGCGATCACCGGGCAGGTACAAACCGGAGTGATGGGTACCGATGCGTTTCAGGAAGTCGATATCTTCGGCATGAGCCTACCAGTGGTGAAGCACAGTTTTATCGTTCGCAATGCCGAAGATGTTTACGCGACCGTTCGCAATGCCTTTGCCATTGCACGCTCCGGCCGTCCCGGTCCGGTGCTGATTGATTTACCGAAAGATGTGGCGACGACGAAAGTGGCCGCATCGATGGAAAGTCTGAAAAGTTTT
>JAKQKT010000255.1 GCA_029560515.1 Pseudomonadota bacterium
GGCCGCGCACTTGCGGGCTATCTTTCAATACGCGAACGTCGTTGATTTTATTAAGGCCAAGAGCCTTAACCGACAGACGGTGGCGCGATTGGCTGCCACGAAGGCCTTTGACCAAACGAACTTTGATGGTTTTATCAGACATGAGTAATTTCCTCGACTTTCTTGCCGCGCTTGGCAGCAATGAATTTAGGCGATTGCATCGAACTCAAGCCCTTGATCGTCGCACGAACGAGATTGATCGGATTGCGTGAACCGACCGCTTTCGCGAGAACGTTCTTGACACCGACAGCTTCCATTACGGCGCGCATGGCACCGCCGGCGATCACGCCAGTACCTTCTGAGGCTGGCTGCATGAATACACGCGCCGCGCCATGGCCCGACTTAACGGCATGCCACAAGGTACCTTCGTTCAAATCAATGTTCACCATGGCTTTACGAGCATATTCCATCGATTTCTGGATGGCGACCGGCACTTCGCGTGCTTTGCCATAACCGAAACCGATTTTACCTGCACCGTCGCCCACTACCGTCAATGCGGTAAAGGTAAATTGACGACCACCTTTCACTGTCTTGGAAACGCGATTGACTGCGACCAATTTTTCGATAAAACCGTCGTCGCTTTCACCGCGACCACGATCACGTTCATTACTGCTCATATTGTGATTTCCTGAATTTAATTTTGCGGCTTTGCCGCTTATAGTTATGGTTTAACAACATGCGCCCGGATCACGGAAGATCAAGGCGCGGGATTGATTTAGAACTGAAGGCCTGCTTCGCGGGCAGCATCGGCAAGCGCCTTGATACGACCGTGGAAACGGTAACCGGAACGATCGAATGCAACTTTGACGATGCCGGCGGCTTGTGCTTTTTCTGCAATCGCCTTGCCAACTTTAGCGGCTGCGTCTTTGTTCTTGAAGTTTTTCAGGCCATCTTTCACTTCGGCTTGCACAGTTGAAGCCGATGCCAAAACCTTGGCACCGTCCGACGTGAAAACCTGAGCGTAGATATGCTGGCCGGAGCGGAGAACAGACAAACGAGCAACGCCCAAATCGCGGATGTGGCAGCGAGTTGTCTTGGCGCGACGAATGCGGGCAATTTTCTTTAACATGGTAATTTCCTTGAGTAAGCTGAAAACCTTAATTAGGCTTTCTTGGCTTCCTTCATGATGATCTTCTCGCCGGAGTAGCGAATGCCTTTGCCTTTGTAGGGTTCTGGCTTGCGGTACGCGCGGATCTTGGCGGCCACTTCACCAACGCGCTGTTTATCAGCACCGGTGACGAGGATTTCGGTTTGACTTGGCGTGGTGATGGTGATGCCTTCTGGGCATGCAAAAACCACCGGATGCGAGTAACCGAGGCTAAGGTTCAGATCATTACCGGTCATGGAGGCGCGATAACCCACGCCGACCAATTCGAGTTTACGAGTGAAGCCGTCGGTAACACCGATAATCATGTTCGCCAGGATAGCGCGAACAGTACCTGCCATGCCCATATCGTCGTCAGTCGCAGGCACCATCGTGATGATCCCGTTGTCGTTCTTGATTTCGACGTTGGCTGGCATGGTCAGATGCAAAGTGCCTTTGCTGCCCTTGACGCTGAGATTGCTGGCAGCAACGGAAACTTCTACACCTTTCGGCAAATTAATTGGCTTTTTGGCAACGCGTGACATGAACGTTCTCCTTAAGCCACGAGGCAAATGACTTCGCCGCCCACACCCGCAGTGCGGGCCTGGCGGTCGGTCATTAAACCTTTGGATGTGGAAATAATGGCAACGCCCAAGCCACCGAGAATTTTCGGCAGATCGTCTTTGCCACGATAGCTGCGGAGGCCCGAACGTGATACGCGCTCAATGCGCTCGATCACGGGTTTGCCTTCGTAATATTTCAGCGCGATTTCAAGCGTGGCTTTTGCGCCTTCGCCGATCACGCGAAATTCGCCAACGTAGCCCTCATCCTTCAGGACGGTGGCGATGGCGAGTTTCATTTTCGAAGCAGGCATCGAAACCTGCGTTTTACCGACGGCCAGTGCGTTTTTGATACGCACCAACATGTCGGCGATTGGATCAGTCATGCTCATTGTTTCATTACCTTTTTATGTGCACCGATATCCGCCGGGTCCCCGCGAACGGGAACCTAACGATTACCAACTAGCCTTACGCAGGCCTGGGACGTCACCACGCATGGTGGCTTCGCGTAACTTGTTGCGGCCCAAACCAAACTTCTGGTAGACGCCACGTGAACGACCCGTCAATGCGCAGCGATTACGAATGCGGCACGGTGAAGAATCGCGAGGAAGTTTTTGCAACTTGGTAGCAGCTTCGATCTTGTCTTCGTAAGAAGCAGACATGCTGCTGATAACCTTCTTCAGTTCTGCGCGTTTGGCGGCGTATTTCTTCGCCAGCTTCATGCGTTTCACGTCACGGTTTACCATTGAGGTCTTAGCCATGGGTCAGGTCCTGTGTATCAGTTGCGGAACGGGAAACGGAAGGCTTCTAAAAGCGCCTTTGCTTCTTCGTTGGTTTTGGCGGTTGTGGTGATGGCGATATCCATACCACGCATTGCATCAACGGCATCATAATCAATTTCAGGGAAAATGATTTGTTCTTTGATGCCCATGTTGTAGTTGCCACGGTCGTCGAACGAACGGGCGGAAACACTACGAAAATCGCGAACGCGAGGCAGCGAGATGCTGACAAAGCGGTCAAAGAATTCGTACATGCGGGCGCGGCGCAAAGTTACTTTGCAGCCAATTGGCCAGCCATCACGAATCTTGAAGCTTGCAACGGAAACGCGTGCTTTGGTGGTGACTGGTTTTTGACCGGCAATCTTGGTCATATCTGCCACGGCATTTTCAAGAATTTTCTTGTTGCCAACCGCTTCGCCCACACCCATGTTCAGGGTGATCTTGGTCAAACGCGGCACTTCCATGATGTTGGCGTAACCGAATTGCTTCATCAGCTTCGGCACAACTTCGTCTTTGTAAAATTTTTCTAAGCGAGTAGTCATTGCATCATTCCTTAGGCGTCGATCGCCTCACCGCTCGAGCGGAACACGCGTACTTTGCGTCCATCCTCAAGCACTTTGAAACCAACGCGATCACCTTTGCCGGCGGCAGAGTTGAACAACATAACGTTGGAAATATGGATAGGCGCTTCACGTTCCACAATCCCGCCGGCTACGCCAGCTTGCGGATTGGGTTTGGTATGGCGCTTGATGATGTTGACGTTTTGCACGACGATTTTGTCGCCGGCTACACGTACCACTTCACCTTTCTTACCTTTGTCGGCACCTGCGATCACAATGATCTGGTCGCCTTTACGGATACGGTTCATTTGTATTCCTCAGCTCAAAGCACTTCAGGTGCAAGCGAGACGATCTTCATGAACTTCTCGGTACGCAGTTCACGGGTTACTGGCCCGAAAATACGCGTGCCGATCGGCTCTTGTTTGTTATTCAATAAAACGGCGGCGTTGGTGTCAAAGCGGATCAACGAACCATCGGCACGGCGTACGCCCGAACGGGTACGTACCACCACGGCGTCATAGACTTCGCCTTTCTTCACTTTGCCACGAGGGATGGCGGCTTTTACGGAGACTTTGATTACGTCACCGATATGGGCATAACGGCGTTTTGAACCGCCTAGCACCTTGATGCACATCACTTCTTTCGCACCGGAATTGTCGGCAGCGAGCAAATAACTTTGGGTCTGGATCATGATCTGTCTCCTAGGTTATTGGGCTGCACGGGTGATGACTTCCACCACGCGCCAGTTCTTGGTTTTCGAGAGTGGACGGCATTCGCTGATGCGAACAACATCACCTTCGTTACAGACGTTGTCTTCGTCGTGCGCATGCAACTTGGTCGAACGACGCATGTACTTGCCGTACAGTGCATGTTTGACCTGGCGCTCGACAAGAATCGTCACCGTTTTATTCATTTTATTGCTGACGACGCGGCCTTCGACCGTGCGCAGCGTTTTGGCAGTTTCGCTCATAGCTCGCCCTTACTTCTTTGCAGTCAGCAGCA
>JAKQKT010000282.1 GCA_029560515.1 Pseudomonadota bacterium
TCAGGAGACCCGTCAGGGCGTCCGCTAGGTTGTCCCCGTCTTTCTTTTTTTTTTTTCACGCACCATTGCCTGATCTTCTGCAAGTACGATACGAATCATTGATGGATAATGGCCAAACTCGACATGCGCGAACGGTATCATTCGTGCTGGCGTGTGGCTAGGGCTGCCTGCATGCTGTTACTTAAATTGTTTTCCGGAATCGGGCAGCTGAGAATAAGGCGAACACCGCCGCGCGGGCCGGTATCGATTTCCAGTCTGCCGCCCATTAATTCCAGACGTTCCCGCATACCGCTCAAGCCATGGCCGGGGACGACAAGTGTGTTTTTACCGTCATCGGAAATCTGCAGTTGCAGGGTATTCCTGCTTTTAACCAGCTCGATTTCGACATGCCGTGCATTCGAATGGCGAATGATATTGGTCACGGCTTCGCGTACCGCCAACGCCAAAACGGTTTCTACTTCGGTCGATAATTGAATTTGGGCCAGTTGATAATGCAGTTGGATGTCGGCGGATAACAGCGACAATCTGGCATTGGCTAATTCGGCTTCAAGGCCGGCCAGCTTGATGCCGGCGACGGCTGTACGGATTTGACCAAGCGCATCACGCGCCACATTTTCCACTTCACGAATCTGTGTAATGGCGGCATCCGGATCACGTTCGAACAAGCGGCTGGCAAGTTCGCTTTTCATCACGATTAATGACAGCGTATGGCCCAGCACGTCATGCAGGTCGCGTCCGATGCGTTCGCGCTCTGCACTCTGTGCCAGCCGCTGCACTTCCTGCTGGCTCAATCTCAGGCTTTGATTGCTGCGCTCTACGTTGCGGCTATATAGCGTGTAGAACACCAGCATGCTCGACATGATCGCCGTGGCCGCGATGAAAACCACCGGAAATTTCAGCCAGTAAGCCTGTATCCCCATCAAAACAAGTGCGATGGATAAAAAGATCAGTGCGTTGCGAGCCTTGTAGACATAGGCCGCAGTGATGACGCCATAAATCAGATACGTATTCGCACCGTAATTAAGCGGCATCAACGCGTAACACAAAAGCACCATCGCGGCAGCAATGAGAATGGCCACACGGGAACTGCTTGAATACGACATGAAATGCAATGGCAGGAAAACCGCCAGACTGGCAAGCGTCGCGATGATGTGGATATTGTCTAGTCGCGGATTAAAGAACAAAGGAAAAAACAGGAACATCAAATAGACTAGATTGATGTAGGGCAGATACTTGTAATTATGCATCGTGCCCGATGTTTCCACCGCGAGCCGTGGCGAATTCGGGTCAACCGGGTTCATGAAGCGCGACCACAACGATGTGTCTTCGGATTTTTTGTCAGGCGGCGGCATCGTTTGTTCCCGGTAGTGACTAGCGAATTTCAACATTGTCTAAGGTAAAACCGAACTCGCCTTCCGGCCCGGTCGCATTGAATGAAAAGCCGCTGACCGATGACAATTCTAGTCCTTCGAAGCCATCAAGAGGTAGCCGGATTTCCTTCCATTCTTTGCTCGCCGTAAATCCCTGGCTGGGGGGAATACCGCCCGCACCGCCGCCGGACATGGCCATCACGCTGTAACTGCGGCCATCACCTTTTGTCCAGAAAACCAGTTCTTTCGCATGCGAATAATTTACTGGCTGCATTGTTTTTTCGCCCGGACCGAAGAATGCGCCCGCCCATGGAAATCCAAATCCCGCCTTGATGGATCCGCTGACTTCCAAAGCGCCTTTGCTGTTTTTCACACCATCGGATACCAACCTGATGCTGGCTTTGGATAAGCCATTCATTTGCTCGTCGGTGGTGATATGCCAGCCATTGCCGTAACGGCTGCTGATTTTTTCCTGTTCGAAATCACTGATGATGCCGACGGGTGCCATGGTCGCATTATTAGAGGCGGCATCGCTTTTTTTTACGCGCTCCAGGCGGTAGCCATTCTTCCAGATAAAATCGATTTTTCGCGTATCGGCAATGTTTTTTGTGGGATCGCCATCTACAAGAATCAGGTCGGCACGCATTCCAATGGCGATGCGACCACGATCATTCAAGTTGAATATTCTGGCGGGCAGGGCGGTCGCAGCATTCAGCGCATCGACTGGCGATAAACCGGCTTTGACCAGAAGCGCCAATTCGCCGTGCATGCTTGCACCGTGTGCCGTGCCGGGGTTGCCAGCGTCGGTACCGGCAAGAATCGGGATTCCTGCATCATGTAAAAGCTTTGCACTAGCCAACGAATTTTCCAGCACTTTCGGGTTCTGCCATTGTTTCGGAAA
>JAKQKT010000284.1 GCA_029560515.1 Pseudomonadota bacterium
ATTTGCAAAATGGTATGCCGCCCAGCCGGGTTTCCGCACGGACAGCAAAATGAGAGCAAATAAATGAAATACAAATGGACCCTGATCGGTTTTTTGCTGGGCCTGTTCACGCGCCGCCCGCAATTGATTGTGCTGGCTTCGCTGGTAGGTTTTGCCATTGATTCCGGCTGGTTCGATGCCTTGCGGTCACGATCATCCGGCAACGCCGAGCCCGATCAGGCTCCTCTGGCGAAAGATCCCTACCGGATTCTCGAAGTCGATCCGCAGGCTAGCGATGAGGATGTCGAAGCCTCGTACCGCCGCCAGATCGCGCAATACCATCCGGATAAAGTGGCGGGCGCGGCGAAGGAAATTCGTGAGCTTGCCGATAAACGTGCATCCGAAATCAATGCGGCATATGACCAAATACAAAAAATTCGCGGGAAGAAATAATCATGTCAAACGCCATCATCGCGCCATCCATCTTGTCTGCCAATTTCGCCAAACTCGGTGAGGAAGTCGATGCCGTTCTGAAAGCCGGTGCCGACTGGGTACATTTCGATGTCATGGACAATCATTACGTGCCGAACCTCACCATCGGTCCGATGATCTGCGAAGCGCTGCGCAAGCATGGTGTGACCGCACCGATCGATGTGCACCTGATGGTGAAACCGGTGGATCGCATCGTGCCGGATTTTGCGAAAGCGGGGGCGACCCTGATCAGCTTCCACCCAGAAGCCAGCGAGCATGTGCATCGCACCATTCAATTGATCAAGTCGACTGGTTGCCAGGCGGGATTGGTATTGAATCCGGCTACGCCGATTGATGTGCTCGATTATGTCTTGGAAGAACTCGACCTGGTTTTGTTGATGTCGGTGAATCCCGGTTTCGGTGGCCAGAGCTTTATTCCCTCGGCCTTGACAAAGCTGAAGCAGGTGCGACAAATGATTGATCGCACAGGCAAAAACATTCGACTTGAAATCGATGGTGGCGTGAAAGTCGAAAACATTGCCGAGATTGCTGCCGCCGGTGCCGACACCTTTGTCGCGGGTTCCGCGATCTTCAATGCCCCGAACTACGAACAAGTTATTGGACAAATGCGCGCGGAAATCGCTAAAGTACGGCCATGATTCTCTCGGTCCACAATTCGTCTCCCTGCTGGCAATGGCCATGGCAATCGCACACCTGTGCCCGTCAAACCATGTCCATGAATAATGTCTGCAAGGAAACATCGCGTGATCACTCAAGAACAATTCCAGCAATTCGCTGCTGAAGGCTACAACCGCATCCCCGTTGTCCGCGAGGTACTTTCTGACCTCGACACGCCGCTTTCCGTCTATCTGAAACTGGCCGATGGCCCGCATACCTATTTGTTCGAATCGGTCGAAGGCGGTGAAACCTGGGGTCGTTATTCGATCATTGGCTTACCAGCAAAACGCGTATTCAGTTTGTATGGCAACGACATGCAAATCCACGAATACGGCGAACACGTCAACACGGTACATCTGGAAAATCCGCTCGAGGAAATCGATGCATTGCGTGAAAGTTTTCGCGTGCCGAAAATTCCCGCATTGCCCGCGTTCACGGGTGGTCTGGTGGGCTATTTCGGTTTTGAAAGCATTGCCTATATCGAGCCGCGGCTTGCTGCCGGCAATAACAAGAAAGACGAACTCGGGACACCCGATGTTTTGTTGATGCTGAGCGAAGAGCTCGCCGTGTTCGATAATCTGAAAGGTCGCCTGTATCTCATCGTGCATGCAGATCCAAATGAGCCGCAGTCGTATGCCAAAGCGCAACGCCGTCTCGATGCTTTGACGCATCGTTTGCGACATAGCGGCGCGACCTATCCCGATGTGCTCGATCCATCCTTGTTGAATGAAAGCGATTTTATTTCCGGCTTCACCAAGCAGGGCTTTATCGAAGCGGTCGAAAAGTCCAAGGAATATATCCGCGCTGGCGATATTTTCCAGGTCGTGTTGTCGCAGCGTTTGAGCGTTCCATTCCGGGCACGCCCGGTAGACGTGTATCGCGCGCTGCGTGCATTGAATCCTTCGCCGTATATGTATTTTCTCGACCTTGGCGGTACGCAGGTTGTCGGATCGTCACCGGAAATTCTGGTGCGTCTGCAAGGCGGTGAAGTCACCGTGCGCCCGATTGCCGGCACGCGTCCGCGTGGTGCCAC
>JAKQKT010000293.1 GCA_029560515.1 Pseudomonadota bacterium
TTGGCAATGGCGCAGCTTTCGCTAGGTGGCGGAATTCAACCTGCTGGTCGCGTGTATTCCCGGTTCTGGCTGGGTCTGTTTTTGAAATGGTTAATCGTGGGGTTGGTCCTATTCCTGTCGTTTCGCATGAAGGCGCTTGCGCCGCTGGCGATTGCGGCCGGGGTAATTCTCGCCCTGGTAGTGTTTCCACTCGTGGCAATGTCTGGCGGTAAGGTGAAACGTGAGCACTGAAGCTGAAAGCGGCGGTACAACAGAATATATCCAGCACCATTTGCATCATTGGCAAGTGAAGGTGGGCGAAGGGTCGTTTATGACGATCAATGTCGACAGCGTGATTTTCCTGCTGTTGATGTGCGCCATTTTTCTCGGCGTGTTTTTGTATGTTTCCCGTCGTGCAACGGCTGGCGTTCCAGGAAAGCTGCAATGCGCCATAGAAATGATGGTCACAGGCATTGATGGACTGGTTCGCGAAACCTTCCATGGCCAAAGCAAATTCATTGCGCCGCTTGCTGTCACGATTTTCGGCCTGGTCTTCCTGATGAACTTCATGGACATGGTGCCGGTCGATCTACTGCCCTGGCTCTGGGCCAAAGCCAATGGCGCTGCAGGACATGACCCTGCACACGCCTATCTGCGCGTCGTGCCGACCGCCGACATGAACACCACGCTCGGCATGTCGATCGGCGTGTTCTTCCTCATCCACTATTTCGGCATTGCCCACAAGGGCATTGGCCTGTTCACCAAAGAAATTTTTACGGCGCCTTTCCATGCCCACAGCACCGTTGGCATTATCCTGCTGGCACCGTTCAACCTGCTGCTGCGCCTGATCGAAGAAGTAGTTCGCCCGATTTCTCTCAGCCTGCGACTGTTCGGCAACATGTATGCCGGCGAATTGATCTTCATCCTGATTGCCGTCATGACGCTGGGCTCTTCGCTTTCGAGCGGCATGACCTACGCGATGATGCCGATGCAGTTTGTCGCCAGCTTTATCTGGACCGCATTCCATATTCTGGTCATTACCCTGCAAGCCTTCATCTTCATGATGTTGACTGTGGTGTACCTGAGCATGGCATCTGAAAAGCACTAATTTGTTTTTGGTTTTTGGTTTCACCTTTTGAGTCATCATTTTTTTACTTAACTTTGCAACACAACGGAGAGCATCATGGAAAACATTAATCTTGTCGCTGACGTAATGGGTATGACCGTTATCGCAGCCGCCCTGTTGATCGGCTTGGGCGCCCTCGGCACCGCTATCGGCTTCGCCATTCTCGGCGGCAAATTCCTGGAAGGCGCAGCCCGTCAACCGGAACTGACCCCGATGCTGCAAACCAAGCTGTTCATCGTCGCCGGCTTGCTCGATGCTATCCCGATGATCGGTGTCGCTATTGCCCTGTTGCTGATCTTCGCCAACCCGTTCATCAACGCACTCAAAGCTGCTGGTGTCGCCGGTTAATTTACTGGACGACGTAGTAGCGTAAAGCCGACGGCATTGTGCTGTCGGCCAACAGGAGTAGGTTATGGATCCCAATATCACACTGATCATCCAATGCGCCGCGTTTTTCTCGGTCGCTTGGTTGGTGATGAAATTCGGTTGGCCGCACATCATGGCGGCTATTGA
>JAKQKT010000297.1 GCA_029560515.1 Pseudomonadota bacterium
GCTCAGTTCGATCTATCAGCGTTACGGCGATGTTGCGCAGTTGTCTAAGTTTTCCGGCGGTATCGGTCTGTCGTTTTCGCGTATCCGTTCGCGTGGTTCGCTGATTCGTTCGACCAATGGTTTGTCGAATGGTCTGGTGCCATGGCTGAAAACGCTCGATGCCTCGGTCGCCGCAGTTAACCAGGGCGGCAAACGCAAAGGCGCCGCTTGCGTGTACCTGGAAACCTGGCATGCCGATGTCGAGGAGTTTCTGGAGTTGCGCGACAATACCGGCGATGAGGCACGTCGCACGCATAATCTGAATCTGGCCAATTGGGTGTCGGATTTATTTATGCGTCGCGTTGAAGCCGATGGCATGTGGTCATTGTTCGATCCGAAAGTTGTACCGCATCTGGTGGATTTGTGGGGCGATGCTTTTGAGCAAAGTTATGAGGCCGCCGAAATTGCAGGACTTGCAGTTAAGCAAGTCAAAGCCCGGGAGCTGTATTCGAAAATGATGCGCACGCTGGCGCAAACCGGCAATGGCTGGATGACCTTCAAGGACAAATGCAATCGCGCCAGTAATCAAACCGCGATTGCGAAAAACGTTATCCATTTATCGAATCTCTGCACCGAGATTCTCGAAGTCACGACTTACGACGAAACGGCTGTCTGCAATCTCGGTTCGATCAATCTGGGTCAGCATTTGAACGAATACAAAGAATTTGATTTCGACAAGCTCGCAGAAACCGTGCAGCTTGCCGTGCGCCAACTTGATCGCGTGATCGATCTGAATTTCTATCCGATTGAATCCGCTCGTCGCGGCAATCTGCGCTGGCGTCCGGTGGGTTTGGGCATGATGGGTTTACAGGATGTGTTTTTCCAGATGCGTCTGGCCTTTGATTCCGAAGCTGCACGCAAACTATCGGCAAGAATCGCCGAAGAAATTTATTACCAGGCCTTGTCGACTTCGGCCGAGCTGGCATTGGAGCGCGGTGCACATCCTTCATTCGCGGAAACCCGTGCAGCAGAGGGCGAGTTACAATTCGATGCCTGGAATATCGTGCCGGAAAATGTCGCTCGTTGGGATGCTTTGCGTGAACGCATCAAGCAGCAAGGTCTTCGTAACTCTCTGCTGATTGCAATTGCACCGACGGCGACGATTGCCTCGATTGCCGGCTGCTATGAATGCATCGAACCGCAAATTTCCAATCTGTTCAAACGCGAAACCTTGTCGGGCGATTTCCTGCAGGTGAATCGTTATCTGGTCGAAGAGCTGAAAAAGCTCGGTCTGTGGACGCCGGAAACAAGAGACCGCATCAAGCTGGCCGAAGGCTCGGTGCAATCGATGTCGGAGATCCCGAACGAATTGCGTGAAATCTATCGAAACGTCTGGGAAGTGCCGATGCGCTCGTTGATCGATATGGCGGCTGATCGCGGTGCATTCATCGATCAATCGCAGTCGCTGAACCTGTTCATGGAAAGCCCAAACATTGGCGCTTTAAGCTCGATGTACATGTATGCCTGGAAGCGCGGCATCAAGACAACTTACTACCTGCGTTCAAGACCGGCGACACGCATTGCGAAAACCACGGTGACCAGCGCTGAGCAGGATGCGGCTGCGGTGATCTGTTCGCTGGAAAATCCGGAAAGCTGCGAGTCCTGCCAATAATGAGCAACCTACTCGATCCCGGCTTTGCCTTGACCTTGCGGCCCATGCGTTACCCGGCTTTCTACGAAATGTATCGTGATGCCGTGCGCAATACCTGGACCGTCGAGGAAGTCGACTTCTCGCTCGACGTGAATGATCTTCGGAACAAGTTCGGACCCGCCGAACGCCATCTTATCGAACGTCTGGTCGCCTTCTTCGCGACCGGCGATTCGATCGTATCGAATAATCTCGTGCTGAATCTCTACAAACATATCAATGCACCCGAAGCGCGGTTGTATCTGTCGCGGCAATTGTATGAAGAAGCCCTGCATGTGCAGTTTTACCTGACCTTGCTGGATACCTATCTGCCGGAACCGGAAGCTCGAGCCAAGGCGTTCACCGCGATCGAAAGTATTCCGGCCATTCGACACAAGGCCGAGTTCTGTTTTCGCTGGATGGATTCGATCAACCAGCTCGACCGGATTGAAACCCGTGAACATCGCAAACAGTTTCTGCTGAACCTGATTTGCTTTGCGACCTGTATCGAAGGCCTGTTCTTCTTTGGTGCCTTTGCCTATGTCTACTATTTGCGTTCGCGTGGTCTGCTGCATGGCCTGGCATCGGGCACCAATTGGGTATTCCGTGATGAAAGCGGG
>JAKQKT010000317.1 GCA_029560515.1 Pseudomonadota bacterium
GATCAGGATGGCATCATCGGGATTTGTGTAGATGGTGGTATCGCTCCGGTGACGGCAACGATTTCTCCGGCTGCGGGCACTTTCATCGGCAGCAGCAGCGCATCGTGCGCGTTCCTGGCAACGTTTACCAATCTTCCTGCCGGCGTGTATACGGTGACGATCACCGATGCGGCGGGCTTCAGTGTTACAACCGGCGGTACCATTACCGAACCTACGCCTGTGGAATTCGAGGTTACCAATCAGGGCGATACGCTTGTCGTGGTGGGTAGCGGTGGTACATTCAGTTACGAATATAGCATCGACGGCATCAACTGGCAGGCAGAACAATTGTTCCCTGATTTGCCGAATGGCTTGTACACAGTGTATGTACGAGATATCAACCTGTGCACGAGTTCTACGACTTATTTGCTCGACGTCATCAAAACGATCGACCTGGCCGACACTTGGGGCATGAACATTTCGCCGAATCCGAGCACCGGTATGTTCCAGATCAGCCTCTCGGATGCGCCTTCCGTGCTGCATGCCGACGTGGTTGATATGACGGGCCGTATGCTGCGCCACCTGGAATTTAACCCGGGTAGCGGCGTTTTCCACACACAAATCGACCTGCAGGATTTGCCGCAGGGCGTGTATGTGTTGCGGCTGAGCGACGGCACGAACACCGGCGCTGTTCGATTAAGCGTAGTAAGATAGATATCAGTCCGAAGTATGAAGTGCGAAGTCCTCATTCACCCGAATGCCGTGACTTCGCACTTCGCACTAAAGACTTCGGACTTAAAAAGACTTCGCACTGACGGCTTCGCACTTCGCACTAAATTTCTTACTTTTGTCGGCAGATGAGCAACTTCATTGTATCAGCCCGAAAGTATCGTCCGCAGCGTTTTGAAGACGTTGTGGGGCAGCAGCATGTTGCCGGTACACTTAAAAATGCACTGGCCACCGACCACGTCGCACATGCCTTTTTGTTCACCGGCCCGAGGGGCGTGGGCAAAACTACCTGTGCGCGGATTCTGGCCAAAATACTGAACTGCGAAAACCGTACGAAAGACTACGAAGCCTGCAACGAATGCGCTTCCTGTAAGTCGTTCAATGAAAATGCGTCGTTCAATATCATCGAACTCGACGCCGCTTCCAACAACTCCGTGGAGCACATCCGCGCGCTTACGGAGCAGGTGCGCTTCCAGCCGCAGCAGGGCCGTTACAAGGTGTTCATCATCGACGAGGTGCACATGCTCTCCAACCAGGCGTTCAATGCATTTCTGAAAACGCTGGAAGAGCCGCCGCCGTACGCCATTTTTATTCTGGCTACCACGGAAAAACACAAGATCATTCCGACCATTCTGTCGCGCTGCCAGATCTTCGATTTCCGTCGCATCACGGTGGCTGACATGGTATTACACCTGAAAGAAATCTGCCGCAAAGAAGGTATCGAGGCCGAAGAAGACGCCCTGCACATCATCGGGCAAAAAGCCGACGGCGCTCTGCGCGACGCGCTTTCCATTTTCGACCGTATCATCAGTTTTTCCGGTAAAAAGGTGCGCTACGAAGACGTGATCGAGAACCTCAACGTGCTCGATTACGACTACTATTTTCAGATAACGGACGCGCTGCTGGCCGAAGATGCCCCGGCGATCCTCAACCTGTTCGACCAGATTCTGCGCAAGGGTTTCGAGGCCGATATTTTCATCGGAGGACTGGCCGAACACCTGCGCAACATCCTCGTCTGCAAGGACGCCACCACGCTCGACCTGCTCGAAGTGGGCGAATCGCTGCGCGA
>JAKQKT010000334.1 GCA_029560515.1 Pseudomonadota bacterium
CCAGGAACGCTACTTCCTCATCCACAGCCCGGAACCCGTCAAGCTCGAAACCAACGCGCAGAGCCAGACCGAACTCGTCATCCAGTTCCAATACCGCCCGGACCCGGAGAAAACCGGCCAGGCCGGCACCTGGCAGCAAAAGCGACTGGCCGAAGCCGAAGCCGCCATCCAGACCGCGCTGACCAAGCTGCCCGAAGCCGAAACCCACCGCACTGCGCTGACCACCCCGGCGCCCACCGACAAGCAGCCCTACCGCACGCTGCTCGGCAAATACCTGGGCCAATACACCAGCCGCAACACCATGGATTACTTCATCCACAAGAACCTGGGCGGCTTCCTGCGGCGCGAGCTGGATTTCTACATCAAGAACGAGATCATGCGCCTCGACGACATCGAAAACGCCGAAGCGCCCCGGGTCGAAACCTACCTGAAAAAGCTGCAAAGCCTGCGCAAAATCGCCCGCCGCATCATCGACTTCCTCGCCCAGATCGAGGATTTTCAGAAGAAGCTGTGGCTGAAGAAGAAGTTCGTCGTCGAGACTAATTACTGCATCACGCTGGACCGTATCCCCGAAGCCCTCTACCCGGAAATCGCCACCAATGACGCACAGCGGGAGGAATGGGTACGGCTGTTTGCGATTGATGAAATCGTCGAGGACACCACGACACCGGGGTATTCGGTACCGCTGAAGGTGGAGTTTCTGCGGGCGAATCGGTTTCTTACGGTCGACACAGCTTTGGTTGGCGAAAATTTAAAGGCCGCTCTGTTGGCAAGTCAGGAAAACCTGGATGAAACCCTTAATGGACTGTTGATCCACTCAGACAACTTTCATGCACTGAATCTGATGCGCAGAAAACTACGCGAGCAAATTCGTTGCATTTACATCGACCCGCCATATAACACGGGCTCCGATGGCTTTCTTTACCGGGATGCCTACCGTCACTCATCATGGCTGTCGATGATGGATGACCGCCTACAGCTTAGCCACGAACTGGCCGACGAGAATGCAGCACTGTTTGTTTCGCTGGACGACAACGAGCAAGCGGCTTTCAAGCGTTTGGCAGATGGACGTTGGGGGGAAGAAAACTTCATTGCCACGGCCATCTGGCAAAAAATTTATTCGCCGAAAAACTCGGCCCGGCATTTTTCGGAAGACCATGACTTCGTGTTGGTCTATGCGAAAAATGCTGAAACCTGGGCCCCATTTCTCCTTCCTCGCACAGTTGAAATGGAAGCACGCTACAGCAATCGTGACAACGACCCACGCGGCCCATGGAAGCCCGGCGATCTTTCGGCGCGAAACCCCTATAGCGAAGGGCGCTACTCCATAACTTGCCCATCTGGTAGGGTTATTCCCGGGCCTCCGCCAGGTACTTACTGGCGCGTATCGAAAGCGAAGTTTGACGAATTAAATTGCGACGATCGAATCTGGTGGGGCGAAGACGGCAATAATACGCCGTCAATCAAGCGCTTCCTTACCGAAGTTAAACAAGGCCGCGTCCCCCAAACCATCTGGCCTTATTCCGAAGTCGGCCATACGCAGGATGCAAAAAAGGAAATGCTGGCCTGCATCGGCCTGCAAGGCGACGAGATCGTTTTCCAGACACCAAAGCCGACCGCGCTGCTGAGTCGCGTACTGGCCCTGGCGACGAATCAGGAGTCTCGCCCATGGGTGCTGGACTATTTCGCCGGCTCGGGAACAACTGCCCACGCCGTCATCCAGAAGAACCGCAACGATGGTGGTCAGCGCCGCTATGCAATGGTCGAAATGGGCGAGTATTTTTACCAATTGGTACTGCCACGCACCAAGAAGGCCGGCTACTCGAAAGACTGGAAAAACGGCAAACCCGTCTCCCGTGACGGTATCAGCCACTGTTTCAAATACCTACGCCTCGAATCCTACGAAGACACCCTGAACAATCTGTTGCTGCCGAAAAATCCTGTGGTCGACGTCGAAAACCCGCAAAATTCCGACCTCGCCCGGGATTACCTGCTCAAGTATTGGCTCGATTTTGAAACCGCCGGTAGCCCCAGCCTGCTCAACGTGCGCCAGTTTGCCGACCCGACGACCTACCGCCTCAAGGTCAAGCAGCCGGGCAGCGACGCGCAGGTGGAAAAGACCGTCGATCTGATCGAGACCTTCAACTGGTTGATCGGCCTGCACGTCGCCCAACTCGACCGGCCGCGCCGCTACGCCGCCGAGTTGGTGCAAACCGTCGATCCCGACCTGCCCAAGGATCAGGAC
>JAKQKT010000365.1 GCA_029560515.1 Pseudomonadota bacterium
GTCGCCTGGATATTTTCCAGCGGATTGCCGTTGACGATCACGAGGTCGGCACGTTTGCCTGCTTCCAGCGAACCCAGGTCTTGCGAGTAACCGATGTAATCGGCGCCATCAATCGTACCGGCACGCAATGCTTCCCAAGGCGTCATACCACCTTGCGTCAACATCCACATTTCCCAGACGGTGCCCAGACCTTGCAATTGACCATGGCCACCGACCTGGATTCTGATACCGGCATCGCGCATTTTCTTGGCAGCTTTCGCTACTTCGACATGGTAGTAATCCCACTCAGGGCCGATTTCGCGGCGAATGCTGCGGGCGTCCAATGCCTGTTGCGGAAAGAAATGGTTGAGCTTCTTGTCTTCCCAGGCATTCGTGTGCCCGTACCAGTAAAACTCGCCGTTTACGCCGCCGTAATTCACGATCAGTGTCGGTGTATTGCGTACGTCGGTCTGGCGCCAGGTTTCAATGACGTCGCGATAAAGCGGAGCAATCGGAATATTGTGTTCGATGCCGGTAACGCCATCGAGCATCATCGTCATATTGTGGTTAAAGGTACTGCCACCTTCTTCCACCACCAGCATGCCAAGTTCCTTTGCCGCTTGGTTGATTTGCTGGCGCTGTTCACGACGCGGCTGGTTGTAACTTTTCACGCTGAAGGCGCCATTGGCTTTCAGGCGACGCAGATTGCTGCGGGCGTCATCGAGCGAATTCACCGTGACTTTGAAATCGCCGTCTGCACCGTAAAGAATACTGCCGGTCGAGAAGACACGCGGGCCAACCAGTTCGCCGGTTTTTTGCAATTCCGATTGCGAGAACACCATCTCGGTCGTTGCGGACGGATCGTGCAAGGTCGTCACGCCGAAAGCGAGATTCGCGTAGTAAGCCCAATTGTTTTGCGCCATCACGCCGCCACCGAAATGGTTGCCGTGTGCATGCACATCGACGATGCCGGGGTAAATCGTTTTGCCGGACGCATCGATGGTTTTGGCATTTTGCGGAATCGCGACATCACCTCGCTTGCCGACCGCAAGAATATTCTGTCCCTGTACCACGACCACGCCATCTTCGATCACTTCCTGCTGGCTTTGCGCATTGCGCATTGTGATCACGCGACCGCCGGTAAAGGCGACAACGTCGGCGGGTTTATCGGTAGCCACGCTCAATCCGATGGCGACTCCGCTATCGGCGGCACTCGCGTTGATGCCGCGCGAGACATAGCGGTCACCGACCAGCCAATGCACCGTTTTCGAATCATGCGACCAATGCAGGTAAGAACCGGTATCGGTGCTTAGTTTCGTGACCGGTAATGTGCTGATGTCTTTCGAAAGTTCGAGCACGCCGCCGGTTTGTGGAATGGGTGCGAGATAGGCGTTGAACAGTTCGGTGAACGCGATGTACTTGCCGTCTGGACTGATCGTGACGAAATCCGGATATTTCATCGTGAAAACATCGCGCGGTTCTTCGCCGTTGATGCCGACGCTCTGCAGCTTTTTCGACAAGCCGCCGCCGGTCAGGAAATAAACCCGTTTGCCATCGGGGGCGAACTGCGGATCACTGCCGTTTTTCGCAACGCGTTGCACGTTCTTGCCTTGTGCATCCATCACGAATACGCCGCGTTCGCCGGCCCAGACACCGCCGGTCAGATTGCCCCCCGATTGCTTGCTGAACAAAATGCGCGAGCCATCGTTCGAGTAGCGCGGGCCGTAGTAATAGCCAGGATCGTTGGTGAGCTTGCGGCTTTGTCCGGAGGCCAGATCCATTTCCATGATCGCGCCGAAATTTTCATCAGACCAAGTGGTGTAAAGCAGTTTCCTGCCGTCGCTGCTGTAGGCCGGTTGATATTCGAATTGTTTTGCGTCCGAGGTGAGACGAGTTGGCGTTCCATTCGGCAAGGTTTTTTTCCAGAGTTTGCCGACGGCATGGAAAACAATGCTGTTGTTGTCCGGGCTGGTCGTAATATCGCGGATCATTTTCGGCGAAAAAGAATTGCCGTCGACGCGATGCGAAAAACGCAGTGGCGCCACCAGGCTTTGTTGCACAGTGGCGGTGAACGGAATCGCGGTTTGTGCGCCGGACGCCATGTCCACGCGCCAGAGTTTGCCTTGCGCCCAGATCACGACGTTCTTCGAATCCGGGGTCCAGTTGAAATTCGGATAGGGTCCGAAGATTGCCCAGACTTCCTGCTGGTCATGCGACAAGCCATCCCAAACCGGACGCACGGCACCCGATTGCAGATCCATCACGTGCAAGACGGATTTATCGCGAATGCGCTTGACGAATGCGAGCGATTTTCCGTCCGGCGAAGGCTGCGGACGAATCGCGCCGCCGGGTGTTTGAATCAATGTGCGTACTTCGCCGGTTTCGCGATCAAGGCGCTTGATCGCATAAATCACTCCGTAAACATTCTTGTTGTAGGCGAAGGTGTCGCCATCGCTGACGTCTTCGGAGTAATAAACATAACGGCCATCCGGACTGATCGCAGGCTCTCCGAGATCCATCTGGTCGTTCTTGCGCTTGTTCAATTGCAAACCGTCGCTGCCGCCTTTCAGGTTGTACATCCACAATTCGCCGGCACCGAGCGAGCGTTCGGAGGTGAAATGTTTGCGTCCAATCAGGTATTGGCCATCCGGTGTCCAGACCGGATTGTTAAGCAGGCGAAAACTTTCCTTGGTCACCTGTTTTGCATCGGTACCATCGCGATTCATGCGCCACAAATTATTGCCGCCGGCGCGGTCCGAGGTGTAGGCGATTTGTTTTCCGTCCGGAGAAAAGCGTGGCTGCACATCGAAGGCCGGACCGGAGCTGATGCGTTTCGCGGTGCCGCCGTTAATCGGCAGGGTGTAGATATCGCCCATCATCGAGAACGCAATCGTGCTGCCATCCGGACTGACGTCGAGATCGAGCCAGGTACCCTCGTCGGTCGTGAACGAAACAGTTTTCGCGCCTTTGTGGAAATTGTTGATATCCCATTTGGCGGCTTCTTTTTTATCGGCGGCAGTCAAGGTGCCGGTGGAAAAAGTCAGCAATATGGCAGTGGCAAGCAAATGAAGTTTCATGTGTTTTCCGGACAGAGTTAATTGATGTTTGGACGATGTAGATTATTTTTGGTATGCACGTGGCATGCCGTTTTCTTCGCTCATGTAGCGATCGCGCAGTTCGGTTTGCCGGGAGGTCATCGGCATGGCTTGGCCGCTCATCCACACTTGCTCGGCAAATGCATTTACTTCGAGCGGATCGCCATTCCATAGCACGAGATCGGCCATCAGGCCGACTTCGATCCGGCCGACTTTATCGCCGACGCCGAATGCATCGGCAGGTACGCTGGTGATCGCGGCAAGCCCGGCTTCCCATGGCAAACCATAGGAGACGGCATTGCCGGCGGTCTGGCGGACTTTGCGCGCGTTTTGCGAGGAATCGTCGCTGCGATACAAGCCGACGCGCACGCCGGCTTTCTGCAACAAGGCCGCGTTATCGATTCGTGAGCCAATCTGGTCAAAACTCGAAGGGAGGTTTTGCAATGCGTCGACAAACACGATCACGTTGTCGGCTTTCAATTGCGCCGCCACTTTCCAGGCTTCGCTGCCACCGACAATAACCGGACGCATGCCGTTCTT
Source organism: Pseudomonadota bacterium (assembly GCA_029560515.1). GTDB lineage: Bacteria > Pseudomonadota > Gammaproteobacteria > Xanthomonadales > Xanthomonadaceae > Arenimonas. Next base: position 3,615 of record JAKQKT010000365.1, read on the forward strand.
TTTGGCGAACGCCAGTACTTGCCGGATATCGGATGCACGTTCGACATGGAAGACGGTACGGCCGCCGAGCAAATATTTATTCAATGCCTCGCGTCCGGCAGGCGTCAGCAATGCCTGTTTGTAATCGTAGGGTGACAAGCCGCGTGCTTCGCGAATCGCCTGGTCCAGCAGCATGTATTGCGCCGCGCGCGAGCTGCCGCTGAGTTCGTCGGCGCTGCTACCCATGCTGGCGAATAGAATGCGCGAGCCAATCGGGCTCTCGAATTTTCCATCAAGGCGCATGATGGCACCCTGACCGCCCAGCAAGCTACTGCCGGCATTGGCGCTCAACGCCGTGAAAGTAAAACCCTCCAGGCGAGTTACCGGGATCAATATCGAATCGGGATTGAATGCCGGTACCACATCGAACTCGGGCCGCATTTGTCCGGTGACGCCTTCGCCCAGCGAGAAGCTGGCGTCGACGGTGGATTTTTCCGCCGACACTTCTTCCAGGCCGATATCGCCAAGACCGGCAAACAATCCCGGTGTCAGCGATTTGCCCTTCGCATCGACGCTGGTAACGCCGGGAGCCGAGAGATTCGGCCCGATTGCGCGAATAATGCCGCCATGCACGAGCACGTCGGTATTTTTCAGAGTGCCGCGTGTGCCGGCGGTGTGCACGGTCGCATTTTTAATCAATACGTTTTGTGCAAAGGCGGAACCGGACAGCAAGCACGCGATTAAGAGAAGACGTTTCATGGGCTCACTCCTTGTCCAACCATAAAGTCCGAAACCGGTTGCAGGTTTTTGTTATTGATATCGAACATCAATGCGCCATCGATATACACTTTTTCGGCTTTCGCATAAACGCTGAAAGGCGTCCCGTTCCAGAGCACCACGTCGGCATTTTTTCCCTGTTCGAGCGAGCCGGTGACCTTGTCGATTCCTATCGCTTTGGCAGGATTCAAGCTCAGCCAGCGCATGGCGTTTTCAGGGCTGCCATTCATGCCCAAGGCATTTGAACGCGCCATCACTTTGGCTGCTTCCTGATTCAGGCGTTGAATGCCTTCGGCGGAATCAGAATGCACGATCGCGCAGCTGTTTTTCTTGCGATCCACCAGCGCGATGTTTTCCTGGATGCCGTCGAGTGCTTCCATCTTGAAGCCCCACCAGTCGGCCCACATTGAAGCGCAGATACCGTTGTCGGCCAGAGGTTGTGCGATCTTGTAGGCTTCAACCGCATGATGGAAGGAAGAGATCTTGAAGTTGAATTCTTTCGCCAGATCCATCATCAACATCATTTCGTCGGCGCGATAGCAATGGATTTGAACTTTGATATCGCCGCGCATCACGGCAGCCAGTGTTTCGAGGCGCAAATCCTGTGTCGGCTCATCGCCTTTTTCCTTGCCGCGGGTATTGTATTTGTCCCAGGACTTCATATAGCCCTTGGCATCGATAAACGCGGCACGGTAACCGGCGACATTTCCCATGCGAGTGGAAGGTGAAGAACCCTTGCTGCCATAAACGCGTTTCGGATTTTCGCCGCAGGCCATTTTCAGGCTGTGCGGAGCATCCGGAAATTTCATCGATTGATAGCTGTTGCCGTAAACATTTTTCACGACTACGCCGCGACCGCCAATGAGATTGCCTGAGCCCGGCAACACCAACATGGAAGTGACGCCGCCGGCCAAGGCCTTGGCGAAGCCGGGGTCCTGCGGCCAGATCGAATGTTCGGCCCAGACATTGGGCGTGGTGGGATTGGTCAACTCGTTGCCGTCTTCATGTGCGCTCACGCCGGGGCTTGGATAGACGCCGAGATGGGAGTGGTCGTCGATAATACCGGGCGTTACCCATTTCCCCGTGCCATCAATGATCGTGGCATTGTCGGAGGCATCGAGATTCTTGCCGACGCCGGCAATTTTACCGTTACGCATCAAGACATCGGCATTGTCGATACGCTCGCCGGTACCTGTCAGTACCGTCGCATTGCGAATCAGGACTGGCCCGGAACCAATACGTTGATAGGTACTTGGATAAGGGACAGACACCGGCTTCGGTGCTTCGATATGGGCGGACTTGCCGGACGCGGCAACAGAAAAGCTAAACATCGCCATAGCGGCGACGAGACAGGATTTACGCATGAACACTCTCCCCTTGGACCTCGACACATTAACCCGAGCGCGTTGTACTGCCAACATGACTAAGGTCATGCCTAAACGTGGCAAAATAGCGGAGTACAGGAGAGAAGAATGAAAGACAAACAGGATATTGTGAGTAACTGGTTACCGCGCTACACAGGCGTGGCTTTGGAAAATTTTGGCGAGCATGTATTGCTGACCAATTTCGGTGGTTATCTGGACCATTTTGCCCGCCTGACCGGTGCCGAAGTGGTCGGCCGTGATCGCCCGATGCCTAGCGCCACTATCGACGGTATCACGATGATCAACTTCGGCATGGGCAGCGCCAATGCGGCGACCGTGATGGATTTATTGAGCGCATTGCCACCGAAAGCGGTTATTTTTCTGGGCAAATGCGGCGGCCTGAAACGCAAGAACGAGCTGGGCGATTTGATCCTGCCGATTGCGGCGATTCGCGGCGAAGGTACCTCGAACGATTATCTGTTGCCTGAAGTACCTGCCTTGCCGGCCTTCGCATTGCAACGTGCCATTTCGACGATGACCCGCGATCTTGGGCACGATTATTGGACTGGCACCGTGTACACCACCAATCGCCGGGTCTGGGAGCACGATGTCGAGTTCAAGGAATACTTGCGCAAGACCCGCAGCATGGCGATTGATATGGAAACCGCGACGATTTTCGCGACCGGTTTTGCCAACAGCATTCCGTCGGGCGCCTTGCTGCTGGTGTCGGACCAGCCGATGATTCCCGAAGGCGTGAAGACCGAAGCGTCCGATAAAATAGTGTCATCGAACTTTGTCGAAAAACACATCAATATCGGCATCGAGGCCCTGAAGCTGATTCGTCGCCATGGAAAATCGGTGAAGCATCTGCGCTTTGACGAATAGGCTTCCTTTTTGTCGGCAATAAAAAACCCGGGCTTGCCCGGGTCTTTTTTTATTACTTTTGAGTACGCTTACCAGATGAAGTTGACGGTCAGTACTTCTGGCTTGTCCGTCGCATCGAACCGTACTTCGCACTCGATCGATTGTTTGACTTCGGTGGTGAGGCCGGGCTCGATGATAATCGGCGCCATTAGATCGGAACCGCCCGAGGTATTGGCTTTCATGCTGCCGGCCAGGACCGTTAAATCGAGCTTGTATTGCTTGCCGTCGAGCTTGCTTTTCACAAAGGTATCGCAGGCCGTAGCCGCTGCGCCTGCCTTTCCGACCGGGCCACTTGTCTCACCCGAGCAGGCTGCCAAACCGATGACCAGCAGAGCAATTGATATCCATTTCATAGAAAGCCTCATGGTGCAGAAAGGTTATTACTGGACGTTGCATTCAGCTTACCCCAAATTTAGCGTAAATGCTCTACGCCAATCAATAGCGTTGTAACGAGTTGTCAATTTTTTCGGCCCAGGCATCAATGCCACCTTCGACGTTGAAAATATGCGTGAAGCCCAGATGACGAAAATGCTCTGCGGCCTGTCGGCTGGAATTGCCATGGTGGCAGAGGAATGCAAGTCGGGTGTCCTTGGGAAGTGCGGAAAGCCGTTCAAAAGTATCTTCGTCGAGCACTTCGTGCGGATGGGGGAATGTCGCCACTTCCCGGCCGTGTGCCGGACGCACGTCGATGACCACGAAATTCTGCAAGTCCTCGTTCAGGGCTTCGACCGACAGGGACTGTACTTTGGCAGGTGCATTAGGGTTATCGATCGCGAGTCCAGAACCGCGGGCATCTTCAATCCAGTCGATCGAAATGCCGTCTGCACGGGGGGCACTGGCAAGATCAAAATAGACTTTGATGCCTTCGACTTCGCTCATTATTTCATTGCCGCTTAGCGGCTTGAGCTGGAACTGTGATTGGAAACGGGCGTCGACGCTCAAGTGAAGTGCATAACCGGGCTCGGTGTTCTCCATCGCCTGGCGAATGGCTTTCGCTGCTGCCGGAGTGATATGCAGGGCAGGCGTAATGCGGACGGGGGCCGGCACTCCGAGTACCTGATGCAGTTCGCCGCTATTAAACATTTGATCGATGATGTCGCTACCGCCGATCAGTTCGCCTTTCACATAAAGCTGCGGAATGGTCGGCCACTGGCCATAGACCTTGATGCCCTCACGAATTTCGGCGTCAGCCAGAACGTCAACGTGGGTGTAGTGGTCCAGTAATTCATTCAGTATTCCGGAGGCTTTGGAAGAAAAGCCGCAACTAGGTTGCGATGGCGAGCCTTTCATGAATAAGACGACGTTGTTGCCGTTGAGCAGTGTGTCGATGCGTTGGCGTAGTTCTGGGCTGAGCATGGCGGATCCTTGATTAAGAGCAATATTTTACTCTCGTATGGAGCCGCTTGCGACCGAGATAAAAAACCATCGTGCCGCAACCTAGTCATTTCCTAGTGCTTAATCTGACACAGGGCTTGCAGGCAGGATGCCGGCTATTTTCCAAATCTGGCTTTCACCTCGGCACGGTTCGGCATGGCCGGTGCAGTGCCGATGGTCTCCGTGGAAAGTGCCGCGACACGTCCTGCGTAATGGATGGCATCGTAAAACGGCTGTTCACCTAGAAGGCTCAATGCGGCGACTAGGCTGCCGCTGAAAGCATCGCCGGCCCCGGTGGTATCGATGGCGTTGACGGCTTCGGGCTCGACCCGATAGTAGCTGCGGGAATCGCGACGCAAATTTTGTCCATGCGATACAAAACAGCCAAAGCGCCCCAGCGTAATCACAACCGTATTCGCGCTTAGTGCTCGGCAGCAATCATGCAGTTTTCCGTCGTCGGCATGTGCCACTTGATCTGCCGGAATATCGATGTCGGCAAAGCGTCTGCACAGCAGGGAAAATTCGGTCTCGTTGGGGGTCAGCACATCGGCCGAATCCAGCAGTCCACGTTCAAGTTCGGGATGAACCGGGGCAGGGTTCAGCACGCGGAGTGCATTGTTTTTGCCAGCCAGTTGAAAGGCAAGCTGGATGGCATCCAGATTGTTTTCGAGCTGGCACAACACGGTGTCGGCAGCTTCGAATCGTTCTGCCTGTTCATGCAGAAAAGCCAGGTCCAGAAACTCGTTTGCTGCCAGATTCACCGCAATCATGTTTTCGCCATCGGCGTTTATCACGATACTTGAAGCTGCTGTCGGCATGTCTTCGCGAATATGCCAGTAGGCTTGCAAGCCCTCGTTGGCAGCGAAACTCTTTGCACACTCACCGAGTGAATCACGGCCAATGGCACCGATGAAAACCGTGTCCACACCCTGTCTTGCACAGGCAATCGCCTGATTAAAGCCCTTGCCGCCGGGTCCGCTTGAAAAGCCTTTTGCCCGGCGTGTTTCACCGGGAATCGGGAATTTATCTACGACCCACGCATGGTCCTGCACATAGCTGCCGATGATCAGGACGCGTGGAGACATGTTCTGTTTACTTGATCAGGCCCAGTAATACGCCGGCGATAGTGGCCGTCATCAAGGTGGCAATCGACCCGCCCAAAACAGCGCGCAAACCAAAACGGGCCAGGTCACTGCGCCGTTCAGGCGCAAGCGCACCAATGCCGCCGATCTGGATTGCAATCGACGCAAAATTGGCAAAGCCGCACAAGGCATAAGTCAGAATCAGCCTGGAATGTTCGCTGATCGCACCGACGCCATCTCCCACCGGCGTAGCTGCCAATTGCAGATAGGCAACAAATTCGTTCAGTACGACTTTCTGGCCAATCAGGCCACCGGCAATTACCGCGTCGTTCCATTCGATGCCGATTACCCAGGCAATCGGCGCGAGGATATAGCCAAGAATCAAGCCAAGATTAAGTTTGATCGGCGTGGCGCCAACAGCGGCACCCTGGTTCAGCATCATGTTCAGGCTGTTGTAGCCGCTCATGTGAATATCGCCACACCAGCCGATAAATGCATTCACCATTGCAATCAGGGCAACGAAGGCGAGCAACATCGCGGCAACATTCAGAGCAAGACGCATACCATCCGAGGCGCCTGCAGCTGCAGCATCGATGATGTTTTTGCTTTCACGTTCGAAATGGACTTCCACCTTGCCGGTAGTCAGCGGTGTGCCGGTTTCGGGTATCAGGATTTTTGCAATCAGCAAGGTAGCCGGTGCCGCCATGATGGAAGCGGCAAGGAAATGCTTGGCGTACATCACTTGGAGTGTTGTATCGCTGCCTGCAAGCATGCCGATGTAAATCGCCATTACGCCACCGGCAATATGTGCCATACCGCCGATCATCATGGTCAGCAGTTCGGAATCGGTCATCTTGCTGATATATGGGCGCACGGTAAGCGGTGCCTCAGTCTGCCCGATAAAGACACTGGCACATACCGATGTGGTTTCTGCACCGGAAACTTTCATCACTTTGGTAATCAGCCATGCCATGACTTTCACGATCTGCTGCATGATGTTCAGGTGATAGAGAATGGCCATCAGCGCAGCAAAGAAAATGATGGTGGGCAGGGCATGGAAAACGAAGATAAATCCGAGTTTGTCGGGCTTGCTCAATGCACCGAAAATCATCTCGGAGCCAGCATTGGTGAAGCTCAGCAAGGTAACGAAAGCTTCGCCCAACTTGCTGAAAAACCAGTTTCCGAACGGTGTAAGCAAAACAAATGCAGCAAAGGCAATTTGAAGGAAAACGCCGGTGCCGACCAATTTCCAATCGACCCGCGATTTATTATTCGAAAAAATCCAGGCGATACCGATTAGCACAGCCAAGCCAAACAAACCCTTCAAAATATCCATGTGTCTTGATCCCCAAAGCGATGACGCAGGGTAGTGCAGACACGGGTTTGGAGCAAGTAATCGGCCTAATCGCGCGCTATGACGCGATTTCGCCCTTGTTGCTTTGCGGACCTTAATCTGCGGTCGGCATGTTTCAGCAAGCCTGAAATGTCGCTGGCATCATGCGGCGAACAGGCAATGCCGGCCGAAAAACTCAGGACGCGCGGCACACTACCGGCTTCGGCCAGGAAAGGCTTGTCATTCAGTCGTTTGCGCAGGAATTCGATCCGTTCCCAGGCGCTACCGATCGGCATGCGCATGACCAGCAGGAATTCTTCCCCGCCGATACGGATGAGAGGCTCTTCATCATGAAGTTCTTCCCGCAGGGTCTGGACGACATGACGCAATGCCCTGTCGCCGACAATATGGCCGAGATCGTCATTGATGCGCTTGAACAAATCCATGTCGATGATGGCGATCGACAAGGTCGCATTGTCTGTTTTCGCCTGTTGCAGTAAATGCGGAACGCGGTGGTTCAAGTAAAGCCGGTTGGGCAGACCGGTCAAGCCATCGGTTCCCGATAACTGCACCAATAGCTGCATGCGGTAGACCACCACGGCAGTCAGCATGCTGACCGCCAACAATACGACGACTCTCTGCACCTGGTTGGATGCGGAAACCACGCCGTAGTCTAGCGAGGCAACCGCAGCATCACCTTGATTCATGATGAAAAGGGAAAGCAGTGAAAATTGCACGATGGCCAAAGCGCCGGTTAACAGACAGATGCGCACGTCGTTTCGCAGAGCGGTTGCCATGATGGCGAGCGGGTAGCAGCACCAGACGACAACACTGTTCAAGCCGGCCGAGGCATTGTTGAGTGACAGAAGGCACAAGACGGTACTGACCATGCTGACATCGCAAGCTGCCGAAACAAATGGCAGCCAGCGATAAAGGCGATGTTGCCGCGACAACTTCAGCCAGAGCAGGCTCAACAAAAACGCACCGGTGGTACCTAGCGCACCGGTGAAGCTTTCATAATACGATCCGCCCAGAAGCAGATTGGTAATCGGGAGCAGGAACAGCAGTGAAATCGCAGCGACCCGGATACGCGCGACCAGAAGTTCGCCGCCGGCACCGATTTCGAGCATGATTTCGTCAGGACGTTCTCGCAGGCTGCGCGATAAATCATCCAGACTCTGTTTGACTGTTTTCACAGCTTATCCCCGGTAGTCGCTTCATCATACGGGCATTGCATGTGAATAATCTATTGAGGCTGTTTGCCGACCCTTGCTTTTATTGCCGTCGGACAAAAAAATCCCGGCCTAGTGAGAGCCGGGAATAAAAGAGAGTTTGTCTTAACGGAAGATAGGAGACAGGCGAAGCAGCAATAGTTCCCGCGACTGGCTATCGCAGGAATTACCTCGCTATTTCGATACTAATATCCTGATTGACCTCGTTGTCTGCATCGACATTCTGGCTGATCCAGACTGTCGATTCCTGATTGTTATCATTGAAGCGCATGCCCATTGGCGGAGCAGGTGGCGCGGGCGCCGCCGGTGGTGGCGTTTGACCGGGTGCCCGTGGCGGGGCAGGTGGAGCTGGGGGTGCAGGTGGAGGAGTCAAAAACGGCATTGCCTTGGCTTCCGGTACCGTAATGTCGACCGTCAGTGTCTTCCGGTCGCGCAATACCTGCAGACTGATCTTTTCACCGACTTTCTTTTCGCGAAGCACCCGCATCACATCACGGGGAGATTGAGTCGAGGTAGTTTCCACACGCAGGATGACATCGCCGCTTTGCAGGTTTTTCATGTCCGGGCTGGCACTGATCACCAACACGCCTTTCTCGGTTCCAAAATATCGACCGAGTTGGGCATCCAGTGACGCAAGATTCAAACCCTGCCAGCGCAGCGCTTCGAAAATGCGCGGCGGAGCGCAGTCCTTCTTGCCGGATTTTTCGCAATCGCCAAAGGCCATGATTTCAAGGTTTTCACGGGCATCCGGGCCGCCCATCATCATGCGTTTTCCGTGTCCATAGGCACGAGGTGCGAATTCGCCATCGCGATCACTGAACATCATTACGCGTCCGATATTGTCGACCTTGATATTCGCTTTTCCGGTTTTGCCGGCACGAGCGTAAACCACTTGCACATTCTGCCCGACTTTCAAATCCGACAATAATTCACGTGCCTTGTCGAGGCCATCCCGGCCACTGCTGCCGATATTTTTTCCATCAATGCTGAGCAAAACGTCACTCGAGCGAAGGCCTGCTTTCGATGCCGGACCATCAGGCGTAACAGCACCGATCAGCACACCGTTGGCGGCGGCATTGGGTGCCATCACGATGCCGATACCGGGTTTGGATCGCATGACTTCTGCCTGCGCCCGTGCTGTCGGAGCCATGCGGCGCTCGATCACGACTTCACGCGGGCCATGGCCGCCGGGCGGCGGAGTCCATTCGGAATCATGCTTGCGGATATCGATGTTGATCGAGTTGCCAGGCCCTAGTTTTTTCGACAGTACTTCGATGCGTTCGATCAGGCTGTCTATTTCCGCCTTGGCGGCTTTCTGCTCGGCAGGGCTCGTTGTTGAAGGTTCTGCCGCGAACACACCGTTCATCAGTGTGCAGGCCAGAACCAGGCTAAGGGTTTTTAATTTCATCTTGAATCTCCGTGTCGAATTTTCTAAGGGCATGGTTTTCAATACGATTCCACCATGGCAATTTCATAGGGTTGGCCTTCGGCTTGTCGATAACGTTGCGAGGAATACAGCCTTGTCGCTTCCTGCAGAATATCGACGCGCTGTTGCCAGAGGTTCAGTTGTTGCGAGACACCCAGGCTGCCCGAAGCAAGTTGGCTGTCGATGGCGTGGATGCGGTCTTCCAGAGCGAGGCTGATCACCTCGGCGCTTGCACTGCTGGCGGTGGAATTGCGTGTTGCGACGATGATGTTTTCGAGCTGTGATGATTGCTGCATCAACGTCTGCAAATCCCCGTCGTTTGTACTCCCGCTGTCGGGCGGTGAATGCAGGCCAAGCGGAATTATTGCCAGCAGTAAAAACCCGGCAGCGAGTGCCGCAGGAAAATAACGCCGAGATTTCTTTTTCGGAATCCGCTCCGAAAGCATGGGCCACGCGGAATGCATGGGTGCTTCCAGTGGCAGGTCACGCAATGCCTGCCCGATATTGATGCCGTAGTGCTGTGCCGAGATATCAGCCATGGCTTGGTACCTCCTTGTCGATATTTAGAAGTTCACGCAATTTTTTTCCGCCGCGCGCGCATTGTGATTTCGAAAACGAAATTGTTTTATCCATCAGGCCCGCGATCTCGTCATGGGTATAACCTTCCACGTGGTAAAGCCAAAGCACGCTACGGGTCGTTGCGGGCAGGCGGTTCATCGCTTCCGTGAGCAGTCGCGCATCGGCCGCCTGTGGCGGTAATAAAATATCCGCCTCCAGAAAATCCGATTCCCCGTCCATATCCGTTTCCAGGCCGGGGTGGCGCTTGCGGAGGCGCATCAGGCATTCATTCACCGCAATTTGCCGTAGCCAGCCCCAAAAGGGCGATTCACCACGAAATTCCGCTATTTTTCCGAGCAGTTTCAACATGGTCTCTTGCAGGATGTCTTGCGCCTCCTCGCGCTGGCCGCATAAGCGCAATGCCAGTGTGAAGACGGGCCTTTCAAACCAGCGGTAAAGTTGTTCAAAGGCCTCTGCCTCGCCATTTCGGGCTCGGTTCAGCAGGCTGGAAGGAACATCTATGGCGAAAGGGGATGTCACAGACAGGGAGATGCAGGCAGGCCCAAAAGGGTCGCAACAAACCGGCGGCCGAAACCAATATACTTGACCCGACATTTCAAGGAGTTCGTCATGGGCATGTTTCTAGTTTTGGTACTTCTGCTGTTTGTGGTGATATTCGTGGGCAAAATGGTGCGCATGGTCCCTCAGGGTTACGAGTGGACGGTGGAGCGTTTCGGTAAATATACCCACACGTTGAGCCCCGGTCTGCATTTCCTGTTTCCTATCATCCAGGGCATCGGCCGAAAGGTGAACATGATGGAACAAGTGCTGGAAATCCCATCGCAGGATGTGATCACCAAAGACAATGCCGTGGTAAAGGTGGACGGCGTGGTTTTTTTCCAGGTCCTCGATGCGGCCAAGGCGGCTTATGAAGTTTCGAATCTCGAGCAGGCGACCATTGCCCTCGTGATGACCAATATCCGTACCGCCATCGGCTCGATGGATCTGGACGAATCCCTGTCCAAGCGTGATGAAATCAATGCCAAGTTGCTGGGTGTGGTGGATCAGGCCACGCATCCCTGGGGCATCAAGGCAAACCGGATTGAATTGAAAGACATTCAGCCGCCGCGCGATTTGATCGATTCGATGGCGCGCCAAATGAAAGCCGAGCGCGAAAAACGCGCCAATATCCTCGAAGCCGAAGGTCTGCGCCAATCCGAAATCCTGCGTGCCGAAGGTGAAAAGCAGGGCGCCATTCTGCAAGCCGAAGGTAAACGCGAAGCGGCATTCCGCGAGGCCGAAGCCCGCGAACGTCTGGCAGAAGCGGAAGCCAAGGCGACGAGCATGGTGTCTGACGCCATCGCATCCGGTGATGTACAGGCGATCAACTACTTCGTGGCGCAGAAATATATCGAAGCGCTGAAAGATTTCGCCAACTCGCCAAATCAGCGCCTGATGATTTTGCCGACCGATGTGACTGGCGTCATGGGAAGCATTGCCGGTATCGCTGAGCTCGCGAAAGACAGTTCAGACCGGCAAAAAGCTTCCATCGCCGCCAAAGCGGCTAAATAATCGAAGGAAATAATATGAGTCCGAAAATGATTCTGTGGGCCTGTCTTGCGCTTCTGTTGATTGCGGCGGAGACGATGGCACCCGGTCTTTTTCTTCTGTGGCTGGGATTGGCGGCGGCAGTCGTGTTCTTTATCGTGTGGCTGCTACCGGCTTTGTCCGTGCTGACGCAGGTCGTGTTGTTTGTGATTTTTTCCTTTGTCTCGATTGCCGTTTACGTGAAATTCTTCCGCGAAAAAGAATCCCCCAGTGACCAGCCGCTGCTCAATCGCCGTGGCGAACAATTGGTCGACAGAGTGCTGAACCTGGAAACGGCCATCATCAATGGACAGGGCAGGGTCAAGATAGGCGATGCCTTCTGGACTGTGCAGGGCCCGGATTTGCCTGCCGGCACGGCAGTGCGGGTTGTGGCCGTCGACAGCATGATGTTGAAGGTGACGCCTGCCGAGTAATCGAGGCGGGCAATTTGCAGGAAAGATATTTTTTGCGGTGGAAAAAACGATGCAATCTGCAATGTGCATAGACAATGTCTGCTACTGACAGAATGCAATTTGCAAGCTGAAAATCCCGGCCATGGTCGGGATTTTTTTATGCGGGTTCCCTTTTTCAAAACTGGCTTAACCAATCGTAACCATTATTTAAAAACGGCTTAACCCCTTATTGCTACTGGCGTGCGTTGAATCCAGTATGGCCGGCAATTAATGCTGCCGAACCATCATTTCATCCAATCGTTCAACTTCAATCAGGGGAGATTCCGTAATGCGCAAGATCATGTTGGTGTTGTTGTCGGCTGTACTGCTTGTCATCCTGGCAGCATGTTCAAAATCACAGGAGTCGTCTGCCGATGTAGCGGCAACGGATGCGGCGGCAAGTAGCGACGCCGTAGTAGCGGAAACGGCGAATTTTGCAGCGGCACCTCCCGCACCGGAAGCTGCCAGTCGTGCGCGAAGCGACGACGGCATGATGGATAAATCGTCTGAAGAAAAAGTCACGGCCGACCATCTCGTTTCAAGCGCAACTTCATATGTGGACGGCGAACGGAAATTCGTTCGTACCGCCAGCGCAGATTTCCGGGTCAAGGATGTTTACCAGTCGGCGATCGCCATTGAAAACATCGTAGCGAATCAGGGCGGATTCGTGGTTGGCAACCAGATCAATTCCACTATCGAACGGGTCAACCGCTATCCGGTAGGTAATGCAAAATTGATGGAACTGGCCGAATACACAATGCGCGGAAATCTTACGGTACGAGTCCCGAGTGCCAGAACCCAGGATTTCCTGCGCGCGTTGGTGAGTCAAATCGAATTTCTGGATCAGCGCAATTTCGAGGCACGCGACGTACAGTTTGAATTGCTCAGGAAGCAACTGGAATTCCTGCGTAACCAGGAAGCGCAAAGGCAGTTGGGCGACTTGAGTACTTCCCCCGGAAAAATCAGCGACAAAGCAGCCGTCATTTCCGGTCAGAACGACGCCAAGGCCAATCGCGATGAAGCCGTCGTGGTGCAGAAGGAAGTGGAAGACAAGGTTGCCTTCAGTACGATCAGTCTTTCGCTCTACCAGTTGAGCAAGGTGCGCAAAACCGAAGTCGACGATGTCGATGCGATCGCCAAGGAGATTCGTCCCGGCTTTTTCAGCCGCATGTTCAGTGCCGTTTCGGTCGGTTGGTACGCTCTGCTGGATATCGTGATCGACGTGATTGCGATATGGCCGCTGTGGCTGTTGATCGGTTTGGTCGTATTCGCAGTAAAACGCTTCCGCAAAAAATAAAACGTATTATCGATTTTAGCGGTTGATGAAATCAGGGTGCGCTGATCGCGCACCCTGTCAGTCTAGTCGTTTTGGATTTCTCGAAATGCATCACGCGTGAGGTTTTCAGCCGCAGCATCGGTGCAATGGACTTCGTCTTCGATCCGCACGCCGCCGAAGGCAGTCAGGTGTTGGACATTCCGCCAGTTGACGGCGGCGGAATGTTTCGAAGACTTCAGCTTGTGCAGCAATGTCGGAATGAAATAAATACCCGGTTCAATCGTGACCACCATGCCAGGCTTCAGTGTGCGAGTCATGCGCAGATAAGGATGACCGTTTGGCTTCGGAATCAGGGAGCCGCTTTCATCGGCTGCGAAACCGGCGACATCATGTACTTGCAAGCCAATCGGATGGCCCAGCCCGTGCGGGAAAAAGGTCGACGTGACACCAGCCTCCATCATGCTGCCGGGATCCATATCCACGATATCCAATGCTTTCAGCACACTGCCAAGCCGCAAGTGGCATTCCAGGTGCAGGTCGCGGTAATCGACATTGGCCTGCACTTTGGCCGCCAGGGCAAGCTGTTCCTTGTCCACGGCATTTACCAGATCGGTGAAGCGGGTGTCGCCATTGGTCCAGGTGCGCGTGATATCGGAAGAATAGCCGTCAACTTCGGCGCCGGCATCAATCAACAATGAGCGATGTTCGCGCGGCTTGTCGAAACTCTTGTATTGATAATGCAGCGTGGCGCCATTTTCATTCAAAGCAACGATATTGTTGTAGGGCGTATCGCTATCGGTATGTCTGGCGGCTTTAAGGAATGCCAGATTGATGCCGGCTTCCGATTCTCCGGCATTGAACGCCGCGGCAGCCGCAAGATGTCCATGCACGCCGTTCCGCTGTGCCTTGCGCATCAGGCTCAACTCATACGCCGTCTTGAAGGCGCGGTGAAAATGCAGATGATGGATAACGGCAGCGGGATTGTTTGGCGCAAACTCGCCAATGGCGGCATCGGCTTCGCCAATAATGGCGGACTTGCCCTGCGGAAGGAACTTCGCGGCTTGCTCCGGACTGTCAATGATATGGATATCAAAATGTTCGACCCAGTCACCGGAAGGTGCGCTCGGCGGAACATGCCAGTAATCGTCGGGCTGGAAATAGACCAGCGAAGGTCTTTTGCCGGGCGTATGGATAATCCAGCTATGCGGATGCCGCGTCAGTGGCAGCCAGTATTTGAATTGCGGATTCGTTTTGAACGGATAGGGCATGTCGTCCAGAAAACGAAATTTTTCGATGCCTGATGCAATCACAAGATGCTCAAAGCCGGTGGCAGCCAAAGCCAGGTCGGCGCGTTTTATGACGGTGTCGAGATGTTCGCGGTAAAGGCTCATGTTGTTCTCTTTTCCAATTTAGGCAATTTTGCCGTATTCGGAATTTTTTTGTTGTTAATCCTGCCGGTCCATGACCTGACTATTGACAGCTATCGCCATTGGCAATCGGCTTGCCCAGGGGAACCGGATCACGGAAAAAGCTGATGCGTTTCTTCATCTGCGTGGTGATCAGCAATTCATTTTCCTCGGTCACCATCATGGCGCAAGCCAGTTTCATGCGAATGACCAATCGGCGAAAATCACCCGGTCCCGCCGCCATCAGGGCAGTGGAAGCCACATCCGCCACCACAGGATCGCCGTGCAGTACGACAACGGCGGCAGAGCCTTGTGCAGGTTTTCCGGTGCGGGGGTTCAGCACATGCCCCCACCGCGAACCGGTCGGAGCCACCCGGAATTTATTGAAATTGCCCGAACTGAACAAGGCTTCATTCCCCTGCATGTCTATCTGGCCCAAATCACCGCCAAAGGGGTCTTTCAGTTTTACGGTCCAAGGGCGCGTGTTTTCGTCGCCGATGGTGATTTGGTCCGAACCCATGATCACCATGGCATCATGAATTTGCTGTTTCGCCAGAATGCGTTTGATTTCGTTCGCGGCAACGCCTTCCAGAAGGGTTGAGAAGTCGAGTTGGGTGTACGGATTTTTAGCGGTAATGATGTTTCCGTTTACCTTGATGTCCAGAAAATCCGGTTTATTGGCCAGCCAGGAAGAAATCGTTTCGGCCGAAGGCGGCTTTTCATTGATCGGAAATTTATCGGTGTAAAAACCCCACATTCTTACCAGGGAACCGATATCTGGGTCGTAGTAACCGTCGCTCGCGATGTAAAGCGGCTTGCTGGTTGCCAGCAATGCGAGATTGTCTTTTGAAATGCTCGCGCCACGACCGGAAGCGAGCGCAGCATTCATCGTGCTTAATTCCGAAGCCTTCCAGGCATGGGAATATCGATGTTGATCCTGCAATAGTTGCCTGATGGCCTCGATTGCCTGGGCTGCCGATTGCGGCGAGTCATCGCGGATTTTCAACAGAGTATCGGATCCGTCAACACTGATTTTTTTTACGTCGGGTTCGGTGTCGCTGCAACTGCCTGTCAGGCAACATGCCACAATCAAAAAAAATATTTTGACAGCTCGCATATCAGACGTAGTGGCCACCGGGTGCGTCAACCCATTCACGTATAAACGCAACATGGGCAGGAGAGACATCGATAAAACGAAAGCCGATCCAGACCTGACCCGGTGCCGCCGCTTCATCGGCCCACAGCTCATGTGCGCCGACATCGATGGTTTGCGCAACGCCAAGCTGGTCCGGCAAGCTCAGGCGGAGTTGATAAAGGGCGTCATTCATCAAGGGTTCGTGCATGATGAGCAGCATGCCGGTTTCGGACAGGTTGCTCAGGCGCCCGATGACGGCTTCGGTCATCGTGTCGAAAACTTCGACGTTATAGCCCACCTTGCGACGGCGAGCACGGCGATATTCGTTGTTCATTTTGCCTCCGCAGCGGATTGGCCCGCGAATGACCGCAATGCATTCATCACGGATTTCCAGGCACGATCGATAATGCCGCCGGCCTGTTCTTCAACGATGAACAACTCACCGCGAACCAGCATTCTTGCCAGCACTTCAAGATGGTATTCACCAACTTTCTGGCCGCGCTGGTTTACGAACAGGCTGTGGCCCGTGGTGGTGCTGTACCATGCCATCCGCCTGCGAACACGATCACCTTGCTGATTGGTGACGAACTCGAACCAGGTGCCGAAGGCCAGCAATTTCAGCTGCTCGCAACGCGCCTGTTCTTCGGCGGTAAGTTTTACTTTTTTTGCTTTCGATGCGGAGACATCTTCGCCGAAACGTGCCCGCGATTTAAGCCGCATCGTCAATTCAGTGCGACTTGCCGAATCGCCTTCCTTGCCGGACTGCGGATCGATCAGGCGTTCGGTAATGGCCGTTGCTTCATCGGTTTGATAGCCGACCTGCGTCAGCGAACTTTCCAGTTCCTGTTTTAGCTGGGCAGCCTCTTCCGACGATATCGGCGATTGACCCGGTGCTGCCTTCGCCACCTGGATCAGGCGTTCGGCAACATTCAGATGTTGTTTCCAGGCTTCCGAATCCTCTCCTGAACGCAGTGCCGTCAAGGCCATGACGTCGGTCCAGGCTTGGCTCAACAGGGTATGGGTGAAGCGGGGCAGCGATTGGTCTTTTAGCAGGCCATTGACTGCAATAGAGGCCTGGTCGCGCGCCATGGCCAGTTTTTCTTTCCCGCGCGCAGCTTCGATATGACGTTTTTCCGCCACTTCCGCCTTGCGCGTCAGAATTTGCAGATGCGAATTGATGTCGGTCAGCAGTTGCTGGAACAGACCCATGTCGCCATCGAATTCACGTACGGTCCGGTCAACGACCGCATTCATTTTGCCGAGCAGGGCTGGATCGGCATCATCGTCACCCAGCCAGTAGGCGCCGGATTCGGCAATGGCACCCAGCATCTGCCGGGCCGGATGGTTCTGTTTGGTGAAAAAGCCTTTGTCCTGCAAGGCAACACGCAGCAGGGGAACCTGGAGCTTTGCCAGCAAATGCGCCGCTGGACTGTTTGCCTTGACGTCTTTGTTGATGCTGTCGAAAAGCATGCCGACCAGATCAATCGCGTCATTGTCCTCCTCGTTCAGGACCGGTGCTTCCTGACTGTCGGAGTTCATCCTGAGCTGTGACATCAGGTCTTGCTTGATGTGCTGGATGTTGCGAGCGACCGGTTTGCCTGCACTCAGAACGGGGGTTGCCGGTTTGCCCTGCAACATCTGCAGGGTTTTTTGCAGAAGGGAAGGCGCTACCGGTTCGGCCTTGCTGGTACCGACCTGTATCTTGTCGGGATTAAGCTTGCCGAGCAGCTGTTTTCGGCTTGCCAGCAACTGGCGCATCATGTTGAAACTGGCTTCATCCAGTTCGCCACCGGATTCCTGTCCGTCTTCGCCCTTGTTTTGTTCTGCAAGATTGCCGCGAATGCTCAGGCCGGAACTGTTGCCGATACCTCTTTGTACTCCGCCACTTTGCACTCCTCCAACGGCGCCGGATTTCTGCATGCCGGCCATTCCACCGGTGAACGGATTTCCAGAAAGGTTTTGCGCGCCATCTGGCAGGTCTTTTCTGGCCGCCTCCGGACTCTCGCTGGCTCGCAGCGATGAACGTGCCGTACCTGGCCGCCCATCATCGGCTAGTGACAGGCCGATATTATTTTCGGCATGTCCCTTCGCTGCCTGCTGGTTGCGTTCGGTCAATTTTTCGACCGGCACATTTTGCGATTTTGGTCTTGCGCGAATCGGCACGTACTGCAAATTCGGCAGCACATTGTTTTTGGCCAGATAATTGTTAACTGATTCGATCAGGTTGCCATACAGCGGCATGATCTGTTTTTCAAAAATCTTGAAAAACATCAGGCGATGTTCTTCGCCAAGACCGAGGCAGTCGGAGGCATCCCGCAGCATGCGGCATAGCGCCTGAGGCCCGATCGGCAAGGACTCCGAATCGAGGGCCGGCTTGCCGGCGAGGACACCGAAGCGCTGCCCCAGCAAATACAGCGGCAGGCTGTTGCGCATTTCTGCGCGGTTGGAAATTTCGATCAGGATCGTCGATTCATCCATCTCCAGATCGTTGACCAGCGATAGCTCAGTACCCAGACCGACGCCGCTGCGTGACATGAACAGGGGTTTGGGCTGGTAGGGGTCGCGCAAGATGGAGAGCTCGGCTTCCAGGGCAATCAGAAATCTCGGGACCAGGTCGTGGCGAGTGCGCTTGATCAGTCTTTGTGCTTCAAGCCAGCGTGTTTGTACGGTAGCGCTGCGCGCTTGTTCGGCGAATTTGAATAATTGCTGTTCGAATTCGTTGAGACTGGACATCAGTCCGCTTTCGAATTCATCCGATGCAAATTCGAGAATTCCTTCCAGCAAATGCCGGACGCGTCTCGGCAGGTTTTTCGAGGCCAATGTCGGCGCAGTGTTATGCGACGCAATGCTTGAATCAGACATGCCAGGCTCCCGAGATAATCCCCCACCGTGATTTTAGGCACAGCGGGGCATTCGAAGCCAGTCAAAACACATCTTTTTACATCTCGATGACGTAATCCGGATGATGGCCGATTTTCTAGTTTTTGCCGTTCCAGCGTAGGGTAATCAGGCCGCTTCTGCCTGCCGTGTTATAGCCCTGTATCAGCTGGTAGTCCTTGTCGCCGAGATTTTCGAGGCGTGCTTCCAGTGTCCATGCATCGGCAAAATGGTAGCTAACGCGGGCATCCACACGACCATAGCCGGCCGTACTCGCGCCGAAGTCGGGTCGTTCCGAGGCAGCCTGAAAATCGAGTCCCCAATTCCATTGGTCATTGATCTTGATATTGGTGGTGACATTCAGTTTGCGATCGGCGCGGCGCAGCAATTTTTCATCGGTGATGTCGTTGCGGGCATCGAGCCAGCTTGCATTGGTCGTCAGGGAAAAAATCTCGCCCTTGAATTTGTAGCTGGCTTCGGCACCGTCCAACGCGGCCTTGCTGATGTTGATGGCGCTGGAGTTGAGCCCCTCAAATGCAATCAGTGCGTCGACGCGGGTGCGGAAGGCCGACAGTTCCCATTGCTGTCTCGAATCCTGATCCCAGCGGAATCCCAGTTCGACACTGTTCGACTCCTCGGGACGCAAATTCGGATTGCCAGCGTAAAAACCGAAGAAACCGGGATAGTAGAGTTCATTGAAATTGGGTGCACGGAAGCCCTGACCCCAGCTCGCGCGGAAGCGAAGACTGTCGTTGATCTGCAATCCCCAGGCGGCTTGTGCCGTGGTTTTTCCGTCGAATTGGCTATTGTCTTCGTGACGCAGGGCAAGCTCGAAACGATTCGCGTCGAACTCGCCATACCAGGACGCAAACAGGCCGGTATTGCGACGGGTTTCGTCGATGCTCAACACTCCGTAATCTTCGCTGAAGCCTTTTTCGCGACTCCAGTTCACGCCGACGTTGAAACGGTTTTGCTCATTCACGTCAATCGTGTTGACCCAATCCAGAGCGAGCCGGCGACTGCCAAAAACACTGCCGTAAGCCGGAGTCTCGAGGTTTTCGTAGCTGTTGCTCAGGCTCAATGAATGCTGCCAGCGTTCGCTGATATCGCCCGACATATTCAGGCCGATCTGGCGATTGTCCTGATCGGTGACGCCCTGATCAAAATCGATATTCGCTTTCGTCGCCAAGGCAAATGCCGAAACGCGCTGGTTGCCGAAGACCGTTTGGCCACGAACCAGAATATGGCGATTGTCATAACCATCATCATCGGGGTTGAAACCGAATGCGGCCGCATTGGTGGCGGAAAATCCGGTCAGGCGACCATAACCCAGCACCACGCCAAAATTGCTTTCTTCATCGCCGACGCCAAAACCGGCGTCGAATTCTGCGCGACCATAGCTGCCGGCACGCAATTCTGCGAATTGTCTGGGTTCGCGGGTAAAAATCTGGATGACGCCACCAATGGCATCCGAACCCCACAAGGCCGCACGCGGGCCGCGCACGATCTCAATGCGCTCCACCATCGCGACAGGCAGGTTGCTGACATCGAAACTGCCTTGAATTGCGTTGTTGACGCGGACGCCATCAATCAGGATCAAGGTGTGATTCGAATTGCTGCCGCGGGTGAATATCGACACGATCGAGCCGGAGCCGCCGGAACGGACAATATCCAGTCCAGATTGGTGGCTTAGCAGGTCGGCGAGATCCGGTGCCTGGCTTTGTTCGATGTCGGCCCGTGTAATGACGGTGACGGAAGCCAGACTTTTCTTGATTGCCAGTTCGCTGCGCGTGGATGTCACCTGTATGGTGTCCAGCGAGTTTGCGTCCTTGGCCAGGGCCGGGATGGCGCAGCCGATGGCCACACCCAGTATCGTCAATTTAATGACGTGTGTTGAATTCAGACGTTTCAATGATGTTCTCCAAAAGCTCACCCGCAATGCAGCGAGTTTCGATGGAGAAAGACAAACGATGGGCGCCATCTGTCGACAAGCGCCCGCGCCGCCCCGTTGCCCACCGCAACTCGCCGTTGGGTCGAATGACCCGGCAACAGGCCGGTCTCCGGACTCGTCAAACAGCCAGGGCGATTGCCAAAGCTGTCTCTTTCTCCTTCCCAGAAATCAAGATTTCCAGTGGTCACTGAAAGATGCATCGTGCTCGATGCCGACTTACCGTTGCGGGGGCAGTGTTGGATTCAAACCAACTTCCCGACACCTGTTACGGTGCGTATTGTAAACGCTGCGTGAAAGTCAGGCCAGTTAAAAGTCCTGTTCAGCGTCCAGGCCGTCGAATTCGCCATGCTCGTCCGTGCGGCAATGCATCATGATCGGGCGGCAGCAGACGGGGCAGTCCTCGACGTAATCGGCATCGCCTCCCGATGCATCAATCAGTGCCTCGAAGCGTTCGCCACAATGCGGGCAACGGATGTATTGAGTGTCAAGCATGTCGGAGGATAGTCCTTGTGTGGATCAATCGGCCAGAAACAAAGCCATCACATCATTGCTGAATCGCTGGCCAAACTCGGTGGGAATAATCACATCTCCCTGCTCCAGCAACCAGCCCATCAATTTTGCATGTGACAGTTTTTTCTCGATCGCCGCGCGCTCCAGTCCCGTCCTGACTTCGAAATCCTTGATCGAAAAACCTTCCGACAAGCGTAGCGCGTTCAACATGAAATCGAAGGGACGATTCTCCATCGTGACGTATTCGTCGCCACCAATGCGTTTTTCCGTTTTTGCATGCTGCAGGTAATCGCGCGGATTTTTCAGTTTCCAGCGACGCAGGATTTCACCGCTTGCACCGGATGAGATTTTTCCATGCGCACCGGCCCCGATACCGAGATAGTCGCCGTAGCGCCAGTAATTCAGATTGTGTGCACATTGCATGCCTGATTTGGCGTAGGCGGAAATTTCGTATTGCCGAAATCCATGCTCCGCCAGTATCGCCTGGCCCTGTTCCTGAAGTGACCAGGCGGCATCTTCATCCGGCAGATTCGGTGGTGGCTTTGCGGCGAAAACCGTATTGGGCTCGAGTGTCAGATGATAGTAGGAAAGATGGGTGGGCGATAATGCCATCGCCCGTTCCACATCATGACGTGCCATCGCAATATCCTGGCCGGGCAGGGCAAACATCAAATCGAGGTTGATGTTTTTGTAGCCGGCATCCTGCGCCATTTTGACAGCGGCTTCCGCTTCGTTCGAATCATGGATTCGGCCCAGCGTTTTCAGGCAATCATCGTTGAAACTTTGAATGCCGAAACTGAGACGGTTCACGCCGGCATTCAAATAGTTTTCGAAACGACCATGTTCGGCGGTACCGGGATTGCACTCCATCGTGACTTCGGCATTGGGTGCAAATTTCAGGCGTGCGCGGCAAGCGTCGAGGATGCGTTCTATGGCATCCGGCGGAAACAGGCTCGGTGTGCCACCACCAAAAAAAACCGAATGGATCGAGCGGCCCCAGACCAGCGGTAAATCCTGTTCAAGATCGTCTGTGAGCGCCGCTATGTAATCGTCAATCGGCAGCGCATCTTTTTGCTGGTGCGAGTTGAAATCGCAATACGGGCATTTGCGGACGCACCACGGAATATGGATATACAGGGAAAGTGGAGGTGGGATCAAAGCGGGCATTTTGATTTTCAGCTATTGATGCGCGCGTTCAATAATTCGCGAAGTTTCAACAAGGCGCGGCCGCGATGGCTGATGTGATTCTTGATGTCGGCCGACAATTCGGCGGCACTGCATTGATGTTCCCGCACGAAAAAAATTGGATCGTAACCGAAGCCGTTTTCACCGCGTGGCGATTCCAGGATTTCCCCTTCCCAAATGCCTTCCGCGATCAGGGGCTGCGGATCATCGGCATGTTTCAGCATCACAATCAGCGAATAAAAACGCGCGCTGCGTTGTTCTTTCGGAATGCCTTTCAATTCCGCAAGCACCTTTGCGATATTGCCTTTGGCATCGCCATGCACGCCGGCATAGTGTGCGGAAATAAGTCCTGGTGCGCCGTTCAGCGCATCGATGATCAATCCCGAATCGTCCGCAATCGCAGGCAAACCGGTGCTGGCACTCGCGTGCCTGGCCTTGATCAGGGCATTTTCGACGAACGTATGGCCATCTTCAATCGCATCCGATACGCCAAGTTCGGTTTGCGTAATGATCGTGTAGCCGATGTCTGACAACAAAGGCTGCATTTCGATGACCTTGCCGCGATTGGAAGTGGCGAGTACCAGTTTTTTCATGTGTGTTGAAAATCAACCGCCCGCCAATGCCTGTTGTTGCAACGCCAGCAACTCGCGAATCCCCTTGTCGGCGATGACGAGCAGGGCGTCGAGCTCGTCGCGACGGAAGGCGTGGCCTTCGGCGGTACCCTGCAGTTCGATGAAGCCGCCACCATCGTTCATCACGACATTCATGTCGGTATCGCATTGCGAATCTTCAGCGTAATCCAGATCCAATACCGGGTTGCCCTGATAGATGCCGACCGACACCGCAGCGACTGCGCCAAGAATCGGATTTTTCGTGATATCGCCACGTTTTTTCAGAACGGCAACCGCATCGCATAGCGCGACATAGGCGCCGGTAATCGCGGCAGTGCGAGTGCCGCCATCGGCTTGCAGAACATCGCAGTCGAGCGTGATGGTACGTTCGCCGAGTGCCTTGCGATCAACACAGGCGCGCAGTGCTCGACCTATCAGGCGCTGGATTTCAAGCGTGCGGCCACCTTGTTTACCGCTGGCGGCTTCACGATTCATCCGGTCATGGGTCGAGCGCGGCAGCATGCCGTATTCGGCCGTTACCCAGCCTTCGCCCTTGCCACGGAGAAAACCGGGCGCCTTGTTCTCGATGCTGGCTGTGCACAGCACGCGAGTGTCGCCGAAGCTGATCAGCACCGAACCTTCCGCATGTTTGGTGAATTGGCGTTCAATGCGCACATCGCGCATCTGGTCTGCAAGTCGATTACTGGGACGGGTGCTGGAGCTGGACATGGTATTCCAATCAATTCGTTATGCAGGGTCGAATAGATTACCATTGTCACCCAATGTTTCGGGAGTTCAGCATGATTCGTAGTATGACCGCGTTTGCCGGCAGTGAAGCACCCGCTACCGGCGGCAACCTGAGTTGCGAGTTACGCGCCGTAAATCATCGTTATCTCGAATTGTCGGTGCGCCTGCCGGAAGAATTGCGTGCACTTGAAACCACGTTCCGCGAACGCGTCGCGCAGAAAGTATCGCGTGGAAAAATCGACCTGAGTTTTCGTTATCGTCCGGCGGTGGGAAATACCTCGGACCTGAAAGTGAATGAACGTTTGCTCGATCAGCTTTCGCAGCTCAGCTACCGGTTGGCGGAAAAATTCCCGGAGCCGAGAACCGAAATTACCGAGCTGCTCCGTTTCCCTGGCGTACTGGAAGAAGCCCCGCTCGATCAAGCCGGTTTGCAATCGGAAGCGCTGGCATTGCTGGATCTCACCCTGATCGAATTCGTGGTGTCGCGCGAACGCGAAGGTGAAAAACTCGCGGCCGTGATGCAGGAAAAAATCAACGGCATTGAACGCATCGTCGCCCAGGTGCGCGAATGGTTGCCGGAAATTCGTGTTGCACTGCGCAGCAAGATGGAACTCAAGTTGGCCGATCTCAAGCTGCCGCTGGATCCGGGCAGGCTCGAACAGGAAGTGGTGCTGAATCTGCAGAAAATCGATGTCGATGAAGAGCTTGATCGCCTGACCAGCCATGTAGCAGAAGCACGCCGCATTTTCAAATTGCCGGAAGCCGTGGGCCGTCGCCTGGATTTCCTGATGCAGGAATTCAACCGCGAAGCCAATACGCTCGGCTCCAAATCGGTCGACAGTCGCACCACGCAGGCCGCCGTCGAATTGAAAGTGTTCATTGAACAATTACGCGAACAAGTGCAGAACCTGGAATAAAAGGGGACCCAACATGCGCGGAACTTTATACATTGTCGCAGCGCCTTCCGGGGCTGGAAAATCCAGTCTGGTGAATGCGGTGCTGTCCCGCGAAACCGGTATAGCCTTGTCGATTTCCTTCACGTCGCGCAAGGCAAGGCCCGGCGAGCGCCATGCCCAGCATTATCATTTCATCAGCAAGGAAGAATTCGAAACAATGATCGCCAATGGCGATTTCTTCGAGCATGCGCTGGTACATGGCGACTACAAGGGAACCGCCAAGCAATCGGTTGAACCGCAGTTGGCTGCCGGCAAGGATGTATTGTTGGAAATCGACTGGCAAGGCGCCCGGCAAGTGCGGGAAAAGCTTCCGGATGCCATCAGCATTTTCATTTTGCCGCCATCGAAAGAAGCCTTGGAAACAAGGATGCGCAATCGTGGCCAGGATTCCGAGCAGGTCATCGCGCAGCGGCTTGCCAATGCACGCGAAGAAATGTCGCATTACAACGAGTTCGATTACGTGATCGTCAATGAGCATTTTGATGCGGCAGTCAGCGAGTTGCGGGCCATTTTCCAGGCCCAGCGCCTGAAGTGCCCGGCGCAGCAAGAGCGCCATTCAGCCTTGATCGGGCATCTTTTGGCCTGAAATGGCCCGTCAAGCGGGTTTTTCATTGCCACGGGTCGCTTAGACGCGTAAAATGCGCGGTTCATTGTAACTTATTGATTTTTAGGGTTTCGCTCGGCCGAGCGAGTCCCTTCAGGAGACATCATGGCCCGTGTAACCGTAGAAGATTGCTTGGATGTAGTGGGCAACCGTTTTGAATTAGTGGTGATGGCTGCCAAACGCGCTCGCCAACTGGCCAAAGGCGTTGAATCCACCGTTGAAAATCACGAACACGAAGACAAACCGACCGTTCTGGCTCTGCGTGAAATCGCTGCCGGTAAAATCGATGCGGAGTTGATCGATCAGGTGGAAAAATCCGAACGTGAACGCCGCGAACGCGAAGCTCTGGAATGGGCCGCTGCAGAAGTGGTGGATGATGATTTGTCGAAAGGCGGCGATGATTAATCGCCCTGGCGTGAAAGCGCCGTAAAGCCGAAGCTCCAGATAAAACGACCTCGCAAGCGAGGTCGTTTTTTTATGTGCAGGCATTGAAGCAAAACGCTTAGCCAAGTAGTCTGAGTCCATGCCTCATGTAAAAGCCACCATTGATCCCGCGCTTGCGCCTTGTCCCGACCCGTGTCCGGATGCCGTGCGAGCTTTGGAATTGCGCCTGACAGAATATCTGCCTTCGGCCCAGATCCTGAAAGTCAGGCAGGCCTATCAAATAGGCGCGATGGCGCATCATGGCCAGACGCGAAAATCCGGCGAAGCCTACATCACGCATCCGGTTGCGGTTGCCGGCATTCTGGCGGATCTGCGATTGGATGCCGAGGCACTTTGCGCCGCCATTTTGCACGACACGCTGGAAGACACGCCATTGCCGCGCGAGCAAATCGTCGAGCTGTTCGGCGAAACGGTCGCTGAGCTGGTGGATGGCGTTACCAAGCTCGATAAAATCCAGTTCAAGAGCCAGCAGGAAGCGGTCGCCGAAAGTTTTCGCAAAATGATGCTGGCGATGTCGCGCGATCTGCGCGTGATCCTGATCAAGCTGGCAGATCGTTTGCACAACATGCGCACGCTCGATTCGATGAGCACCGCGTCGCGCCGCCGCATTGCCCGCGAAACCCTCGAAATTTACGCGCCGATTGCACAACGACTCGGCATGAACCGGATCAAATCCGAATTGCAGGATCTGGGATTCCGCGCGCTTTATCCAATGCGTCATCGTGTGATCGCAAAACGGATCGCGTCGCAGCCGGTGATGCGCCGCGAAGCACTCGCCACCATTGAAGCGCAACTGGCACAAAAGCTGACACAGGAAGGTCTGCCGGTTCGCGTGGTGAGCCGCGTCAAGGCGCCCTGGAGCATCTATACCAAGATGCGCCAGGAAAACAAAAGCTTCGATCAGGTCATGGATGTTTTCGGTTTCCGTGTCGTGGTCCAGAAGGTCATGCAGTGTTACCACGCGCTCGGCGCCGTCCATTCCCTGTTCAAGCCGCTCGATGCCAAATTCCGCGACTTCATCGCCATTCCGAAAGCCAATGGCTATCAAAGTTTGCATACCTTGTTGTTCGGCCCTTACGGTTCGCCGGTGGAAGTACAAATCCGCACTGAAGAAATGGATCTGATCGCCGAACGCGGCGTCGCTGCTCACTGGCTTTACAAGAATGCCGGACGCACCAGCAATAGCGCACAAATTCGTGCGCAGGACTGGGTGCGCGGACTCGTCGATTCGCAGGACACCTCTGATTCGTCGATTGAATTCCTGGAAAACGTCAAAATCGATTTGTTCCCGGACGAAGTGTATTTGTTCACGCCGAAAGGCGATATTTTTTCATTGCCGCGCAATGCCACCACGCTCGATTATGCCTATGCCGTGCATACCGATGTCGGCAATCACGCAGTCGCTGCCCGCGTCGATAAAAAACTGGTGCCGCTGCGCATGAAGCTCATCAGCGGCCAGACCGTGGAAATCATTACCGCGCCATCGGCCAGCCCGAGCCCGCAATGGCTCGAGTTCGTCGTTACCACCAAGGCGCGCACCGCCATTCGCCATTCGCTGAAACATCTCGAGCACGAAAATGCGGTCGATCTGGGGCATCGCATGCTCGACCGCGCGCTGGAAAATCAGATC
>JAKQKT010000369.1 GCA_029560515.1 Pseudomonadota bacterium
GCCGACTGGGTAAGCTGGCGACTGGCGGAATGGCTGCCTCTTTCCAATCTCGAGCGTCAGGAGTTACTGCAGGAATCCGATGCACAGCTGCGATTGCAAAACCTGTTGGAAAAAATCCCGAATTTTCAGAGCATCTAGACATCATGAGTAACTTGAAAGGAAAGACAGTTTTCATCACCGGTGCGTCTCGCGGTATTGGTCTCGCGATCGCCATTCGTGCCGCACGTGACGGTGCCAATGTGGTGATTGCGGCAAAATCGGATGTGCCGAATCCCAAATTGCCAGGCACGATCCATTCGGCGGCGACGGCGGTAGCGGAAGCCGGTGGCAAGGCCCTGGCCATCCGCTGTGACATACGCGAAGAAGATCAAGTGAAGGCTGCCGTCAGGGAAACGGTCGAAACTTTCGGTGGCATCGATATTCTGGTCAACAACGCCAGCGCGATCTGGTTGCGTGGCACGCTTGATACCCCGATGAAACGTTTTGACCTGATGAGCCAGGTCAATTCACGTGGCACCTTCCTGTGTTCGCAGATTTGTTTGCCGCATCTATTGAAAGCGGAAAATCCGCATATTCTGACATTGGCGCCGCCGATCAATCTCGATCCGAAATGGTGGGCGCCGCATACCGGCTATACCCTGGCAAAAATGGGCATGAGTTTTGTAACACTGGGCTTGGCCGAGGAGTTCAAGGGGAAAGTTGCGATCAATGCCTTGTGGCCGCGAACCGTCATTGCCACCGATGCCATCAACATGATTCCGGGTGTTGAATTATCCAAATGCCGCACGCCGGAAATCCTGTCCGATGCCGCGCATGCGATCTTCGTGACACCCCATGCGCAATTGAGCGGACAATTCATTCTCGATGAAGATTTCCTGCGCGAACGCGGCGTCAGCGATTTCGATCGGTATGCAGTGGATCCGTCACAGGTGCCCTTGCCGGATCTGTTCCTTGATTAACTGACAGGCCTGGAGAGAACGAAATGAAATACCTGCACGCCATGGTTCGCGTTCGCGATCTGGAAGATTCGATGAAGTTCTATCGTGATGCGCTCGGTCTCATCGAAACCCGACGCAAAGATTATCCGCAGGGCAGATTTACGCTGGTCTATCTTGCCGCGCCGGAAAACCCGGATTCGGAAGTCGAGTTGACCTACAACTACGATGACGAAGATTATGGCAGCGCCCGCAATTTCGGGCATCTGGCGTTTGCCGTGAATAATATTTACGAGACATGCGAGCAGCTTCGGCAGCATGGCGTTGTCATCAATCGTCCGCCGCGTGATGGTCGCATGGCCTTTGTGCGTTCGCCGGACAGCATCTCGATCGAATTGCTGCAGAAGGGCGAGGCGCTGGCGCCACAAGAGCCATGGTTGTCGATGCAAAATATCGGCAGTTGGTAATTTTTCGCATGGATGGCAGCCGCCGCAAGTATTATTGCGACGGATGATTAATGGCTTGCGATTTCACCAAGTGAATTAGCTTAAGGCCTGCCTCAAATCCTCGATCAGATCATCCGGATGTTCCAGCCCTACCGATATTCGCAACAGGTTCTGCGGCGATACCGGGTTCGGACCTTCGACCGATGCGCGATGTTCGATCAGTGATTCGCAACCACCCAGCGAAGTGGCGTTGATGAATAATTTCAGCTTTCCGGCAAAGGCCAGTGTTGCTTCGCGACCGCCTTTGACATGCACGGACATCATTCCGCCGAAGTCATGCATTTGCGATACCGCAACGAGATGGTTTTCATGCGAAGCCAAACCGGGATAGTTAACTTTTTCGATCGCAGGATGCATGCTTAAAAATTCGGCAATCTTGCGGGCATTGTTGCAATGCCAGGCCATGCGTGCCGCCAGTGATCGGGCGCCACGCAGAATCAGCCATGCACTGAAGGGCGAAAGAATATTGCCGGTGATGTGTCGGCGATGCGACACTTTTTCATGGAGTGCATCGCGTTTTGCAAATACCAGTGCACCACCCATGACATCGCTATGGCCGCCGAAATATTTCGTGGTGGAGTGCATCACCACATCGGCACCCAGTGCGAGCGGTTGCTGCAATACCGGCGTGGCGAACGTGTTGTCGCAAACGAGCAGGATGTTTTTTTGCCGGCACAGCGCGGCAATCGACTTGATATCCGATACTTCAAGCAAGGGATTCGAAGGTGTTTCAAGCCAGACGCAGCTGGTGTCTTCGGAGATCGCATCGCGTACTGCCTCCGCATTGCACATGTTGACGGCACGCATCGTAATGCCGCGTTCGGGCAAAAATTCCTGTCCCAGGCTGCGCAGGCCACCGTAGCAATCCCGTGGTGCCAGTATGTGCGTGTTGGGTGGGAGGCATTCCAGCAAGCCGCTCATGGCTGCCATGCCGGAAGCAAACGCCAAAGCGGCCTCGCCATCTTCCATGGCTGCCAGACATTCTTCCAGGCGCGATTGCGTTGGATTGGCCTCGCGCTGATATTCGAAACCGGCAACTCGCTCTCCAGCCGGACCATGCTGGAAAGTGGTCGCCAGATGAATGGGCGGAGATACCGCGCCGGTTGCTTGGTCGGGCTCGCCGCCCGCATGTATCGCCAGGGTTTCAATACGCATTCGATGCTCCTGCAGTCAAGTCACGTGTGCTTAATTCGGAAATAAATTGTTGTTCGTTTTCAAAAACAAAAGCATCAAGCCCGGCCAGTCTGGCGCCTTCAACATTCCCTGGCTTGTCGTCGACAAACAAGGTGGAGTAGGGGGCGAAGCCCAGACGCTGCAGGCACTGCAAGTAAGCAAACTCGTCGGGTTTCGAGACTCCGATGGAACCCGAACAGACAAAGCGCTGGCGAAATAGCGGAACCAGTTCGGGAACGATTTGCCCGATATTCTGGTAAAGCCAATGCGGGTTGTTGCTGAACACACCGAGCTGTATCTGTTCGGACAATTGTCCGCAGATATCGAGCATGCCCGGGCGAACGCGGGTTGCATGTTTACGGGCCGCAATAAAATCACTACCGGGAATGCTCAGGCCCCATTCGCTACGCAGCAAATCCATATAGGTATCCAGATCGATTTCACCACGGTCGGATTTAGCTTCGAGACCGCTGGTAAACACGGCATCGTGCACATATTTCTCGGTAGCACCGGTCATTTCCGCCAGCGTGCGGCAGCGCATACTGTGGCTGTAATCCACCAGCACGTCATCGAGATCCAGCAGCAGTAGTTTGGGTTTGATCATGTGAGTCTTTCTAGTTTGCCGATTCCAGAAATGCTTCGCGTGCTGCTTCGATCGTATGGTTTATCTCGATGTCGCCATGCATCGAGCTCAGGAAACCTGCTTCGTAGGCGGAAGGCGCGAGATAGACGCCACGCTTGAGCATGCCATGGAAAAATTTGCGGAATGCAGGAATGTCACATTGGGTTGCATCGGTGAAGTTGTCGACGTGCTTATCGGTAAAGAACAGACCAAACATCGCGCAACTTCGATTCGTCGTAACGGCAACGCCGGCATCGCGTGCCGCATTTTCGAGTCCGTCGCAAAGCTGGTGTGTCCGTTTTTCCAGGTTTTCGTAAAAGCCGGGCGCCTGAATCAAATCGAGCGTGGCCAAGCCGGCCGCCATGGCGACGGGATTGCCGCTCAAGGTGCCAGCCTGGTAAATCGGGCCGCTCGGTGCGATTTGTTGCATCAGGTCGCGTCGACCACCGTAGGCACCGACCGGCATGCCACCGCCGATGATTTTTCCGAAAGTGCTGAGATCGGGAGTAATGCCATAACGAGCCTGCGCGCCGCCCAATGCGACACGAAAGCCGGTCATCACCTCGTCGAAAATCAGGATTGCACCATACTGTGTGCAGAGATTTCTGAGATACTGCAAATAACCCTCTTTGGGCAAAATGCAATTTGCGTTGCCGACAATCGGCTCGACGATCAGGCCGGCAATATCCTTGCCCACTTCCTCGAACAATTTTTTCGCCGCATCGAAGTCATTGAAAGGCAGCGTCAAGGTTAAGTCGGCCAGTTCCTTGGGGACACCTGGAGGGTCGGGAATGCCGAGTGTCAGCATGCCGGAGCCCGCCTTGACCAGAAACGAATCGCCATGGCCGTGGTAGCAACCTTCGAATTTCACGATTTTATTGCGACCGGTCGCACCACGCGCCAATCGAATTGCCGAGAGCGTTGCCTCGGTACCGGAGTTCACCATGCGAATCATTTCGCAACTGGGTACCAATCGCGTAATGGTCTCTGCCATCGTCACTTCAAGCGCATTCGGTACGCCAAATGACAAGCCGTTCTTCATTACATCGGACACGGCTTGCAATACTTTTGGATGTGCATGTCCGGCAATCATCGGACCCCAGCTGCCGATGTAGTCGATGTAACGATTGCCATCAACGTCAATGATATACGCGCCCTCGGCACGTGCCGCAAAAAACGGTTCGCCACCGACGGATTTGAAAGCGCGTACTGGCGAGTTGACGCCGCCCGGCAACAATAATTTTGCGCGGGAAAATAATTCATGACTTTTTTCAGTGTTCATTGGCTCGCTCGGGGAAGTGTTCAGAAACAGGAAATAAAATTTTCAATGGCCAGTACAGGATCGGCTGCATCGAATACTGCGCCGATCACGGCCAGGAAATCGGCGCCGGCAGCGAGTGTCTGTGCTGCATTGTCGGGTGTTATGCCGCCGATGGCTACCATCGGTAAATCGAGTGATGCTGCCTGTGAAAACAATTCAAGGCTTGCATTGCGTGCCAGCGGCTTTGTACCGGAAGCGTAAACTGCGCCGAATGCAATGTAGTCGGCGCCGTCGAGAGCGGCTTTTTTGGCAAGATCGAGCGAGTTGTAGCAGGACATGCCGATAATGGCATTGGATCCCAAAAGTTTTCTCGCTGACTCGATATCACCGTCATGCTCGCCGATATGCACGCCATCGGCTGCAAGCTCGTGCGCCAGCACAAAGTCGTCATTGATGATGAGTACTATGCCCAGTTTGCGACAGTGCTCGAGTAAAACTTGTGCCTGTTCACGCATTTGCCGCGTGTTTGCCAGCTTGTTCCGATATTGAAGTATGGCGATTTTGTCGCTAAGCAAGGGTAAAACACGCGCCAGAAAGCGTTCACTGTCGATGTCGTCGGGAGTGATCAGATACAAGCCATGTTTTGGAAAAACAGTGCTGGGGTTCATGGCGATGTGATCGGAAAAATGCGAGAATAAACGTCAATTTTAATGGGTTTTGCAGGTCTTATGAGTGATTCAACGGCATTTCGCAGCTATATGTGTGTTGTTTGCGGCTACATTTATCATGAAGCCGATGGCTGCCCTGAAGAAGGCCTGGCGCCGGGTACCCGCTGGGAAGATATCCCGGATTCTTGGGTCTGTCCGGATTGCGGCGTAACCAAAATGGATTTCGAACTGATCGAAATGTAGTTTCGAGTTTTAATTCAGTTTAGTTCGGATGCTGCTCAATTCGATCAGATGATTTCTGACGGCTTCTTCGTCTTCAGCGCCAGGTACAAGCTGCAGGTATTTCGCCAAATCATCGCGCGCCCCTTTCACATAACCAAGTTCCCGGTAGGCGAGTCCACGATCACGCAAGGCATCCGAGTTGTCGCTGCTGATTTTCAGTAGACGGTCGGCACTGCGCGCAACGCGTTCCCAATCGCCGGCCTCAACGTAGAGGCCTTTCAGGTTTCGCAGCATGCGCGACAAAATCATCCGGTGTGTCGCGGGCGCCAGGATTTGATAGAGCTCCTGATCGTCTGGCGGATGGCCGTTCATGTGGGGCGTGGCGCGTTCCTTCAGTTCTTCGACACTCACCGGGCGCCCTTTGTTGAACGGATCCATCACTAGAATGCCGTCGTCAACCGGTAAACGAACCAGGAAATGTCCCGGAAATGAAATGCCGTCCAGCGCGAGCCCGAGTTTGCGCATCAATTCGATTTGCACAACGGCCAGCGAAATCGGAATGCCAAGTTTGCGATCGAAGACTTCATTCAGATAGCTATTGCGTGGGTCATCGTAATGACTGTGGTTGCCGGCAAAGCCCTGTTCCTCGAACAGATATCGATTGATCGCAGTCAACTGCGAAGGCAGGTCGAGCTCTGGAGTGACATGGGGTTGCAGATCTGTTGCAAATCGCCGGATCAGTTCGATATAGAACCCAGCATCAAGATTCGGGTATTCATCCTGTGCGATCAGCAGGGCAGTATCAAGCAAAGGAAGTTCATCGTCGTCGTAAGCGGC
This sequence comes from Pseudomonadota bacterium, assembly GCA_029560515.1. Taxonomy (GTDB): domain Bacteria; phylum Pseudomonadota; class Gammaproteobacteria; order Xanthomonadales; family Xanthomonadaceae; genus Arenimonas. Next base: position 6,225 of record JAKQKT010000369.1, read on the forward strand.
GAGTGTATTCCAGTCTGGCAGTAGATAAGTGGATGTCATGACTGCTTGATGGTAGCGCTCGTGTCCTAAATCAAGGTGTGGCGTTTAGCTTGATATCGGGAGAAATTTTCATTTCGTCTCCGGCCTGTATTTTGTAAAGCTCAACGGATCCTGCATTCAATTCGAGCACATACAAGGCAGCGCCTTCGCTGGCATATGGCGGGCAACGGTCGCCAGCGCTGCAAGCGGGAACGCGTTCTTGTGCAGAAACCAGTTTCCGGTCTTTGTTGAAATAGAGAATGTCGAGTGGAATGTGGGTGT
>JAKQKT010000380.1 GCA_029560515.1 Pseudomonadota bacterium
TTACCGCTATTCAAGAATTGATACGAGGCCGCACTCGCGACCGCAATCAAAGCAAAAAGCCCGAGCATTCCGCCCCATTTTTTTAGGTGCAACATGATTATGACCGCCCTTTGAAATAATAAATTAATGCGAGAAATCATCAATGGCGTATCTCGCAACCCTGTTTGCTCCGCCAATTCATGGATACATTTTTATCCATGAAAGCGAACCTGAGGCTGTCACTGTCCGAGTTTCCCATTCCCCAAACCAAGCATGCCCCCCCGCTAGGCAGTCTACTGTTTTTTCAGCCAGCCACAAGCAGCACAGCTTGCTTCATGATGGTGAAGAAGTGCTTGCGGATATGCCTCGACAGCACGCCGGCAAAATCAAATGTAAAAAGTTGTGACAGACCTATTCGATGCTGCGCTGCAATAAAGCGTGAAAATTGAAAAACTGATGCCGGGCGACTGGATAGCTTCGATGAATCAGTCAAAACCCTGGCGATACATGCATGGACTATCGGTTGCAGTCCGCACAAACACCGTGCACTTCGAGGATTTGTGCACGCGTTGTGAAGCCGATCGATTTCGCCTGGGTTTCGAGCATGGCGGAGACGCCATCGTCTTCCATTTCAACTGCGTTTTGGCATTTGTCGCAGATCAGGAACGGAACCGAATGCTCCACTTGCGGATGATGGCAACTGACGAAAGCATTGATCGATGCCAATCTGTGAATAAAACCCTGCTCGAGTAAAAAATCGAGTGCTCGATAGACCGTCGGTGGTGCGGCATTGCCCTTTTCGGTTTTCATCTTGTCGAGTAAATCATAAGCCTTGATCGGCTTGGTCTCGGCCGCGATCAAAGCCAGAGCCTGCGCACGCAGTGGCGTCAAACGCAAACCCCGCTCTTCACAGGCTTGTTCAACCGCTTTCACGAAACCGCCGGCATCATGTACGTGATGCAGCGGATCGGTGCAGGGATGATCGTGGGAGTCTGTCTGCTTTTCCATGATGCCAGCTTACGCCTTCATGCCTGTATCAGGCCAGTCTCGAAAGCATGTCCAAAGCCGCATCAATACGCTTCAAAGCCTCGACACGACCGGCCAGATAAACGGTATGGTCGATGGAAGGCGACTGCTGAGAGCCCGTGATCGCAACACGCAAAGCCGGGCCGATTTTACCCAGACCGACACCGAGCTTTTCACCGGTGGTCTGCATGGCGGCATGAATCGCTGCGGGGCTCCATTCACTCAAACCCGCCAACTCGGCACGTACGGTCTGCAATGGCAATACTGCAGCAGGCACGAATTGTTTTGTGACGGCGGCTTCATCGTAATGTGTCAATGGCTGATACCAGACGGCAGCGCGTTCCGCCATTTCCTTCAATGTATCAACACGATCACGCAACGCAATCACGACATCGGCAAGCGCCGGCCCCTTCGACAGGTCATAACCCGCCTTGTCCATATGCCATTGCAAATGTTTCGCAACTGCTTCCGGTGCATCCGTTTTCAGATAATGCGAATTGATCCAGTTGAGCTTGGTCGGATCAAGACGCGATGCTTTCGAATTCACATCCTCGATTTTGAACAGTTCGATCATTTCCGGAATGCTGAAAATTTCCTGGTCACCATGCGACCAGCCCAAACGCACCAGATAATTCAGCAAGGCGTGCGGCAAATATCCATCGTCGCGATATTGCATGACATTGGCGGCGTTGTGACGTTTCGACAATTTCGCGCCTTCCGGATCGAGGATCATCGGCATATGGGCGAAATAAGGGACGGTCACGCCGAGTGCCTGATAGATATTGATCTGGCGCGGCGTATTGTTGACATGATCGTCGCCACGGATGACGTCTGTAATATTCATGTCGAGATCATCAACGACGACGGCAAAGTTGTAGGTCGGATATCCGTCGGAACGGAAAATCACCAGATCATCCAGTTCATCATTGCTGAATTCGATGCGACCCTTGATCTTGTCTTCCCAGACGACACTGCCACCGATCGGATTCTTGAAACGGATGACGCGATTCGGGTCATCTTTATGCGGCGCGTTCAATTCACGATAATGACCGTTGTAGCGAGGCTTTTCGTTTTTTGCCATCGCCGTTTCGCGCATGGTTTCAAGCTCTTCCTTTGTTTCGTAAGCGTAATAAGCCTTGCCAGCCGCAACCAACTGTTCGGCGACTTCTTTATATCGGGCCAGACGATGCGTTTGGTATATCGGGCCTTCGTCGTAATTCAGACCAAGCCATTGCATTGCATCGAGGATGCCCTGCACAGCGGCATCGGTAGAACGCTCCTGATCGGTATCTTCCACTCGCAAGATGAACGCGCCGGCCTGGTGACGGGCTTCCAACCAGCAATACAGTGCGGTACGAGCGCCGCCGATATGCAAGAAACCGGTAGGACTGGGGGCAAAGCGGGTGCGACAGCTCATAAAGTGGTCTCGATATTCAATGCCGCCATTTTAGCAGCCCACAGCCTCTATTCAGCTAATTTCTAGTCGTGGCCGTGATTGCGCACTATCATTGCTCACCCCCCAGGAGTTCACGATGTTCGCCCGAATCTGCTTTTTTTGTCTTGCCCTGCTCGCCACACCGGTTTTTTCGCAAAGTCTCGCACTACCCTCCGGCAACAACCCGAAAAATCCCAGAGTAGTGATCGACACCAATCACGGAAAAATCGTGCTGGAATTATTCGCCGACAAGGCACCCGCAACAGTCGGAAATTTCCTGTCATACGTCCAGTCTGGGCACTATGACAACACCATCATCCATCGCGTCGCCAAGGATTTCCTTATTCAGGGCGGCGCCTACAACATAAATCTGGGAAAGAAGCCCCAGCACAATGCCATCCCGCTGGAGAAAACGACGGGCTTGAAAAACCTTCGCGGCACGATCTCTGCAGCACGCAAATTGTCCGATGCCAATTCCGCTACATCGGAATTTTTCATCAATCTGGTCGATAACCCGCAACTGGATTTCCAGTCGGCCAACAGCCCGCTCAACCAGGGTTTCGTGGTATTCGGCCAAATCGTGGATGGCATCGCGGTAATCGATAAAATCCGTAAAGTTGCCACAACCGGAAAAAACGGATTTCCAGAATTGCCGGTCTCGCCTGTTGTCATTCGTTCCATATCTAGAGTAAGCGAATAGACATGGGAACGCTTTTTATCTCCGACCTGCATCTGGATGAAAGTCGTCCCGAGATTACCGGCTTGTTTCTCGATTTCCTGCGAAACGATGCCGTCAAGGCAGAGGCGCTTTATATTCTCGGCGATCTATTCGAAGCCTGGGTCGGCGACGACGACAACGCCGAATTGGGAATCAAGGTAGCGAACGCTTTGCGCGAACTCGGCGATCAGGGTGTGCCCGTTTTCTTCATGCGCGGCAACCGTGATTTCCTGGTCGGCCCCGGGTTTGCAGAACGGGCCGGGCTTCAAATACTTCCCGACCCCTGCGTTCTCGAGCTGTATGGCAAACCTACGCTGCTGATGCATGGCGATTTATTGTGCACCGACGATGCTGCCTATCAGGCATTTCGTGCCCAGGTTCGCAGCGAAGCCTGGCAAACGCAGTTCCTGTCGCAAACTCTGGCTACCCGCCTTGCCTTTGCGGAACAGGCCAGGGCTGCCAGCAAGCAACATCAAAGCGGCCTGATGAACGAGCAACAGGAAAACATCATGGATGTGACGCAAGCGAGCGTATTGGCATTGATGAAACGATTCGGCGTTACACGATTGATTCACGGGCACACACACCGCCCGGCCATCCATCATTTTTACAATGAAGATGCAGCTTCACAGCGCATCGTGCTTGGCGATTGGTACAGTCAGGGTTCAGTGCTGCAAGTCGATGCTGACGGTGATTTTCTGAGCGTCATCTAAAGCCGTACCGCAGACTCCGGGGAGGGAAATATGCGAGTTTATCTTGTTGTCTTTTTGCTGCTGTCCAATATCGCAATTGCGGATGATGACTTGCCGCCGCTTTCGCCACTGGATAAAGCGCGCACGCAGTTGCATGAAGCACTTGAAGACGGTAATCCCGATACCCGCAAACAGGCGGTACAGGCCCTGGGCCTGATCGGGCCGCGTCAACCTTATCTGGGCCAGTTGATCGACATGGCAACGGACAAGGATGTCGAGGTTCGCATTGCCGCCATCAGCAGCATGGTCGACATCAAGGCACCCGAAGTCATTGCCCCGCTCAGGAAAGCTCTCGAGGACGATGTCCCGGAAGTCAGTTTCTCCGCAGCAAAAGCATTGTGGGTGCTGAACGATCCTGCCGGTCGCGAGGCATTGCTGCTGGTACTCGAGGGCGAATCAAAAACATCTTCCAGTTACCTGAGTGAAAAAACCCGTCAATCACTGCGCCTGTTTCGTACGCCGAAAAAACTCATGATGTTCATACTCCGAAAAGGTGTCGGTACTGCGGGTGTTCCCGGTCTCGGAAGAGGGGTTTCTTCCATGGAAGGCATGTTGATCGACGGCGAGCTGTCCAGTCGTGCCGGCACTGCCTTGTTGCTCAGCAGCGATGATGACCCCAGGGTACTGGCCGCTTTTCGCGAGGGCCTGACGGACAAGGTCTGGTCTGTGCGCGCGGCATCCGCACATGCAATTGCGATGCAGAACAATACCAGTATGCAGCTCGACCTCGTTCCGCTGCTGGATGACAAGAAAGAAGCCGTACGAGTGCGTGCATCGGCAGCCTATATCCGGCTGGAGCAAATCAAATCGGAAAAATTGAAACCCGCCAAGGCAAAAAAGACCAACGAACGGAAATTGGAGAAGCGGCGCTACTGATCCGATGTGGTTGCAAGCGTTTACGGTGGTTAACGAATCACGAACGACCAGGATGTTTTGTGACTGTCATTAATCACGACTATTTCTTTTTATCCAAGAAATCCGCACCCAGTTTTGCAGCATCGTAAGAAGCCACTTCGTATTCCAGATCAGGAACACCCTTCACTTTTATCTTGATATTCTTCGCCGTCTGCAAGGCCTTGTAGAAAGCCTTTTCGTTTTCAATGAAGAGTGCCGGACCATTTCCGGTGTCGGCTTGAAGGCCAGGAAATGTTTTATAGGCGCCGTCATCAAATGAAATCTGCATGGTGCAAGGCGAGCCGCAACGGAACTGGCTCTGTGCAAGCACCAGATAAATGCTGTTACCCCATTCGGGATGGATCCGGATAATCATCCTAGCGGCAGGTGGCAAATCGGAAGGCTCACCGGCGAACATTTCCGGCTTGCTGTAGATGCCTGCCGAGAACTGGGTTTTCTTGCCCACCGGAACTTGCTGGTAATCCCATAAAGTCGCCAATCGTCGTTCTTCCTGCATGGCCTGTGCCTGCTTGCCAATCTCCTCGTAACGCGGCTTCAGCGCCTTGGCTTCGGCACTATCGGGGAATCGGGCCAGCAACACATCGGCATTTTGCAAAGCCTGCAACCAGTTTTTGTTCTGTACGGCGACATCGAGGTCTTTCATCAATGCGGCAGCTTGCCCGTCATTTTGTGTTTCGGGTGTCTTTTCGGCATTGCAGGCCGCCAATAGCAGGATCAAAAACAGGAAGAGAATTTTTTTCATGATGCGCCCTTAGTTGAATACGGCCTGGGTACTGAGTTCTTCGAGCATCGCCATTTCCCTGTCGCCAAAACCGGCAGCATTTCTGGCGGGCAAATTATAAGGCCCGCGAATGGACGCTTTGGCCAAACCGGTGATCAGGTCGCTGAAGGTTTGCAGGGGTTCCTTTTTCTCTTGCTCGCAACACCACAAGAACCAGCGCGTACCGGCAGCCACGTGTGGAATTTCTTCCTGCAGGATGATTTCAAGGATATCGGCCGAAACATGGTCGCCGACACTGCGAAGCCGCGCCATCATGCCCGGTGTTACATCGAGGCCACGCGCTTCCAACACTCTCGGCACCAAGGCCATTCTGGCAAGACAGGAGTGCGCAGTTTTTTCGGCCATTTCCCACAGGCCGTTATGCGCTTCAAAATCACCGTATTGCATTCCCATTTCGCGCAGGCGGCCCGACAACATCATGAAATGTCGTGATTCGTCAGATGCAACCCTGACGAAATCGGCATAAAACTCCTGCGGCATGTCGCGAAAACGATAGACCGCATCCCAGGCAAGATTCATCGCATTGAATTCGATATGCGTAATGGCATGCAGGAAACAGGCACGGCCTTCGGTGGTACCCATGCCGCGTTTTGGCAGGTTTTTCGGCGGCACCAGAACCGGCTTGTCGGGGCGACCCGGAGCTTTTATCGGCTCAACGATGTCGTCTGCTTCCAGGCTGAGTTCACCGCGAAAAAAACGTGCGGCAAGCTCTTGCGTCAATGCCGCTTTTTCAAGCGGATCGCTGGTCGCCAGACAGGCCTTGGCTGCTTGATAAAGCGACATCATTGCCTGAATTACGCGGTCCGTTTTTTCTTTTTCGAATCGTCGCTGCGGGCTTGCTGCAAACGTTCAAAATAGCCAGGCTCGATGCCGGTCACGTATTCGCCGTTAAAACACGAGGAATCGAAATTATCGAGCTTGTGCTTCGGCCCCGATACCGCATCTTCAAGATCCTTGATGTCCTGATAGATCAACCAATCACAACCCAGGATTTCCTGGATTTCGGCATCACTGCGGCCATGCGCAACCAACTCGCTGACCGCCGGCATGTCGATGCCATACACGTTCGGAAAACGCACCGCCGGAGCGGCCGATGCCAGATACACTTTCTTGGCGCCGGCATCGCGTGCCATCTGCACGATTTGCTGCGAGGTCGTTCCGCGAACGATGGAATCATCCACCAGCAAAACAACGCGATCCTTGAATTCGAGTGGAATCGCATTCAATTTGCGACGCACGGATTTCACGCGTTCGCCCTGCCCCGGCATGATGAAAGTGCGTCCGATGTAACGATTCTTGATGAAACCTTCGCGGTATTTCACGCCGAGCGTATTCGCGATTTCCAGTGCGGCGTCGCGCGAGGTATCGGGAATCGGAATCACCGTGTCGATATCGTGGTCCGGACGCAGGCGCAGGATTTTTTCGCCGAGCTTCACGCCCATCCGCATGCGTGCCTTGTGCACGGAAACATCGTCCATCATGGAATCGGGACGCGCAAAATAGACGTATTCGAAAATGCAGGGAGTATGTTTTTCCGGTGGCGCACAAATTTCGCTGAACAGTTCGCCACGTGCGGTAATCACCACCGCCTCGCCTGGTGCCACATCGCGCAAACGCTGGAAGCCGAGAATATCGAGCGCTACCGATTCGGAAGCGACCGCATATTCATTGCCCTGTTCGGTCTCGCGTTTGCCCAATACCAATGGACGAATACCGTGCGGATCACGGAAAGCGACCAGGCCCAGTCCCAATACCGCACTGACAATGGCATAACCGCCCTTGCAACGGCGGTGCACGCCGGCAACGGCCCGGATGGCATCTTGCGGAGTCAAACTTTTTTGCGCCTGCAATTCATGCGCGAACACGTTCAACAACACTTCCGAATCGGATTCGGTATTGATATTGCGCTTGTCGAGTTCGAACATTTCCTTGCGCAAGGAATCGGTATTGATGAGGTTACCGTTATGTGCCAATGCAATGCCGTAAGGCGAATTCACATAGAACGGCTGCGCTTCATCTGATCCTTCTGAACCAGCAGTCGGATAACGGCAATGTCCGATACCCACGCGGCCATGCAGCAATTCCATCTGCGGCGAGTCGAAGACATCACGCACAAGACCATTGCCTTTATGAAGACGAATCTTGTTGCCGTCGACGGTTGCAATGCCGGCAGCATCCTGTCCGCGATGCTGCAATACAGTCAAGCCATCGTACAAAGCCGAGGCAACTTCACTTACACCCACAATTCCGATAATGCCGCACATGTTTTTCTCTTGATCCTAGGGGTGTGTTTTGACGATGCCGGTTTTACCCAGTTTTTGGGTGGCTTCGTCCCGCAGTTTGTTGGCAGCTTCGCGATCGGCAACCGGGCCGAGACGAACGCTGTATAAAACGCCCTTCTCGGTTTCGACGCGTTTGACGAAGGCATTGAAACCCATGCTGCGCGCACGATTACGCATTTCTTCAGCCTTGGCATTGTCACTCAGGGCTTCAAGCTGCACCGAGAAGCCACTGCTGACGGCAGTGGCAGTTGCCGGCTTGCTGCTGGTAGCGGGCTTCTTGTTCTCGCTCGCAGCGGATGGAGAGGCATCCTGCACATTCACCTTGCTGGCGCCTCCGGCAATTTCATCCACTTTCAAACGAGCGGTTTCTGCATTTGCGCGATCGGTGTAAGGGCCAATGCGAATCTTCAATGCAGGCTTTCCATCAATCGAAATTTTCTCGGTCAATACCGGTAACTTCTGTGCTTTCAGGCGAGCCACCAGGGCATTCGCGCTCTCCATATTGCTATAGCTGCCGACGGCAATCGTGAAGTTGCCGGCTGCAATGTTGGCAGGTTTGACGTCTGCCGGTTTCGATTCAGCGGGTTTTACCGCTACAACAGGTTTTGGCGGCGTGACAATGGGTTTTGCTTCGACGGGCTTCGGAGCTTCGACCGGAAGAGATTCCGCCGGAATGGCAGTATTCGCCAGTGGCACTACCGCCGGTGCAATCATTTGCGGGTTCGCGACGGCCTGATCGTTGGTTGGGGTTTCAACCGTGGTGTCTACCGGCGCTTTGGGAACACCGAGCACGCCACCTTCGGGAGTTTTGCCTGCGGGTACATTCAGTGGCAGGTCACGTGTTTCAAATTCGGATTCCGGCGCCTTCGGCATATCCAGAGGCACTTCGGAAACATCGGGGGCTTTGACATCGGGCTTCAGCAACATCGGCAAAAACAGGATCGCTACCAGGGCCAAAACCAAAGCACCAATCAGGCGCTGCTTAACCGGCGTTTCCATAGGTTGAACACTCGTTGAAAACCAGAGGCAATTATAACGTGACGGGCCTGATTTTGAGTGCCATGAGTGCAGCCGCCACGGTATGGAAGGAACCGAAAACCAGTATGCGTTCATCAGGCTTAGCCCGCTGCTGCGCCGCCTGCAGGGCTTCGGCGACACCGGCATGCTGGCTTAGCGCAGGTTCAGCCACTGTCGCCCCCACGCGTTTTTTCAATTCCGCTGCCGTTAAATTGCGCGAGCCGGCATCATCGATCCCGGCCAGAAACCAGTGGTCGATGGACGGCCTCAGTACGGAAACAATCGCTTCAATCTCTTTGTCCGCCAGTGCCGCGAATACCGCATAAGTCGTTTTCGGATGTTCGAGCAACCATTGCGATAATTGCGCGGCTGCCTGCGGGTTGTGTGCGACATCCAGCACGATCTCGGGTTGCCCGGATATTTTTTGCAAGCGTCCCGGAACCCTGGCACTCCTGACACCTTCGATTATCGCGGCATCGTCAATCTCGTCGCTCAAGGCGCGCAAGGCGGCAATCGCCGCAGCAGCATTCTCAAGCTGCACCGGGGCCGCCAGGCCGGGCATCGGCAATTCAATCTCGTAACCGGGTTCGCGCCAACGCCATTTGTTTTCGAGACGATCAATCAGATAATCCGAATGACCGCGAATGGCGGTCGCGCCGAGTTCGTAAGCACGGCGCAGTGCGGAAGATGGCGGATCTTTTTCGCCGAAGACGACTGGTTTCCAGGCACGGATAATACCGGCCTTTTCGAAGCCGATGCTTTCCCGGTCCGTGCCAAGATAATCCTGATGATCCAGATCAACCGTCGTGATGACTGCCACATCCGGTTCGACAATTTGCGTGGCATCCAGGCGTCCACCCAATCCGACTTCCAGAATCACCAGATCGAGATCGTGTTCGGCAAAAATAATCACTGCCGCCAGAGTGCCGAACTCGAAATAGGTGAGTGGAATTTCGGGCGTTATTTTTCTCGCCGCTTCGATTTTTTCGAATGCCGAGATGAATTCTTCGTCTTCGGCATCCCTGGCATTGACGCGTACGCGTTCGTTATAGAAAAGAATATGAGGGGACGTATAGGCACCGACTTTCCAACCAGCGGCGCTTGCGATAGCTTCGATGAACGCGACGGTCGAACCCTTGCCATTGGTGCCACCGACTGTGATGACGCGTGCAGCAGGCTTTTTTATGTCGAGACGCCTTGCCACTTCGGAAACTCTATCCAGCCCCATGTCGATGGATTTTGGATGAATTTGCAATTGGTAATCGAGCCAGTCGTTGAGTGTGCGAGTCATCTGCACATTATCGCGCATTTCAATATCGGACGGTGTGTGAAAAAGCGCACCGCCCGAAAAATCACAATGCCCGGTGAACGGCTTCGCCGAATAATGCCGTGTGGTGGTTGCAGTCATTCAGGCGAACCACTTCCAACTTCTCGGCTGAGGGCCCTTCGAGCAGATTCAATGTCGTCGGTGCCTGGCGAAACGACCACAGTTTGGCGAATGGCAAGCCCAGAATTTTGCAAAGCAAAACTCGATTCACTGCGTCATGTGCAACGACCAGCAAGGTGTCATCTTCCTGCAAGCCTTCGCAGGCACGTGCAAACGCCGGCCATGCACGATCAAACACCATTTGCAAATTTTCACCACCGGTTCCGGGCATCAAGACCGATTCCGGTTCTTCCCGCCAGGCCAGTAAACGGCTTGGATCACGTTCGCGAATTTCGCTGGCCAACAAACCCTCCCAATCACCATGCGCGATCTCCTTTAGGCCTGCCTCGAATTGCAACATCGCAATGCGTTCATCACCCAATGCAAATTCAGCTGTTGCCTTCGCACGCACCAAAGGCGAAGCCACCGCTTTGGTGATTGACACACCAGTCAAACGTTCACCGAGTAACTTTGCCTGTCTGATGCCGTTGTCGGACAGCGGAATATCGATTTGACCCTGATAGCGACCTTCGGCATTCCAGGGAGTTTCGCCATGTCGCGCCAATAATATTTTCATGCTTCAAATCTCAAAAATAATGTTCTCTACTCCCGGGTCAGATGGAGCCATGACCCGGGCTACGAATCGATTTCTTAAATCATTTCCAGCGACAGAATGCCCGGAATCGCCCGCAGTGAGACCAACTCTGCTTCAGGCACGGTTTTGCTCACGGTAATCGCAGCGACCGCTTCGCCATTGCCTTTCGCTCCGAGCGAGAAGTTGATGATGTTGATGCCGGCCGCGCCGAGATGCGAACCGACCGAACCAATCACGCCCGGTACGTCTTCGTTTTGCATCAGGAGGATGTGCGCACCCGGATCAAAATCTAGTTCGACGCCATCAAGACGAACAACGCGCGGACCACGATGCAGGGTCGCTTCGATTTCACGCACTTCGTTCGCACCTTCGATGCGCAAACGCAGCAATCGATCGAAACCATCGCCATCGCCACCGACGGTTTCCGCCACTTCCAGGCCGCGCAATGCAGCTTCATGCAAGGCATTCACGGGCGTCACGCGACCGGATGCCGTGCCCATCTGCGCGGCCACCAGCAAGCGTGTCAACGGCCTTGTATCGAGCGCTTCGGTACGGCCGGCATAGGTGATTTGCAGTTTGTCCGGGGCCGGAACAAGACGTGTCGCGAGCTTGCCAAGCGCGGTCATCAAAGGCATCCACGGGCCGACTTCTTTTGCTGCCTCGGCAGTCAGCGGCGGTAAATTGACGCAACCTGCAACCGCACCGGTCAGCAGAAAATCGATCATCTGCTTTGCCAGAATGGTGCTGACGGCTTGTTGTGCTTCGCTGGTCGAAGCACCGAGATGCGGCGTCAAAATCAATTTTGCGTTCTCGCGTAATTTCGAATCCGCCGGCAATGGCTCGGTCACGAAAGTATCCAGGGCAGCACCTGCCAGATGACCATCTTCGAGACATTTCAGCAAGGCGTCTTCATCGACCAGACCGCCACGCGCGGCATTGATCACATAGGAACCTTTTTTCATCATTCGCAAATGCGCTTCATCGAGAATATTGGTCGTCTCTTTCGTACGCGGGATATGCAGGGTGATGATGTCGGCTTTCGCCAACAATTCATCGAGTGACTTCATCGGCACACTGCTGCGGCCTGCAGCTGCGGCTGGCAGGAAGGGATCATACGCAGCAACATCCATGCCGATACCTTGTGCCTTGCGGGCCACCGTGGCACCGATGCGACCCAGTCCGATAACGCCAAGTTTTTTTCCTTCGAGTTCGAAACCGGTCAAACCGTTTTTCGGCCAGCCGCCGGCTTTCATGCCCGCATCGGCTTTGGGGATATGGCGCGCCAGAGCGAATAAAAGTGAAATCGCATGTTCTGCAGCGGCAAGCGTATTGCCGTCCGGTGCGTTCATTACCGCAATGCCGCGGGCAGTTGCCGCTTCGACATCGATGGTATCGACACCGGCACCTGCACGACCGATTACCTTGAGTTGGGTGGCATTGGCGATCGACTCCGCCGTTACCGCGGTGGCCGACCTGACCAATAAAGCATCAACGCCCTCGAGTTTTTTTGCCAGCACTGCCGGGTCCTTGATCGGATCGGAAACTTCCACTTCCCATCCTGCTTCCCGCATCAGGATCAAGCCATCTTCATGAATACCATCGCAAGCCAATACACGCATTGTCGTTCTCCATAGTTGAAAAAAAACCACACACGGCAAATACGCCGCGCATTAAATCGATTTTTTGGAAACAGACGTCCGTGCCACGATTTTCATCGCAGCGGTTTCAAGACAAATGGAGTGTGCCGTCGCCTGCGCCAAGGAATGGCTCCGGTATGACCGGGAGGCTAGATGCGCCATCAAAGTGGCGAAATGTATAAGACCTGAGAACCTGCCGGCAGACAGTGCTGCTGGCATTCTTCGGGTCTGGAGACGGGGCTTCATAAGCATGGGAGTCCAGAACCAACGCACCGAACATAGCATTGATTTTTCGCGCTTACAAACCCCGCACAATAAAAATTTAACTTTTTTGCGCGCCCGTAAACGAAGACGGTGCTGATCAGTGATTGCTAAGTGATTGATTAAAATGGATGCAACCAAGGTAAATCCGGGCATGACCTTCGGCCCATCGCATGTGAACACTTAGTGCAGTACATTCCCGCGCCTGTGCGCTGTTTCCCAACAGCATGGTCTAAACCAACTGCCCTGCGGGGCCCGGAGTCTATGTGTCCTCACGTATTTTGAAACCCCTCTCTTTTGCCGTTGCCATCGCCATCGGCCTTTCGGCTTGTGCCAAGAAAGAAGAAACCGCTCCTGTTGCCGTTGAAGCAGCAAAACCCTTGAGCATCGATTTTTCGAAACTCCCGCAACTGCCTGCCTTCAATGCAGCGGATCTGGATCAAAGCTCTCCGATTTGCGTCGACCTGAACAAGCACGTAAACGGAAAATGGCTGGCAGCGAATCCGGTGCCGAGCGACAGAACCACCTGGGGTAGCTTTGAAATGCTGGGTGAGCGCTCGCTTGCCGTGCAAAAACAGATTGTCGAAGCCGCATCCACGTCGAAACCGGCACTTGGCAGCAATGAGCAAAAGATCGGCGACCTCTACGGCGCAGGCATGAACGAAGCCAAATTGAATGCCGATGGTGCAGCA
>JAKQKT010000389.1 GCA_029560515.1 Pseudomonadota bacterium
TGCCGCCACGAACCCAGCGGGCAGTCGCAATGCTGATGGGCTCGAAAGTCGCATCAACGCTGTATTCGTCTTTCAGGCGATAAGCCACGACGTCAAATTGCAATACGCCAACGGCTCCGAGAATCAGGTCGTTGCTCATCATGGGGCGGAAGAACTGGGTCGCGCCTTCTTCCGATAATTGCGCGAGACCTTTTTGCAGCTGCTTCAGTTTCAGCGGATCGCGCAAACGGGCGCGACGGAATAATTCCGGTGCGAAATTGGGTATGCCGGTGAAGCTGAGAGATTCGCCGGCAGTAAAGGTATCGCCAATCGAAATCGTACCGTGATTGTGCAAACCAATAACATCGCCCGGATATGCCGTTTCGACGATTTCACGATCACTCGCCATGAAGGTGAGGGCGTTCGCCAGTTTCTGGTCCTTGCCGCTGCGCACATGGAATGCCTTCATGCCGGCATCGAAGCGGCCGGAGCATACGCGCAGGAAGGCCACGCGATCACGGTGCTGCGGATCCATATTGGCCTGAATCTTGAAAACAAAACCGGAGAATGTTTCTTCCTCGGGCTGGATATCGCGGCCAGTCGTGCTGCGTGATTTTGGCGACGGTGCATGCTCGACGAAAAAATCCAGCAACAACTGCACGCCGAAATTATTGACCGCCGAACCGAAGAACACCGGTGTTTGCTGGCCTGACAGGTATTTTTCCTTGTCGAACGGATGCGAAGCACCTTCGACCAGTTCCAGTTCGTCGCGTACTTCCTGCAACATTTCCGCACCGATGCGTGCTTCGAGTTGTGGGTCGTCCAGAGAGGAGAAAATAGTGGAATCCTGACGAGTGAAATTGCGGCCCTGTTCGTAGATGTGAACTTCGCCGCTGATCAAATGCACCACGCCTTTCAAACGGGAGCCCATGCCGATTGGCCAGGTGATTGGCGCGCACTGGATGCCAAGTACCGATTCCACTTCATCCAGCAGATCGATCGGTGATTTGCCCTCGCGATCCAGTTTGTTGATGAAGCTCATGATGGGTGTGTCGCGCAGGCGACAGACCTCCATCAGTTTGATCGTGCGCTCTTCCACTCCCTTTGCACAGTCGATCACCATTAATGCCGAATCGACGGCGGTGAGCACCCGGTAGGTATCTTCAGAGAAGTCGGCATGGCCGGGAGTATCGAGCAAATTTACGATGCGGCCTTCGTACGGAAACTGCATGACCGAAGAAGTGACGGAAATGCCGCGCTCTTTTTCCAATGCCATCCAGTCCGATGTGGCATGACGGGCGGCCTTGCGCGACTTTACGCTGCCGGCCATTTGAATCGCGCCCCCGAATAGCAGCAGCTTTTCGGTCAAGGTGGTCTTGCCCGCATCGGGATGCGAGACGATCGCGAAGGTGCGGCGTCGGTGCGTTTCGTTCAAATGATCTGACATGATGTATTGCCGCGAAGGGCTTGGAAGGCTTGAAGACAAGTGCGGCATTATAGCCCATGGCATCCGGGGTATTGGCTCCTACTGACTAAGCGGCAGATTGCCTTCGGGCCCTACCATACGAAATGGAATCGATACCAGACGCAGGCCAGTATTGATTTGCAGGGCAAAATGCAAATGGGGGCCGCTCGAGAAGCCGGTATTGCCCGAATAGCCGATCATCTCACCAAGGCCGACGCGTTGTCCGGCTTTCACGAGAATGCCATTCTCCTGGAGATGGGCGTACAAGCCCATGCTGCCATCATCGTGCAGGATACGAATGAAGTTCGCGCGGCTGGCGTAAATTTTCGCATCCTGTCCACCGGAACCGTAATTGGCGATCGTCTCCATCACGACCCCGGCGCGTGCAGCCAATACCGGCGTGCCGATGGGGACGATGAAATCGACGGCGTAGCGATTTTGCTCGTCGTGATGCGAATATTCCCCGTTGAATTCCTGCCCCAGTTCCCAGTGACTGTTTTCATCGATGGGTAATGAATACGCAACATCCTCCGGAATGGCATGCGGATCACCGGGAATGCCGAGACTTCTCAAATCGCGGATCATTGGAGCATTCTGGTCGATCGCCTGCAGCCGCGTAAGTAATTTTCGCTGTTTCGGTTCGAGTACATAACTGACAGGCAGCGAGGGCCAGGCTTCGGTATTGCGACTTGAGCTGCCTTCGCTCAGTTGCACCTGCATCGGGCCGGACAGGCGATTGTTCACGTAGACATAGACGATGCCATCGATGGTTTCGAATTCAATTTCATTTCCCGATAGCGAAGGCAGGGCTTGCCCGGCGGCTTTGTTGCCGGCGACAGACTTGTGCAATGCGATTTTTTTACGCGCTGCGGATATGTTCTTGTCGGCCGATGTGCTTGCCTGAAGCCAGAGGCCGATAGCGAGCAAACCGAAAATGCCACCGATAACGGCGTATCGAAAACGTTTATTCATTCGGCAAGTTTAGTGTCTATTGCCGAAAAATACTCGTCGATGGGTTCAGGTTCGTGGATGCCGAAACCCTGTGCATAGTCCACGTTCAGGCTCAGC
>JAKQKT010000396.1 GCA_029560515.1 Pseudomonadota bacterium
ATGGATCTCGGCATGGACGTGCTGGTCGAGGTGCACGATGTTGAAGAGCTGGAGCGTGCATTGCAAATCGATGCGCAACTGATTGGTATCAATAATCGTAACTTGCGGACCTTCGAAGTCAGCCTTGAAACCACGATGTCGATGAAAGACATGGTGCCCAAAGACAGACTGCTGGTGACCGAGAGCGGAATCCTGGTGCGCGACGATGTACAACTCATGCGCCAGCATGACGTGAATGCATTTCTGGTCGGTGAGACCTTCATGCGTGCCGAAAATCCGGGCGAAGAACTCGCACGATTGTTTTTCTAATACCCCGGCCTATTTTTCATCCAGCTTGGCGCGGGGCAATATCAGGTGAATCGCGACGCCATCCAGCAATTGCGACGGTTCGGCATACAGTTTGCCGAGCATCGAAGTTACGGCGGTCTCTGCCCAGGGTAAATTCAGCCCGGTTTCGATATTCGCGCTCGACCAATTTTCGGAAAGATACTGGCTGAACTCGTCATTCGTCATTCGCGCGCGATCATCGTCAAAACAAAAATGCAGGCGCGCACTGCCTTGTGTCACCTCGGTTCGGCAGGTAATTCGCAAGTGTAGGGGTGTTGCAGCCAGCTGTTCGGCGGCGCTGACATAGTGATCCAGCAATACGTTGATCACCTGCTGTAACAGATTAGGCGAAGCTGCTGCCGGTGCCACGCGGTAAACAGCCGGATCAATGTCGATGGTCAGCAGTTTCTTTTCGTCGGCACTCAGCTTTTTCGATGCCGTATTCAACAGGCTGGAAACCGAAACCACACCGGTATCGCTACCTTGCGAAATAAACTTTGAATAATCGGAAATGACTTCCTGCAACTGTTCGATATCGATGCGCAAACGCCGCATTTCACTGCGCGCTTCCGCGAGCAGTAGGGCCTGTTCGTTGTTCAAATCCAATAACTGCTGGGTAATTTCAATAAATCGGTGATTGCCGACTTTGATGTCGGCAAGCTCGTGAATCAGGCCGGCACTGGTGCTGGTATGCGCGCGATCAAGCAGGCTTATCGGCAATTCGATATTTTCACGCAGGGGCTGGATGTTCTTGTTGATATCCTGAATCACGCCACTGGCCATCTCACTGGCGCCGCTTTGATAGCTCTGTTTGAAAAGCCGTTTACGTGTATCGCTCAAGCGTTGCAGCATTTGGTCGAACTCGTTGGCGAGATCGCCAATTTCGTCATTGCGTTCCAGTTTTATGCGGGCGGCAATGTCTTCCTGATTGCCGATATGGGCGAGGTGTTTGGTAATGCGGCTGATGGGCGCGATTACCGATCGGTTTAACAGATAGGTTAGTATCAGGCTCAGGAATAGTCCTGCCAGAAATATCGCTATCGTGATGCCATCCAGCGTTTTCTTGCCGCGTTTGGTGATATCCGATGGCATGGAAACCAGCATATCGATGATTGGCTTGTCGTCGATGCTGAACAGCGTGGTGGTTACCTGGGTCAGTTTGTCGGTGCGCGAGATGATCAGCGGTGTATGTTGAAGGCGTGCAAATTCTTTTTTTCTGGAAGCAGGACGCAGTTCGGTCTTGCCTGCAATATGTGGCGATAGTGTTAATTCCAGCCCGGCCTGGGTTGCGATACGCCGGATTTTTGCCGGGTCGAATAAACGACCAAAAATAAAGGTCCCCTGGCTGCTACCGGTTCGGTCCGAGTGCAGTATCGGCGTAGATGCCAGGAAGATCGGACCGTAGGAACTATTCATGATGCCCGCCCGCGTTGTCGGACTGTCTTCGTGCGAGAGCATGGGGTGACTTAACGGAAGTTTTTCCAGCTCATACTCGTCCAGCGAAATTATTTCCTGAGTGTCGAGCAGCATTGCGCGGGCCTAGACCTTGTTGCCTTGCCGGTCGTAAATTGCGATCAGATTGGCCTGCAGGCTTATTTGGGATCCGGCTTCCAGATTGGAAGTAATGTATTCCCGGTTTCTATCTAGTACGAATTGGTAGGTATCGTCCCAATAGCCCCAGTCGGGTGGGCGATCTGCCATGAAATTGACTTCGCTGTTTAAAAGTTCGAGCCCGATATTGGCGTTGCGAATGGCCTGTTCATCTTCAAGCTGTATGAATTTCGGGTACAGATAATAACGACCCGTCAGGGTGAGACTCAATGCCGCCAGAGTGACAAAGAAAAATACCAGCGATATGGTTCTGGTGCGTAGGCGCATCAGTTTTTTCAGGCTCCCGGCTTATTCATGCATCGCCGAGACGTTTTACGAAACGCAGTGAAGCGTTTTCATAACCGCAGGCTTTATAAAACAGGTGTGCCTGTTCGCGATGCAATGCCGTCGTCAGCTCTACGCGCGAGGCGCCGGCCTGTCTGGCTTTTTGTTCGGCTTCCCGCAACAGGCGTTTGCCAATGCCGCGACCATGGAAGGCATCCAGCACGACCAGTGCGGTAATACGGCAAGTGCGTGCGCCAAGCGGCAGGTAATAGCGGATATCCATCGCAATCATCGCGATCGCTTCGCCATGTTCCTGGGCTATCCACAATTGTTGCTCGGGTTCCTCGCGGAGGTTCAGCAGCCTGACGGCTGCCTCTTCGGCACTGCAGGGGTAACCCAGTGCCTGCAGCAAGGCCGCAACTCCCGGCGCGTCCTCCAAAACAGCAGGGCGAATATAGACCTGTGTATTGGAAGCAGCCGGGCTGGTTTCCATTATCGGGTTCCAAACACCACGATAGTTTTACCGCGCGCGGTCAGCTGACCCTGTTCCTGCAACTGTTTCAGTACCCGGCCTGCCATTTCACGCGAGCAACCCACGATACGGGCAATTTCCTGTCGCGAAACGCGGATCTGGGTGCCTAGCGGATGCGACATGGCATCCGGTTCCTGGCAAAGGTCGCCCAGAGTACGGACAATACGGCCAGTGACATCGAGAAAGGCCAGACGACTGGCTTTGCGGGAGGTATCCAGGAGGCGCTTGGAAAGCTGCGATCCGATGGCGTATAAAATTCTCGGGCATTCGGTGACGAGTGCGCCTTCGAACAATTGGTGCAGGCGTTCATAACTGAGTTCAGCCAATTCGCAGGGAACACGGGTGCGCAGCAAAACTTCCCGCTGGTCGGCGGCGACAAACAAGCCCATTTCACCGATGAATTCACCGGCATTGATATAGCCCAATACGAGTTCACGACCGTCGGATTCCTCGCTGATCACGCTCAGGGAACCGCTGATCACGTAGTAAAGCGTGTTGGCAGAGTCGCCGGGGCGGAATACGTCGCTGCGTGTCGGGTGCTTACGGCGGTGGCAATGATCCAGGAAGCGGCTAAGTGAACCCGGATCGAGCTCCAGTGGGCTATGAACTGGCGTAAATGCCTTAACGACGCTCAAAGTGGTGCGGTGCGGTGTCATAAGCGCTCACATTCAAAAGTATGTCGCTAAGCTTAGGCTGTGATGCAGTTCTCAGCAACGGTTTATGTGTTAAAAATTGAAAAGGTTCCCCCGCCGGGTCTTTTGCCCGATAATGCGCCCCTTAGTCAACTCGCCCCTGGAGGGCACCGCCGTGGTCAAGCCGCTTCCGCGCTTACGATTGCAAGGCTTCAACAACCTTACAAAGTCATTGAGTTTCAATATTTATGACATCTGTTATGCAGTGTCCGAAGAGCAGCGCCAACGCTATATCGAGTATATCGACGAGGTGTACAACGCAGAGCGACTCACGCAAATCCTGACGGAAGTGGCGCATATCATCGGTGCAAACATCCTGAACGTAGCGCGTCAGGATTACGACCCGCAAGGTGCTTCGGTAACGATCCTGATTTCCGAAGAGCCGGTGATCGACAAGAAGGCCGCCGGCAAGGATCTGATTTCCGATGCCGTGGTTGCCCATCTCGACAAAAGCCACATCACGGTGCATACCTATCCGGAAACGCATCCGCATAACGGCATTGCGACTTTTCGTGCCGATATCGACGTGGCTACCTGCGGCGTTATCTCGCCGCTGAAGGCATTGAACTACCTGATCGAAAGTTTCGACTCCGATATCGTGGTGATGGATTACCGCGTTCGCGGTTTTACCCGCGACGTGAAAGGCAAGAAACATTACATCGACCACAAGATCAATTCGATTCAGGATTACCTGTCGAAATCTTCACATGGCAAATACGAAATGATCGATGTGAACGTGTATCAGGAAAATCTGTTCCACACGAAGATGCACTTGAAGGAATTCGATCTCGATACATATCTATTCGAAGAAAAGGCAAAGAACCTGAGCTTCAAGGATCGCCAGCGTATCGAGATGCAATTGCGTCGTGAAATTGCCGAGCTGTTCCATGGCCGTAATCTGATTGATTGATTTTTTGTGATATCGCTTGAAATAAAAAAACCGCCGAGAGGCGGTTTTTTTCTGGTTTTGTGGGAGCTGCTTTCGCAGCGATAGATTTTAAATCTTTGTCACAAGGTTTAGCTTTCGATCGCTTCTAAAGCAGCTCCCACAGTCAGATTAAATCCGGTACGCCACCGCTTTCATGATCGATGACGTCAGCGCCATGATTCTCGGAATCGGCTGCGGGAGCTTGCGCGCACCCGCTTGCTCGGCATGCTCGGCATGTCGGGCTTCGTCTTCCTTCATTTTTTTCAGGATGACCCGGCTGCGGGCATCGGAAGGAGGCAGGGTTTCCAGATGTTCTTCCAGATGGGCTTCGACTTGCCGTTCGGTTTCCACCACGAAGCCCAGATTCCAGCCGTCGCCGCGCAAACCGGCGGCCAGTCCGATGGTATAGCTGCCTGCATACCAGATGGGATTAAACACGCTGGGTTTTGCATCGAGTTCACGTAAACGATCGGCGCACCATGCGAGGTGGTCCTGTTCTTCCTGCGCGGCATCGAGTAATTGTTTGCGCGTCTGTTCGTCGCGGGCAACGGCTGCTTGCCCGACGTATAGTGCCTGTGCACAGACTTCGCCGGTGTGGTTGATTCGCATCAAGCCCGCCGCATGGCGTTGCTCTTCATCATTCAAGATGCCATGCAAGGTGTTTTCCGCGGGATATTCGCGTTCGGCGAAAGCATTGCCCAGACTGGTGCTCATCGCGCGCTGCGCCTGGATGATGGCCTTGTCGAAAAAACTGAAGTGACGTTCGCTCATGCTAGATGTTCCGCCAGGAAATCAATCGGATGCCGCACCGGTATTTTAAGCCCATTGGCGATGTGCAAACGACAACCAATATTGGACGATAGCAATTCGGAGACATCGGTTCCGTGAATTTTTTCAATCAGCGGCGTACGCAATCGATTCGCGCGATCCGGTTCGGCAAGCATGTGCAGGCCGGCCGCGCCGCAGCAGCCGCGATCCGGTAGCTCTTGAATTTCCAGTCCGGGAATCATTGCCAATAGCTGCCTTAGGGCCTGGTCACTCTTGACCACAGTCGATTGGCTGCAGGGGATATGCAGCGCAATTTTCTTGTTGGCCGCCTTGAATTTCAGCAAGCCCGACCGCCGGGAAACAAAATTGAGTGCATCGATCACCGTATTTTGATTCTGTAGGCTTCTGGAAAGCTGCTCGTGACAGCCGGTTGCCAGGCTAAGCACGGTAATACCGTTGTCGAAAGCGATACGGTTTTTTTCGGCGAGCGCACCAGCAGTTCGACCGTCGCCGAGACTGGTTGCGGCGGTGCCGCAGCAGGTCTGCCCGTTCGCTGGAAGCACTGAAAAACCTTGCGCGTTCAGGATTTTCTGCAGATTGAGTCGGGTGTTTGCTTCGTATGCATTGGCGATACAGCCGATAAAAATGGCGACCTTGCCAGTCTGATCGCCGGGTCGGGACTCGTTCCGGAAGCCAGAGTTTGGCAGTTTGGGTAACTGCCCGGAGGCCCGTCCAAGTACTCCCGCGATCCCGACGAGTCCTGGTTTGGCCAGTACCCCGGCTAAAAGCTTGAATTTGTATGGCGGCGGTTTGCGTAAATATTGTTGCTCGCGCGCCAAAGCCAGCAAATCATCGTATTCGACACTTGCCGGGCAGACCGATTCGCAGCGCCGGCAGCCCAGGCAATGGTCCAGATGACGGTCCCCGACATCGCTCGCCATTATTTGTCCGATGGCCAGTGCTTTCATATATGCTATGCGCCCACGTGGAGATTCGGCTTCGGAGCGATCCAGCTGATACGTGGGGCAATGCGGCAGACACAGGCCGCACTGGACGCAGCGATCGGCCAACCGGGCTATGTCAGAAGCGTTATTGGAGGTCGAAAAGGGCTTTGCCATCGGCAAAATCCTAACACGGCCTGTTTTGACAGCTGGGGTGGGCTTGCGCTGAACGCGCGGGATGGTTACAATTCCGCTTCTTATTCACCCAATTTTTCCTTTGGAGCCGTCATGAAGAACATGACCGTTAGCGCCAAGGCTGAGACTGTTAAGCAAGACTGGTATGTTGTCGATGCCAGCGGTAAAACCCTCGGTCGCTTGTGCACAGAACTTGCTCGTCGCTTACGCGGCAAGCACAAACCCGTTTACACCCCGCACGTTGATACGGGTGATTACCTCGTTGTAATCAATGCCGACAAAATCACCGTGACCGGCAAAAAGCTTCAAGACAAGATGTACTACCGTTTTACCGGTTACATCGGCAACATGAAGTCCGAAACCCTGGGTCAAGCCATGAATGCGCATCCTGAGCGTGTCATCGAAACCGGCGTCAAAGGCATGCTGCCTAAGAACCCGCTGGGTCGTGCCATGTACAGCAAGCTCAAGGTTTATGCAGGTCCAAACCATCCGCATACGGCCCAGCAGCCTCAAGTGCTGGACTTTTAAGGCTTTAGGATAACTCATGGCAACTTCGCAAAATTACGGCACCGGCCGTCGCAAATCCTCCACCGCTCGCGTTTTCCTGCGTTCGGGCAAGGGTGCAATCGTCATCAATGGTCGTTCGATTGAAGAATTCTTCGGTCGCGAAACCTCCCGCATGATCGTGCGCCAACCACTCGAACTGACCAAAATGACGGACAAGTTCGACGTTAGCGTCACGGTTGAAGGCGGCGGTATCACCGGCCAAGCCGGCGCTATCCGTCTGGGTATCGCCCGCGCATTGGTTGAATACAATGACACCCTGAAGCCAGAACTGCGCAAAGCCGGTTTCATGACCCGCGATGCCCGTGAAGTGGAACGTAAGAAAGTCGGCTTGCACAAAGCTCGCCGCGCGACCCAGTTCTCGAAGCGTTAATCCGCTTTGTCGAAGCCCTAGGGCTTCGCTGGATCCATCGAAAACCCCGCTCAACAGCGGGGTTTTTGTTTGCCCGGAGTTTGCAAATTTTTGCAGACGCAGGCTTGCCCATGAAAATAGAATGGGAAATACTGAAAACCCTCGGCTTTTAACGCCAGTCGGGCTAGACTGATCCTATATCAGGGAGATTCATATGCCGGTGTCCGCTTCAGATCTTGCCAAACTATTTCCTCTGGAGTCGCTGCGCGTCGAAACACGCGAACAATTGGGTCGCGATGCCGTTGTGACTTCGTATTCGCGGCATGATTATGTGTTCGAGGCCGGCAGTGTCGACGACGATACGGTGTATTTGCTTGAAGGTGAATTGCAGTGTGAGTACCCCGATGGGCGCAAGGTGGCCCATGTTGCAAGCGCGCAGCACGGACGTTACCCCCTGAACGATGCGATTCCGCGTCGCTTTTCGGCAAAAGTCATTTCCAGCAGTGCCAAAATCATGCGTCTGGATCGCCGCTATCTTGAAAAAATAATTACCTGGGATCAGGTCAGTCGCAGCGAGAGCTACAAGCATTTTGATTCGGCGCCCGGTGCCAATTCCTGGGTTTTCCGATTGTTGAACAGTCATGCTTTTCTGAAATTGCCGACCGGCAATATCGAGAAAATGTTCCAGCGCTTCGAGGAAATAAAGGCGCTGCCGGGCGAAATCATCATGCGCGAAGGCGATGCGCCGGATTATTTCTACGTGATCCGCGAGGGTACCGCATCGGTTTCCAAATATCTCGACGGCGCTCCGCAAGTCGTTGCGTATCTGCGCGAAGGCGATATTTTCGGCGAGGATGCCTTGCTGGCCAATGTGCCGCGTAATGCGACCGTGCGTACCATGCAGGGTGGTCGTTTAATGCGGTTGAAGAAAGAAGATTTCGAAGCGGTGTTGAAACCACCCATGGTCCATTGGGTGTTGCCTGCCGACGCCGCACGTTTGGTCAGGGACGGTGCCATCATTCTCGATGTGCGTATGCCCGAAGAATATGCTTTGCGTGGAATTGATGGGGCCGTTAACGTGCCTTTGTATCGTTTGCGTGAGGATGCCGCGATGGCGCTTCCCACCGGCAGCCATTTGGTCGTCTATTGCAATACCGGAGAACGCTCCGCGGCGGCAGCTTTTATCCTGAATGGTCTGGGATACACCGTGCACGCCCTCCATGGCGGTTTGGGGGCAATGGTCAGAATGCTGGCAGCGAGTCAGGCGGCGGCAGAGCAGGCTGCTTTACAACAACAAGCCTAGGTCGGGCCTCGGCCCGAATAGACATCATCGCAATATGCATTAAGCGTCGGGCAGGGCGACAGCTACAAATTATGTGCGCTGCACGCCATCAACGATAACGATATCGGCTGCGCGCTTTGCAAACAAACC
>JAKQKT010000424.1 GCA_029560515.1 Pseudomonadota bacterium
CGCTGGTGTATCCACAAATATTGTTCCGGCGCACGGCGGATCAATTGCTCCATCGTCGCCATGATGCGCGCGGTGTCCTCGACAGCATCCTTGCCCGGGAAATTTTCGAGTGCCGGCCATATCTCAAGACTGTAGCTGCCATCGTGATTGCGTTGATGAAAAAACGGCAGCACGGCCGCGCCGCTCATTCTTGCCATCTGGTGGGTCGAAGTTAGGCTGGAAGCCGGTTGCTTGAAAAAAGGCACGAACACGCTTTCACCGCGACGGGTTTCCTGATCAGGCGCGAACCAGAGTACGCCGCCTTGTTTCAGGCAACGCAGGGCCGGCCTTAATTCATCGCGACTGAACATTTGTTTCGTATAACGTGCGCGCGCTTTTTTGACTGCCCATTCCAGCGCTTCCGATTCGTGCGGGCGATACATGCCGTTGATCTCGACATCGCGGCACAAAAGACGGACGCAAATTTCCAGTGTGGTGAAATGCGCCGATACCAGAATCACGCCCTTGCCGAGTGCCTGCGCAGCACGAAGATGTTCCAGACCTTTCACGCTATAGGCCGGATCATTCGGGCTCAGCCGCCCCCACCATGCACGTAAAAATTCGAATACCCCGAGTCCCAGTGCCGTAAACATGTCCCTCAGCATCTGCTTGCGCCGCGTTTCATCCAGTTCCGGAAAACACAAGGCGATATTGGTACGTGCATTCCTGCCGCGTCGCCACATCGTGGCCTGCATCAGTCTGCCGAGAGCCCGGCCACCCAAGGTTTGCAGTCGCGAAGGCCAGTGCGCGAGGGTCCAGCCGAATGCAATCGCGATCCAGTTCGGCCAATGCCGTGGGCCGATTGGCGGGAGGGTGCTTTTGTTTTCATCAGTCATGGTGAAATTCTAACGTGCTTTTGATCCTGGTCGGCTATGCCTCGGGCTTATTCAAGGATAAGCTCTTGTCCATGAGACCAACATTTTTACAACGCATCAGCCTCGCTGTTTACTCGCTGGTGATGTATGCGTTGACTCCCTTGACTCTCTTCCATCTTGTTTCGCGCGGTTTCAACCAGCGTGAATACTTCAAGCGCTGGAGTGAGCGTTTCGCGATGTATCGCGCTCCCGCCAAGGTGCCTTGCCTCTGGTTACACGCGGTATCGGTGGGTGAAGTCAATGCGATCACGCCTTTATTGCAGAGTCTGCATGCGCATTATCCCGAAACGCCGCTCCTGATTACCACGACTACGCCGACCGGTTCGGCACGGGTAAAGGCCTTGTTTGGCGAGCAGGTGCAGCATGTTTATTTGCCCTACGACACTCCCGGCGCAGTCAATTATTTCCTGAATTACTTCCAGCCCAGAATCGCGATCATCATGGAAACCGAAATCTGGCCGAATCTGTTTGCCGAAATCGGCAAGCGTCACATTCCCTTGTTGATCGTGAATGCGCGACTGTCTGAAAGATCAATGCGGGGTTACCGCGTGATTGCCTGCCTGATGAATGTGGCGATGCAGGCGGTGACACAAGTGGCCGCGCAATCATTGGCGGACCTGAAGCGCTACCAAAAACTCGGTATCAGGCGCGAGCAGGGTCAGGTGACCGGCAATCTGAAATTCGATGTCAAACTTCCGACCCACACCAGTGAGCAGGCCCAGCAATGGCGTGCCGAATGGGGCGTGCGTGCGGTCTGGATTGCAGCCAGTACGCATCCCGATGAGGAAGCCATCGTGATTGCGGCACACAAGCGCATACGCGAGCAATATCCGGACACCTTGCTGCTGTGGGCACCGCGACATCCCGAGCGTTTCGAGTCGGTCATGGAACTTGTCAATGAACAGCAATGGCGTGTGACCGACCGGCTCGCGCACCAGCAACCTGCCAAGGACTCAGATGTCTTCATCATCAATACACTCGGCGAATTGCTGGCGTTTTATGCCTGCGCCGATGTTGCCTTCGTCGGCGGCAGTTTCCAGGCTATTGGTGGGCATAATTTACTGGAGCCGGCGTCACTTGCCATTCCCTCGGTCGTCGGGCCGCATACCTTCAATTTTGTCGATATCACGCAGTTACTGCTTGAAGTGGGCGCGGTAAGGCAACTTGAAAGCCCGGAGGAGCTGCCTGAAGCCATCCTGCGTTTTATCAATGATAAAAAACTGGCACGGCAATGCGGTGAAGCAGGGCGTAAACGAATCGAACGCGAACGCGGTGCGCTGGATCGGACATTGAAATTGATCGAGCAGTATTTGAAATAACCCGCGGCATCCGCATCATGAAAAACGGCGC
>JAKQKT010000436.1 GCA_029560515.1 Pseudomonadota bacterium
CAAAGCACGGGCCAAAGTCGATTTTCCGGCACCTATTTCGCCATATAAATAGATAACACCAAGACTGGGCTTGGCCTGCGCCAATAACTGGCCCAGGCTTTCGGTGGCTTCGGGGTCGTCCAGGATAATTTTCATTCCGCTGCTTTCACTCGGGATTCGCCAATCTTCGCAGGTGTGGAAACAGATCCGACGGTAACAGGCCGCGTTCACCGCCAATTTTAGCTGCGGCGTCTCCGGCGGCACCATGCAGTAAAGCGCCGAGGCTCGCAGCTTCGAACAATGGAAGGTTTTGGGCATACAAAGCGGCAATGACGCCTGTCAAAATATCCCCCATGCCACCGGTCGCCATGCCAGGATTGCCGGCATCAATGACCCGCGTCGTTTCTCCGGGCCCGCCAACCAAGGTACCGGCCCCCTTCAACACCACGACACACTGATACTTTTTCACCAGTGCATCCATCGCATCGAAACGGTTGGATTGGACTTCCTGATTGCTCATGCCCAGCAAGCGTGCGGCTTCGCCGGGATGCGGCGTGAGAATTGCCTGAGGCAAGGGCTGCGGATTTTCAGCCAACAGGTTCAATGCATCCGCATCCAGAATCAGGGCTTTGTTGGATGCTATCGCGCAATCAAACAAGGTCTGACCCCATTCGTTCTGTCCGAGCCCCGGCCCCACTGCGAGCACATCGGCTTTTGCAATCAAGGGCAGCAAGGCATCGGCATTCTCCACGGCATGCGTCATCGCCTCCGGCCTTGCCGCAACCAGTGCGGAGACACCCTCGGTTCGTGTCGCGACGCTGGCAAGACCAGCGCCTACACGCAATGCGGCTTCGGCACACAGACGAACGGCGCCGCCCATGCCGACTTCACCGCCGACACAAAGCACATGCCCGTATTCACCTTTATGCGAATTGGCATGTCGCGGCGCAAGGCCCGCGGCCAAATAGGCAGGCGTCAGTAAAAAAGCCGCCGGTGAAAAATCACTCCTCACGCTATCGGGCAGGTCCAGGTTGTCATGCTGCACCTTGCCGCAATAATCCCGCGCCGAACCGGTATACAGCCCGCGTTTGGCAGAAATAAAACTGATGGTCCGCGTGGCACGGATGCAAATCCCTGCTGCATTTCCCGCGTCGGCATTGATGCCCGAAGGAACGTCCAGCGCCAGCACCGGCAAACGGGTCCCATTGATCCGTTCGATGAATGCCTGGGCCGCTCCTTCGGGCTGTCTGGACAAACCGATGCCGTACAAGGCATCCACCCACAACTCGACTTCCGGCAATTGACCGTCAAACACTTCGGCACGTTCACCCAATGCACGCCAATCGGCATAGGCTCGACCGGCATCGGCAGTGCGCGGCGCTCCGCCTGGCAGCATGATCACTTTGACCTTGATACCGACTTTTTGCAGTAGGCGCGCCAGCACATAACCATCGCCGCCGTTGTTGCCCAAACCGCAGGCAATACCGACCGATGTAATCCTGGGCCATTTTTTATGGATCAAGATCATCGCGGCACTACTGGCGCGCGTCATTAATTCATAGCCGGAAACACCATGATCGCGAATGGCCAGACGGTCCATTTCGCGCACTTGTTCGGTACGATACAAAGGCAACGGAGAATTCATCCGTCAATTCTAACCTTATAAATCTATACTTGGCCGATGCCAGACTATCAGCAGCTAGCAAACGATATTCGCCAATGGGGTCGCGAACTGGGCTTCGCCGATGTAGGAATCAGCGGCGTGCAGCTAGGCGACGACGAACAGTATCTCGATATCTGGGTCGCTGAAAATAATCATGGCGAAATGCATTACATGGCGTCCCACGGCAGCAAGCGTGCCCGCCCCGCCGAATTGATCCCCGGAACGGTCAGAATTATTTCGGTACGGATGGATTACGGCACCGGCGACGATGCCGCCGCATGGCAAACCTTGAACGATCCAACGCAGGCCTATGTTGCACGCTACGCGCTGGGTCGCGATTACCACAAGGTAATGCGCTCGCGTTTGCAAAAACTGAGCGATCGAATCCAGGCTGAAATTTCGCCGTTGGGATACCGTGTTTTCGTGGATTCGGCGCCGGTACTGGAACGTGCGCTATCTCGTAACGCGGGTTTGGGCTGGATCGGAAAAAACACCTGCCTGATCAATAAAAATTCCGGTAGCTGGTTTTTTCTCGGCGAAATTTTTGTCGACATACCCTTGCCGGAAGATATTCCGGCCGAAGCCCATTGCGGCACCTGCACGAAGTGCATTGATGTATGCCCGACACAAGCCATCATCGCACCGAACAAACTCGATGCCAGACGCTGCATCAGTTATCTGACCATCGAATTGAAAGGCAGCATTCCGGAAGAATTCCGCAAACCGATCGGCAACCGGATTTTTGGCTGCGATGATTGCCAGCTGATTTGCCCGTGGAATAAATTTTCGAAAAAATACGACGAACCTGATTTCCGTGTTCGTAACAATCTTGATAAGGCCACCTTGCTGGATTTGTTTGCCTGGACCGAAGCGGAGTTTTTGTCGCGCACCGAAGGTTCCGCAATTCGCCGTACCGGCTACGAAGGATGGTTGCGGAATATTGCAGTAGCGCTTGGCAATGCGCCTTCATCGCCGGACATTATTGCCTCGCTGCATGCTCGCTCAAGGCATGAATCGGAAATCGTTCGCGAGCATGTCGCATGGGCACTGGCACAGCATACGATGTCGTAGGGTGCGCGTATCGCGTTACCATAGCCTTCTTTGATTGAACCCTCAGGAATACAAGCATGATCATTCAACCGAAAACCCGCGGCTTTATCTGCACCACAACGCATCCCACCGGATGCACTGCTCACGTGAACGAGCAGATTGCCGTGGTGGAAGCAGGTGGCAAGATTGCGAACGGTCCGAAGAAAGTGTTGGTCATCGGTGCTTCCACCGGCTACGGCCTGGCTTCTCGCATTACTGCCGCATTCGGTTCCGATGCTGCGACGATCGGCGTGTTTCTTGAAAAGCCCGCTTCCGAAAATAAACCCGGTTCCGCCGGCTGGTACAACTCCGCTGCTTTTGAACAGGCCGCGCACGCTGCCGGCCTCTATGCAAAAAGTATCAATGGCGATGCGTTCTCGCACGAAATGCGTGCCAAAACCATTGAGCTGATCAAACAGGATTTGGGCCAGGTGGATATGGTCGTTTATTCCCTCGCATCACCCGTTCGCAAGCTGCCCGATTCCGGTGAACTCGTGCGTTCGGCATTGAAACCGATCGGCGAAACCTACCAGTCCACTGCGATTGATACGAGCAAAGACAGGATCATCCACTCTGAAGTCGAGCCCGCGAGCGAGCAGGAAATTGCCGACACCGTGACCGTGATGGGCGGAGAAGATTGGGAGTTGTGGATGAGTGCATTGCTCGACGCCGGCGTATTGGCAGACGGTATCAAAACGATGTCCTACAGTTATATCGGCACCGAAATTACCTGGCCGATTTACTGGCACGGTGCACTCGGCAAGGCGAAGGAAGACATGGACCGCGCCGCTTCCGCACTTCGCAACCTGCTCGCACCGCTGCATGGCAGTGCGAATGTCGCTGTATTGAAGAGCGTCGTCACGCAGGCATCGGCTGCCATTCCGGTGATGCCTCTGTATATTTCGATCTGCTTCAAGGTAATGAAAAACCTGAAATTGCACGAAGGCACGATCGAACAGATTGATCGCATGTTCCGCACCCAGATTTACGGCTCCAACACGACCCGCGATGAAAGCCAGCGTATCCGCATGGATGATTGGGAATTGCGCGATGAAGTGCAAAATACCGTGAAGGCGATCTGGCCGAATGTCACTTCCGAGAATCTGTTCGAGCAGACGGATTACAAAAGCTACAAGGAAGAATTCCTGAAGTTATTTGGCTTTGGTGTGGCCGGCGTCGATTACGCTTCCGACGTCAACCCGATCGTGCCTTTTGAACCGATCAGTCTCGAAAACTAAAAAAACCGGCAATCGGGCAGCCATCGGCGTCGACCAACGGGTTGGCGTCAATGTAATTTTCCGTGAATTCGCATCGCTGGAATTCAGGCTGATCACTTGGCAGTGCTGTAACAATATAACGCTGCCACGAAAGCCGGATTGAAGCGTTATATACTGGGTCCACGTTATTCATTGCTTATCAGCACCCAGGGGATCCCAATGCCTTCGAGCGAATTAATCATGGCCGCCATTGCGGTCGCCGCCTTTGTTTTTCTGATTCTGTTAATTGCACTGTTTCTCAGAAGAGTCGTACCCACCAACGAAGTGCATATCATCCAGTCGGGCAAGGCAACGGTTTCCTATGGCAAGGACCATGAAGCCGGCAATACCTATTACGAATGGCCGGCATGGTTGCCAAAAATCGGTATTGTCAAAATCGTGTTGCCGGTGTCTGTATTCGACGGCGACCTGGAAGCCTATGAAGCCTACGATAAAGGTCGCTTGCCTTTTGTCGTTGACGTGAAAGCCTTCTTCCGCATTTCCGATTCCAATCTGGCAGCACAACGCGTGAGTTCGTTCGACGAATTGCGTAGCCAGCTGCACGCAATTTTACAGGGTGCGGTGCGTACCATTCTTGCCTCCGCCGACATCGAGGAAATCATGCAGGGCCGCAGCCAGTTTGGCGAAGCCTTCACGCGTGAAGTGGAAGCGCAACTCGTTAACTGGGGCGTCTCCACCGTCAAGAATATCGAGCTGATGGATATCCGCGATTCCAGCGGTTCCTACGTCATCAAAAACATCATGGAAAAGAAAAAATCCCTGATCGAAATGCAAAGCCGTATTGAAGTCGCGGAAAACATG
>JAKQKT010000444.1 GCA_029560515.1 Pseudomonadota bacterium
TTTTTACCTCGTGCTTTGCTTCTTGCTTCGCGAAGCGCATCCAGTTTTTCTTTCAGCTTGATTTCCAGGCCGCGATTCACCGGTTCGTAATACACACGCTCACCCATTTTGTCGGGAAAGCCGGTTTGATCCAGCGCAACACCGCCCTCGATATCATGGTCGTATTGATAGTCTTTGCCATAACCGATGTTTTTCATCAACTTGGTTGGCGCATTCCGAAGATGCAGCGGCACTTCCTGCGTACCCAAATCGCGTACATCTTGTTGCGCCGCTTTAAACGCGACATAAGCCGCGTTCGATTTCGCGCAGGACGCAAGATAAATCACCAGCTGCGCCAGTGCCAGATCCCCTTCCGGGCTGCCCATGCGGTCATAGGCCTGCCAGGCTTCGATCGCCATCGGCAATGCTCGTGGATCGGCAAGCCCGACATCTTCGACCGCCATTCTTGTCAGACGACGGGCGAGATAATGCGGGTCGCAACCACCATCGAGCATTCGGCTGAACCAGTAAAGCGCCGCATCCGGATTGGAGCTCCGCACCGACTTGTGCAGCGCCGATATTTGATCGTAAAACTGTTCGCCGCCTTTATCGAAACGCCGCGTGCGGTCCGCCAACACCTGCGACAGCATGGCTTCATTGATTTCATTATTTTCGCTTGCCGCCAATTCCGTTGCGATTTCGAGCAAGGTTAAAGCACGTCGAACATCGCCGTCGGCTGCGTGCGCAATCAAGGCGAGGTTTTCATCACTTATTTTTATTTTGTACTGTGCCAGGCCATGTTCGGAATCCTGCAGCGAGCGATGCAACGCACCAACGATATCGTCGGCACTGACAGACTCCAGCACATGCACGCGGCAACGCGACAGCAACGCAGAGTTCAATTCGAAACTGGGATTTTCGGTTGTCGCACCGACGAAAATAATCGTGCCGCGTTCGATATGCGGCAAAAAAGCGTCTTGCTGGGTTTTATTGAAACGATGTACTTCGTCAACGAATAACACCGTGCGCCGACCCTCGTGAAACCGACGCTCGGCTTCAGCCAACACATTTCTGACTTCGGGCAAACCGGACAATACGGCGGATATCGCCTGGAATTCGGCTTCCGCATGCTTGGCCAGCAACAAGGCCAGCGTTGTTTTGCCGCAACCCGGCGGGCCCCAGAGAATCATCGAATGGATCTGGCCGAGTTCCACCGCACGCCGCAATACCGAATTGGGCGCCAATAAACGTGATTGACCGACCATGTCGTTCAATGTGCGCGGACGCATGCGCTCGGCCAGCGGTTTTAGCGACTCGTTGGCTTGAAAAAGCGAAGCGGCGGGCTGTTTATTTTTTGGCACGGGTCATTGTAGCCGGATTATTTCTCGATCGTTTTTTCTTTCAACAACACTTCCAGAATCTTGCTCACGGCTGCAAACGCAAACGTCCCGGTGATATGGGTGGCAGCGCCCAAACCCGCTCCACAATCAAGCTTCAAGGCAGCATCGGGACCCAATTGCGGGCGAATCCCGCAAACACTGCCATCAGCCTGCGGATACTTCACGTTCTCTAGCGAGTAAATCGCGGTCACGCCGAAATATCGCTGCGGATTTTTCGGGAAATTGAATTCGGCCCGCAGTTTTTTCCGTATCAAGGCAAGCAAGGCGTCGTGCTCGGTTCTGGATAAATCACGAATGCGTACCTGCGTGGGGTCGGTTCTGCCACCGGCAGAGCCACAGCAAACGACAGGCAACTTGCGACGACGGCACCAGGCAATCATTTCAACCTTCGTGCGGAAACTGTCGCAGGCGTCGAAAACAAGGTCGTAGCCACGATCAAGCAATTCATCGAGATTTGCCGGTGTCAAAAAACTGGCGATAACGTCGACTTCAATCAAGGGATTAATCGCACGGCAGCGTTCGGCAAGCACTTCAGCCTTGCCACGGCCATACTGGCCTTCCAGCGCAAAAAGTTGCCGATTGGTATTTGAAACGCAGATGTCGTCGGCATCGATCAGAGTGAGTTTGCCGATACCGCTGCGGGCCAATGCCTCAACGGCCCAGGAGCCGACGCCGCCCAAACCGATAATGGCAACATGTTTTTGTGAGATCTTTTTGACGCTGCCGCGACCATAAAGCCTTTCGATGCCGGCAAAGCGTTCAGTCAATATTGGATTCATGGACACTATTCTAAAGTCTTTCGATGCCCGATGATGGCCAGACAGACAAGGAATCCTATGCAACGCCTGCTATTTCTCGTGTTATTGCTTCTCAGTGCCTGTGTCAGTACGCCAAGACGTGTAGAACCCGAACCCGCGCCGGCACCCAATCCAGTAGCACAGCCTCAAGTTAAATGTATTGATTGCGGGGTTGTGCAGGATATCCGTACCGTCGCCACGACGCAGAACACGGCTCCCAAAAAGCCGGTGCTTAGCGGCATCGTCGGCGGCGTTGTCAGCAAGCCTTCAAGCGCCAAAGCGTCCACGCATTACGAGATACTGATTCAAATGCTCAATGGCAAGAAAGTGGTCGTGAGCCAGACGATTTTATCGACAGGCTTGCGTATCGGCAGCAAAGTACGTGTCAGCCAGGGCCGTATTCTTGCAGTTGCCCCCTAATTCTGTAAGGCTATGAGTTACTCCAGATTTAGGTGAACTCGATGAAAAATTTCGTCATTACATTTGCTGTCGCGTTCGTGCTCGGGATTGCATTGACCGCGGTGGGTATCAATTATTTAAATCAGGGCCCTGATTACCCGAAAGGCGTAATGACCGTGATGGGCATGAAAATGTCGGCACTGAAAAACAATATCCAGCAAAATCGCTGTGCGCCTACCGATATCATTCCGCATCTCCAGACGCTGCGCTATGTTGGCAACGATATCGAGGCAGCCTTCGGCGAGATGAGCGACAACGAACAATTCATCCGTTACGCCAGTGATTTTCGTGCCACCGCCGATGGCGCTCTGACCGTACCGGCAGCCAATTGCGCAGCCGCCGAAGCCGCCCTGAGCAGGATGGGCAAAGCCTGTGAAAACTGCCATCGAGATTACAAAAACTAGTTCCAAATTTAACTAATTGATAACGAAAAAGCCCGCTTGCGGGCTTTTTTTATTGCATAACGCACGATGAAATTACACAAACCTGAACATGCCGCAACGCAACATGCAAACTCCATCACACTAGGTTAACGTCAGGTTGCCTGCTTGATCAGGGGCTAAATCAACTATCAATAATTGCATTTTCATCTGGGGACACATATGACACATCGCAATCGCAGTTTGGTGCTTGCAGCTGGCTTAGTTGCACTCACTGGTTTCGCAGTCACCGCAAATTCGGCACGTTCATTGCCGTTCGGCAACCCGCTCCGCATCAGCATCAATGCTGAAGCCAGCAATGCCGGCACCGTGCAATTCAAGATTACCAATACGAGCAATCAAGCCATCAAGGTTCCCTCATGGCAATTGCCTTCCGGTGCACTTGATACCGATCTGTTTGATGTCTACCTCAATGGCCAGAAAGTCGAATATGTCGGCAAGATGATTAAGCGCGGCCCCGTGAGCGACGCCGATTTCATTACGCTGCGTCCAGGTGAAAGCAAACTCGTGAGTGCTGATTTGTCATCCGTTTACGACATGACAACGGACGGCGAATATTCGATTCGCTTCAAGTCCTATCTGCAAGGCGCGAAAACCGAAAAAGGTCAGATGCTGACTTCGACTAACGGTCGCATGGCTCTCTTGCAATCGCCGGACATGCGCACTTCGATCAGGTCAGCCGCCCCGACATTCAGCGACCTTCAAATTGACATGCAGGAAAAAGCCGCCAGTGCGTCAACCAAAGCGACTACCGTTGTGAATGGCGTGACTTACGTAGGCTGCACCTCGGCACGTACCACCACTGCCGGAAGTGCCGTTGTCGAAGCACGCAAATATGCCAGCAATGCCAAAGCATACCTCACCGCCGGCACCGCAGGCCCTCGCTACACCACCTGGTTCGGCAGCTATACAAGCACTCGCTACAACAATGCGAAGGCCCATTTCACGGCCATCAATACCGCATTGGCGCAGACCGGCGGCCAAATCAAGATCAATTGCGGCTGCAATCAAAACTACTTCGCCTACGTGTATCCAAACCAGCCTTACCAAATCTACGTCTGCAAAGCCTTCTGGTCTGCAGGCCTGACCGGTACCGACTCAAAAGCCGGCACCTTGGTGCATGAAACCAGCCACTTCGATATCGTCGCCAATACCGATGACGTTGTGTATGGCCAAAGCGGTGCGAAGAGCCTGGCTATCAGCAACCCTACCGATGCTGGTCGCAATGCCGACACGCACGAGTATTTCGCGGAAAACACACCATTCCAAAACTAATTTTGGCTTGAGTAACATTAAAAGACCCGCTTCGGCGGGTCTTTTTTTATGCGGAATTAATCCACATTCGCTATGCTTGGATCACTACCATGGAGAACACGATGTCAGGATTTGAAACACCGCTGCTTTACACCATCGCCGCGATATTGATCATCGTTGGTCTTGTCGGCACCGTATTGCCTGCACTGCCCGGTCTGCCATTGATGTTTTGCGGCATGTTGATCGGAGCCTGGGCTGGCGACTTCAAGGAAGTCGGTGTCTGGACCATCGTATTTCTTGCGATCCTGATGCTGATATCGGTTGGTGTGGATTTCATGGCTACCCTGATCGGGGCGAAAAGAGTCGGCGCGAGCAAGAAGGCAATGTTTGGTGCGGCTATCGGCACGTTTGCCGGATTATTTTTCGGCATCCCCGGTCTGTTGCTCGGCCCTTTCATTGGCGCAATTATCGGTGAAATGATCGACGGCAAGGAATGGCGTGCGGCGACAAAAACCGGCTTCGGCACCTGGCTGGGTTTGGCGATTGGCACGGCACTTAAACTTGCGCTAGCCGTCTGCATGCTGGGCGTGTTTGTTCTGGCATTGATTTTCTAAACCGTGGGAGCGGCATAAGCCGCGAATATTCCGGACATTCGCGATTACATGTCACTCCCAAAACATTGATTCGATTACAGAGCCCGCAACGTTTCCATCGGCGGCACCTGGGTCACTTTTCTCGTGGCCCACAGCCCGGCCAGCAAGGCCAAACTGCTGCCGCCAATAACGCCATAAGCGATCAAAGGCCAGTTGAATGTCCAGGGCAGATTGAACACCTGCTCGGAAATCAGACTGGCGATCACGCTGGCCGAAATCGACGCTACCAGCCCCGACAGCAAACCCAGGCTCGCAAACTCGGTTGCCTGGGCAAGCCGCAATTGTTTTTTCGAAGCCCCGAGTACGCGCATGACACCCGCTTCACGCATGCGCTCGTCCTGCGAGGCCTGCACCGCAGCGAGCAATACGAGTAGACCAGCCAACAAAGAGAAGTAGAAAACCGATTCCACGACACGACTGACTTGTTCGATTGTGCTGCGAACCTGCTTCAAGATCGCATCGACATCGATCACCGACAGATTGGGATACTCGCGCACCAGATCATCCATTGCCGATAGTTTTTCCTGCGGCACATGCATGGCGGAAATGTAGCTGGCCGAATAGTTTTCCAGACCGCCGGGCGAAATCACCACGAAGAAATTCGGCTTGAAACTTTCCCATTCGACTTTTCGCAAGCTGGTGATTTTCGCCGTCAGGTTTTGGCCCGCGATATCGAAACTCACGGTGTCGCCGATATTCCAGGAAAGGGTTTTTGCGAACCCCTCTTCGACCGACATTTCCAATGGCCCGGTGTGGTTTGCCGACCAGTATTTACCCGCCACCAGTTTGTTGTCTTCTCCAAACGCGGCAACCGAAGAGAGATTGAATTCACGTTCGGCCAATGCCTGTGCCCGCATGCCCTCTTTCGCGTAATCGGCACCGGTGACTTTCTTGCCGTTCACTTCCTGCAAACGGGCGCGCACCATCGGGAATAATTTGGCGTTCTGCAGCCCTTCCCGGTCGATGAATTTTTCAACGCCAGCCAGTTGTTCCGGTTGCACATTGATCACAAAACGATTCGGCGCATCGGCAGGCAATGTTTGCTGCCAGCGCGATAAAAGATCGGTCCGCACGAATGTCAGCAGCAACAAAGCCATCAAGCCCAAACCCAACGCGGAAACCTGCGCCAAAGTCATGCCTTCATGCCGGCTCAGATTGGCCAAACCATAACGCCATGGGCCGCGCAATTTTTGCCGCACTTTTTTCAACCAGCGCAACAAAATCCAGGCGATGCCGGCAAGCACGAGAGTGGTGATGCCGATGCCTGACAAAATGATGCTGGCCAAGGTGGCTGAATCCGCTTTCCACCAAAGCAATCCACCCAAACCCGCCAATCCCAGCAAACCAACCGCCCAGGCACTGGGTTCGGTTATCGGCACATCACGACGCAACACTCTCAAGGCGGGCACTTTTCTCAAAGCCAGCACCGGCGGCACAGCGAATGCAATTAACACGGTAAACCCAATCGCAAATCCTGCCCACACGGGCGCCAGACCCGGTTGCGGCAAACTCAAACCCATCGCATTCGACAACCATGCCCCCACGGCCATCTGCAGCAACCACGCCAGCGCTATACCGATCGAACTGCCGACCAATCCCAGAAAAAACAATTCGCCCAATTGCAGACCTGCAATCGTCGATTGGCTGGCACCGAGGCAGCGCATGACGGCACTGCCATCGAGATGACGGGCGCTATGGCGCCTGGCTGCCAGGGCAACGGCTACCGCTGCGAGAATGAGTGAAACAAGCGCGGCCAGTCCGAGAAAACGGCCGGCGCGATCCAATGCCGACCGAACTTCAGGGCGCGCATCGTCGCTACTTTCCAGGCGTTGCCCGCGTTGAAGACTCTTCTTGGTGAGCGCAATAAAATTTTGCACATCGGGATTTTTCCCCGATACCACCAACCGATATTGAATACGGCTACCGTTTTGCACCAGACCTGTTTTCGATAAATCATCAAGCGCGATAAATACGCGCGGCGCAACATTAAAATAGTCGAGCGCAGCATCGGGCTCCTGGATCATGGTCGC
>JAKQKT010000446.1 GCA_029560515.1 Pseudomonadota bacterium
TGCAACTCGTTCCCAAATACGCAAGCGAAGACAGTGGCAACGATAATGGAATCGTCGTCAGTGCTGCGATTATCCAGAGCCTGGGCATTCGCACTGCCAATCCGGTGCGACGGGATGTTCGCACCACGATTCGCGTCCCGGCGAGAGTGGTGGCCGATGCCCGTGGTCAGGCGCGAGTACAAGCTCGCGTTAGTGGCTGGATCGAGGGGTTGTATGTGCGAGCGGTGGGCCAGCAGATTTCTGCCGGCACCGTGGTTGCGGATATCTATTCGCCGGAATTGATCCAGGCCCAGGAAGAAATGTTGTTGGGTACAGAGACTGCCGGCCCGGCCGCAGAACGCTTGCGGCGATTCGGTATTGCCGACGTCGATATTCAAGCAGTACGTCGCGCCGGCAAGGCATCGCGTCGATTGCCGCTGCGAGCCGCCGTCGGTGGCGTAGTCACCGAACTTGGCGTACGCGAAGGCTCCAGTGTGTCACCCGATACGATCATTCTCGATTTGTCGGCTCGCAGTGCCGTGTGGATAGAGGCGCAATTATTTCCGGTACAGAAAATCAGTCTGGGAAATACGATGCGTGCACGTTTTACTTTGCCGGGTTTGCCGGGTCGCGAATGGCTTGGTGAAACAGGCACTGTCGTGCCAGCGGTTGATCCGGTAACGCAAACCGTGGCAGTACGATTTTCGATCAACAACAGCGACGATCTGCCACTCGGCACCGTGCTTGATGGCGTGATTGAAGGTGCTTCACGCCCGAATGTTTTATTGCTTCCGGCCTCTGCGGTGATTCGTACCGCACAGGGTGATCGCGTGATGGTGCAGCACGGGAAGAATCGTTTCATGGCGATGCCGGTAAAAATCGGACAGCGTTTCGGCAATGAAATAGAAGTAACCGATGGTCTTGCCTTGACCAATCGCGTTGTCACGTCAGGACAATTCTTGCTCGATGCCGAAGCCAATCTACAGTCGGGATTGAGTCGCATGGAAGCGGATGAAATCGATATGACGAAAGGATCACAGCCATGATCGAGCGCCTGATTCATTGGTCGATCGCCCATCGCGCCTTGGTGCTGACGGTTGCGATAATTCTCACCATTGCCAGCCTGATCTCGGTTCGGCAATTGCCACTGGACGCGATTCCGGATTTGTCGGATGTGCAGGTGATTATTCGCACGCCGTATGCCGGACAGGCGCCGCAGATTATCGAAGATCAGGTCACTTACCCGATCACCACCCGCATGTTGGCAGTACCGAAAGCCAAAGCCGTTCGCGGCTTTTCGATGTACGGTGATTCGTTCGTCTACATCTTGTTTGAAGACGGCACCGATTTGTATTGGGCACGTTCGCGGGTATTGGAATATCTCTCGCAAGTCCGCAGTGAATTGCCCGAAGGTGTGGAACCGCAACTGGGGCCCGATGCGACCGGCGTTGGCTGGATATACCAATATGCGCTGGTCGATAAAACCGGAAACCATGATCTGGCCGAGCTGCGTTCTCTGCAAGATTGGCGTTTGCGATTTGAATTGCAGCGTGTGCCCGGTGTGGCAGAAGTGGCCAGTGTCGGTGGCTTTGTTAGGCAATACGAAGCGGTGATTGATCCGAGAAGATTGCAGGCGTACGGAATAGGCTTTAATCAATTGATTGCGGCAATTCGCGCGGCCAATTCTGAAACCAGTGGCGCCCGCCTGGAAATGGCCGAGAGCGAATACATCGTGCGCGGTGTCGGTTATATCCGTTCGCTTGAAGATCTGGGTGCTGTGCCTACCGGCGTGATGAAAAACGGCAAAGCGGTATTGATTCGTGATGTGGCCGAATTACGTTTTGGTCCTGCGCCACGTAACGGCATCGCCGAACTCAATGGTGAAGGGGAGGCGGTCAGTGGCATCGTGGTGATGCGCGATGGCGAGAATGCCAAAGCGGTGATTGATGCGGTCAAAATCCGGCTCGACGCAGTGCGTGCCAGCTTGCCTGAAGGCGTTGAAATCGTCACGGTGTATGACCGATCGGGTTTGATTGAACGCGCCGTCGATAATCTAGGCTTTAAATTATTCGAAGAATTACTGTTGGTGTCGCTGGTGTGTGCCTTGTTCTTGTGGCACGTGCGCTCGGCACTGGTCGTCGTGATTAGTTTGCCCCTGGGTGTATTGATCGCCTTGACGATCATGCGCTGGCAGGGCTTGAACGCGAACATCATGTCGCTCGGTGGCATTGCAATTGCCATTGGAGCAATGGTCGATGCGGCGATTGTGATGATCGAGAATGCCCATAAACATCTGGAAGACTGGGCAAAAGAACACGAGGGCAAAGCGGCCGACGGTGCGGATCAATGGAAAGTGATTGCGGCCAGTGCGGTGGAAGTCGGCCCGGCCTTGTTTTTCTCGCTGTTGATTACCGCTTTGTCTTTCTTGCCGGTGTTTGTGCTGCAAGCACAGGAGGGTCGCATGTTTGCACCTCTGGCCTGGACGAAAACCTGGGCACTCGCCGTTGCTGCCGGATTGTCGATCACGCTCGTGCCGGTGTTGATGGGTTACTGGATTCGCGGTCGTTTCGCCGATGAATCCGAGCATCGTTTTACCCGCTGGTTAACGGCTGCCTATCGTCCTGCGCTGGCATTCGCATTACGCAAACCCAAGGCCATCGTGTTGTTTGCGTTGTTGGGATTATTGAGTGCCGCATGGCCACTCAGCCAGCTCGGCAGCGAGTTTATGCCGGAACTCGAAGAAGGCGATCTGCTCTACATGCCCACCACATTGCCGGGGCTGTCATCGGCCGAAGCACAAGCCGTATTACAACGTACCGATCGCTTGATCAAATCGGTGCCGGAAGTGGCCAGCGTATTCGGCAAAGCCGGACGGGCGGAAACCGCCACCGATCCTGCGCCTTTGACCATGATCGAAACCATTATTCAGTTCAAACCGGAAGACCAATGGCGTGATGGCATGACGCGCGAAAAAA
This sequence comes from Pseudomonadota bacterium, assembly GCA_029560515.1. Lineage (GTDB taxonomy): Bacteria > Pseudomonadota > Gammaproteobacteria > Xanthomonadales > Xanthomonadaceae > Arenimonas. The sequence continues at coordinate 2,955 of JAKQKT010000446.1, forward strand.
TCGTCGAAGAGTTGCAACAGAAACTCACATTGCCGGGTTTAACGGCGGCGTGGGTGCCGCCGATTTTGAACCGCATCAATATGCAGGTCAGTGGTATTCGTACACCGCTCGGCGTTCGTGTGACCGGTCCGGATTTGCCGACCATCAGCCAGAATGCCGACCGCATTGCAGCGGTATTGTCCAAAGTGCCAAGCACACGTTCCGCGTTCGCCGAGCGTGCGGCCGATGCCCGACAGATTGATGTGATTCCCGATCGAGAAATGTTGGCGCGTTATGGTGTATCGATGGCCGACGCACAGGAGTGGTTGGCATCGGCCATCGGAGGCGAAGCGATTGGCCGTGCGGTTGAAGGTCGCGAGCGCTATCCGATTGCACTACGAACCGAACAAAGCTGGCGAGATTCGCCGGAAGCCCTGATGGCCTTGCCGGTGGTAACGCCATCGGGTGCAAACGTCCCACTCGGTGCCCTGGCAGAAATAAAACTCTCCGATGGCCCGCCGATGATTCGTAGTGAAGACGCACAACTGGCGACTTATGTTTTTGTCGATTTAAGCGATGATGATTTGGGCGGCTATATCAAGCGTGCTGAAAAAGCGATTCGTGCCGATGCGCAGTTGAGCAAGGGCGTGAGTTGGCAGTGGGCCGGGAGCTATGAGTTCTTGCAACGTGCCAGTGAAAGATTGCGTCTGGCCGTGCCGCTGACCTTGCTGATTGTGTTTGCACTTTTGTATGCGGCATTTCGTCGTGTCGCCGAGGCGAGCTTGATCATGCTCACCGTGCCATTCGCACTGGTCGGCGCTTTGTGGTTGTTGTGGATTCTGGGTTACGCCTTCTCGGTGGCGGTGGCGGTCGGCTTTATCGCGCTCGCCGGTGTCGCGGCCGAATTCGGCGTGGTGATGCTGATTTATTTGGACAACGCGGTAAAAC
>JAKQKT010000458.1 GCA_029560515.1 Pseudomonadota bacterium
AACCGGCTCGACCAAATTGCCGACACCGCCGCAGATGAATAACCACGGCAATTTCATCGTGTCGCTCGGCGCCATGTGCGCCTGGCTGGCGCCGCAGGCCGAAGCGCTCGGCGTTGAAATCTATCCGGGTTTTGCCGCGTCGGAAATCCTTTTCGACGACGCAGGTGCAGTTGCCGGCGTTCGCATCGGCGACATGGGCATCGCTAAAGACGGTCACCACAAAGACAGCTACACGCAAGGCATCGATATCAAGGCCAAACTGACCGTGATCGGCGAAGGCGCGCGTGGACACCTTACAAAACAACTAGTGCGCAAATTCCATCTTGATCTCGAATCCGATCCGCAAAGTTATTCGATTGGCATCAAGGAATTGTGGCAAGTCAAACCCGGCACTTCGCAACCCGGAAAAATCATTCATACAGTTGGCTGGCCAGCCGACAGCAAAACCTATGGCGGCAGTTTTCTCTATCACCTCGATAAGGACCGCATCGCGCTCGGCTATGTGTCGGGGCTCGATTATCAGGACCCGAACTACCAGCCGTATGAAGCATTCCAGCAATGGAAAAACCATCCATCGGTGAAATCCCTGCTTGAAGGCGGCACGATCTTGTCCGCAGGCGCACGTGCGATCGTGACCGGCGGTTATCAATCCTTGCCGAAAGTGGAAATGCCCGGCGCCCTGCTGATCGGTTGCGCGGCCGGCTTGTTGAATGTGCCGAAAATCAAGGGCGTGCATCAGGCGATTCGATCCGGAATGCTCGCGGCAAAACATGCTGCGAAAAATCTTTCCTCCGAAGGCTGGGATTCGGAACTTCGAAACTCGCCCGCAATGCATGAATTGAAAAAAGTGCGCAACGTGAAACCCGGCTTCAAGAAAGGCTTCTGGTTCGGCATGATCAATGCCGGTTTTGAAACCGTGACCGCCGGTTTGGCACCCTGGACCTGGCGCGTAAAGCCGGATTATTCCTCGCTTTTCAAACTCGGCGAACAGGAATCGCCAAAACGCGATTACGTCGAACGTACACTGGCACCGCGTGATCGCCTGGCCGGCGTATATTTTGCCGCGACCGAGCACGATGAAGACCAACCTGTGCATTTGCATGTGTCGGATACCGATATCTGCATCACGACTTGCGCCACCGAATACGGCAATCCCTGCACGCGTTTCTGCCCTGCCGGTGTCTACGAAATCGTGAAAGATGAAACCGGCCCGCGCTTGCAGATCAATGCAGCAAATTGCGTACATTGCAAAACCTGCGACATCAAGGACCCATACCAAATTATTAATTGGGTCACGCCTGAAGGTGGCGCGGGACCGAATTATCTGAATTTGTGATGACGTCTTTGAGAAATCGAATCAGTCTGTTCTCGATTATCGCGTTTGGAATTCTGATTGGCCTGGTTTCTACTGTTTTTCTTGTAAAGGCGCACAAGAAACAGGAAATTCCCGCCGCTTTTTATGTCGCAACGGAAAAAATCAAAGTAGTTACCAATATTTCCGACGAATTTTCTCGTCGGTCAATCCTTGGACATCGTGACGAACAACTTACCTACACAAATATACCGCGGCCCCTCTTCGACAGCTGCAACAAACAATCCGTCGAAACATACCGATTCAGCTATCGCGATGCGTGGTTAAGAAGTTCCTTTACACTAAGCTTGTCTGCACGAGGTGAATCTGCAAATGCCGTCTGGCAATAGTTTCCCGAGAATCGTGAAGACAAAAGATTTGAATATAGTCCGCCTGAAAACCTGTCTGTTACCGAGCCTGATTGGAATACGCTAAAGCAAGCAATCCGCAGAAGCCATATCCTGCAAATGCCTCCCGTCGCGCTCGACGAAAACGGCTTTCCAATAGGCGGAGCCGATGGTGACTCGTGGATCATCGAGTCCTGTGTAGATGGCCAGTATCACTTCGCTTCCCGTTGGATCCCTTATGGTCATGAATACGATTCATTCAGGAGCGTTGACAAGGCTATGATCAAATCTGGCGGATCGAGACACCAAACTGTTGCGATTCAGGTTATTGATTAGGAAAACAACAGCCTCTCAATAGATCGGCAGGAAAGCCTGTTTCCTGCACAAATTGGCGAACTCATTGCACAATCACATCTTTGAGCGATTTCAAATAACTGCATTTTTTGCCTGCGAGCTCACACAAACGCTAACTGCAGGCCTGCCGAGGGCGATTTTTCAAGACCTTGCCTCACTGCTTGCGATATAATTGCTCCCGAATTCACTGGCTGCTTCCGCAATGCAAATATTGTTCCTGACGCTTGCGCTAGCCTCCCTGCATCAGGCAAATACCCAAGCATCTTCATCGTTATCCCAACCTCAATCCGTCCTCGCCACAAGTGGATCGCAGGAAGGAAAGACAAACAATGAAATAGCGTCGGAGCGAGAAGCGAGTTTTATCAGCATACCTGCCAAAACTCCGGTCAAATTCATCATGGCCAGCGGAGTCAGCTCAAAAACGGCGAAGCCTGGCGACCAATTCCAGCTAAAAGTTGCCGAAGGCCTGAAGATAAACGGCATGCTAACAATACCATCTGGAACGCCGGCAACCGGTGAGGTTATCCATGCACAGAAATCGTCGATCTTCGGAAAGGCGGGGGAATTACTGCTGACAATCCGATACATCGACCTGCAGGAGCAGAAGATCAAGATGCGTTCGTTCCAGCCATATCAAGGTCACGATATTTCCCGCGCGACGGCGAGCAGTGCCTTGATTATCGGCCCGCTTGCCGCCTTTATTCATGGCGGTGAAATCGAAATACCGGAGAACACCATGGTTCAAGCCTTGGTGAGTGCCGACAGCACCGTGAGACTGGGAAAAATTACCGCCGAGACAAACAACAACCCGCTTCAAATCACAAGACCATCGACCAACGGAGATTCAAAATGAAATTTCATGCACCCTTAAGCGCCACGCTTGTACTTGGTATCGCATTCGCAACATCTTCCTTCGCACAAGATGCGACTGCACCTGCTGTAGAACAGGCTACCGAAACCACCGCCCCAGCTCCTGCGACAGATGCTTCGAATACGACAATTCCTCAAGCCGTACTGGACGTTATCGGCAAACCTGAACCAGGCAAAGCCTTGATCGTCTTTTTCAGGGCTAACCGTTTTGCCGGCGCCGCGATCAAATTCAAAGTCCGCGAAAATGAGGTGGAACTGGGCAAGCTGGGCAGCGGCAACTACATCCTGGCACAGGTTGAGCCAGGCAAGCATACCTATACCGTGCACTCCGAAGCCAAGGACGTCACCAATATCGAAGTTGAAGCCGGCGAAACCTATTTCGTCGTTGGCACCATCACGATGGGCTTTATGGCAGGCCATCCGAACCTGACTCCATCGACAGCTGCCGCATTCGAAACCGAAATGAAAAAACTCAAACCATCGAATTAATCCTTCACGATCATCAGCTGATTTAAGCCACTGTGAAAACAGTGAAAAAGCCCCGCATTGCGGGGCTTTTTTGATTACGGTTTACAATACTGGGCATGCGCATCGGCCCCTACGAAATCCAACCCAATGTCGTGCTGGCGCCGATGGCAGGCGTTACCGACAAGCCTTTTCGCATGTTGTGCAAACGGCATGGCGCGGGTTTATGCGTGTCGGAGATGACGATCTCGGATCCGAAGTTCTGGAAAACCAGCAAGTCGATGCATCGCATGGACCACGACGGTGAACCGGCGCCGATCAGCGTGCAGATTGCCGGCACCGATCCGGAAGTGATGGCGGACTCTGCCCGCTACAACGTCGATCACGGCGCGCAGATCATCGACATCAACATGGGTTGTCCTGCAAAGAAAGTCTGCAATGTGTGGGCAGGCTCGGCCTTGATGCGTGATGAAATTCTGGTCGGGAAAATCGTGTCTGCGATGGTCAATGCGGTGAATGTTCCGGTGACTTTGAAAATACGGACTGGCTGGGATCACGATAACAAAAATGCCTTGACGATTGCACGCATCGCAGAAGATGCCGGCATTGCGGCGCTCGCCGTGCATGGCCGCACGCGCGTGGATTTGTACAATGGTGAAGCCGAGTACGACACGATCGCAGCAGTAAAAGCGGCCGTGAAAATTCCGGTGCTGGCCAATGGCGATATCCGTACGCCGGAACAGGCAAAATTCGTGCTCGAAAAAACCGGCGCCGATGCAGTGATGATCGGCCGCGGCGCACAGGGACGGCCATGGATTTTTCGCGAAATCTCGCATTACCTGGCGACCGGAAAACATTTGCCAGAACCCGGTGCCGAAGAAGTCCGCGACATACTATTGGGGCACCTCGAACACCTACATGCGTTTTATGGCGAAGTGATGGGCGTGAGAATCGCCAGAAAACATCTCGGCTGGTATGCGAAAGACCGGCCGGAAAACGCCGATTTCAGGCAAATCGTCAATCGTGCCGAAACCGCGGCATCGCAATTGGAATTAACCCGCGATTATTTCAACCGTTTGCAGGACTTGATGCCAAGCTCGCCGGCCCGTCTCACCTGAAAAAATCGTAGACGATTGCCGCAATCACCAGGAAAGCGACAAACTTCAGAATCTGGTTTGAGCCGCCGTCGCCTGGCTGTATCGTCGCGTTGTAGTGACCGCTGGGCTTGATGCGATGGGATTGATGCACCGCTTCAATACCCTTGCGCTCTATATTGTTGGCAGCATCCATCGCGCGATTGAGCATTGGCCGTGATTTCTTCAGAAACTCCTGCTGCATTTCCGGCGACATGCGATTGAGCTGGTCCTGCACTTTCTTGCGCAAGGCTTCAGGCAGACCGGATAAATCGAGGCTTTCCATCGGGTTTTTCTGGGACATCACGGGCTCCTGATACGCTTGCCATATGCTAACGCTTTGGGCGGCCATTATCCCGTGTCGCCAGGGTCACGCCCGACTGAGCCGGCAATGGCCATATTTCACACCTCGCCGCTCGATTGCCCCCAAGCGCCCTGTTACAATGGCGGGCCGCTGCGGGAGAGATCGTTAACCCGACGCCGAAGGAGCAACCGCCCCGGAAACTCTCAGGCAAAAGAACCGCCGGTAATTCAACACTCTGAAAAATGGCGACGTGCTTCGCGCACCAACGCCTGCCGACGGGATAACACTCTCAGGCACACAGACAGAGGGGGCGCCGATGCCGGACAGGCTTATGTTCGGCAATTCGATGCGCGCCTACCCGAGAATTGCCATGACGAAACCGACTGCCCTGCCGCTTCCGCACGTTGCCCGTGATTTTTCCGCCCGCCATATCGGCCCGTCGCCGCAGGAAGTGCAACAAATGCTGGACGCCGTCGGCGTCGACAGCATGGACACGCTGATCGCGGAAACCCTGCCCGATTCGATCCGCATCCTGAAGCCGCTCAGCAGCATGGGTCGCGCCCTCTCCGAAGTCGAAGCACTCGCACGTTTGCGCGAACTGGCTTCGAAGAATCAGGTTTTCACCTCGCTGATCGGCCAGGGCTACAACGGCACACTGACCCCGCTCGTCATCCTCCGCAATATTCTGGAAAATCCAGCTTGGTACACGGCTTACACGCCGTATCAACCGGAAATTTCGCAAGGTCGCCTGGAAGCGTTGTTGAATTTCCAGACCATGATCTGTGAACTGACCGGTCTCGACGTTGCGAATGCCTCCCTGCTCGATGAAGGCACCGCTGCCGCAGAAGCAATGGCCGTTGCCGAACGTGTGTCGAAAAACAAAAGCAAAAAATTCTTTATCGATGAAAACTGCCATCCGCAATCGATTGCCGTGATGCGCACCCGCGCCGAACCACTGGGCTGGGAATTGATCATCGGCAATCCCGACAAAGATTTAGTCGCCAGCGATGTGTGCGGCGCGATTTTCCAATATCCCGGCACTGATGGCGAAGTGCGCGATTTCCGTGGCGCAATTGCCCAACTGAAAGCAGCAGGTGCAGTCAGCATCATGGCAGCCGATCCGCTGGCATTGACGATTCTGACCTCGCCGGGCGAACTCGGTGCCGATATCGCGATTGGCTCGACCCAGCGTTTCGGCGTGCCGATGGGCTACGGCGGTCCACACGCGGCTTACATGTCGGTACGCGATGCGATCAAACGTAATATCCCGGGCCGCTTGATCGGCGTCTCGGTCGATTCGCGCGGACAACCGGCTTATCGCCTGACACTGCAAACGCGCGAACAACATATTCGCCGCGAAAAAGCGACGTCGAATATTTGTACCGCTCAGGTTTTGCTCGCCGTGATCGCTTCGATGTACGCGGTCTATCACGGCCCCGAAGGCTTGACTGCGATTGCGCACGACGTACATAACCGCAGCAAAGTATTGGCTGCCGGTTTAAGCAAACTCGGCTTTGCGATTCAAAACAGAAATTACTTCGACACGATTACCGTGGATGCCGGCTCACAACGCGATGCGATCATTGCTCGCGCCGCCGCCGAGAAAATCAATTTCTGCCTCGTGGGTTCGACGCATTTGAGCATCGCGCTCGATGAAGCGACCACACCGGAAATCATTGAAGCCGTCTGGCGTGCATTTGGCGGCTCGTTGAAGCACGCCGATATCGCGAACGACGCCAATGTGATTCCCGCCGACCTGACCCGCAAAGGCGCCTGCCTGAAGCATCCGATTTTTAGTCGCTACCGTTCCGAAACCGAACTGCTGCGCTATATGCGTAAATTGTCGGATCGTGATCTGGCACTGGATCGCGCGATGATTCCGCTTGGTTCCTGCACGATGAAATTGAATGCGACCGCCGAAATGATTCCGGTCACCTGGCCGGAATTCGGTGCATTGCATCCTTTCGCACCAGCGGATCAGGCGAAAGGTTATTACGAATTGTTCGATGACCTGAAAAAATGGCTAGTCGAAATCACCGGCTACGATGCGGTGTCGCTGCAACCCAATTCCGGCGCACAAGGCGAATACGCCGGTCTGCTGGCCATTCGCGGCTATCACCATGCGCGCGGTGATTTGAATCGTACCGTCTGCCTGATCCCATCTTCGGCACACGGTACCAATCCGGCTTCCGCACAGATGGTCGGCATGGATGTGGTGGTGGTGAATTGCGATTCGGAAGGCAATGTCGATGTCGATGATTTGCGCGCAAAAGCTGAAAAGCACAGCGCAAATCTCGCTGCATTGATGGTGACCTATCCATCGACACACGGTGTATTCGAAGAACGTATTCGCGAAATTTGCGACATCACGCATCAACACGGCGGCCAGGTTTACATGGATGGCGCGAATATGAATGCGCAAGTCGGTTTGTCGCGCCCCGGTGATTTCGGTGCCGACGTATCGCATTTGAATCTGCATAAAACTTTCTGCATTCCGCACGGCGGCGGCGGCCCGGGCATGGGCCCGATTGGCGTGAAAGCGCATCTCGCACCGTACTTGCCCGGCCATCCATCGCTCGATGGCGGCAGGGCTCCGGTCGGCCCGGTTTCGGCGGCACCGTTTGGTTCGTCATCGATTCTGCCGATCAGCTACGCCTACATCCTGATGATGGGCGGCGACGGTTTGAAACTTGCCACCGAAGTCGCGATCTTGAGTGCGAACTACATGGCTGCGCGTTTGCAT
>JAKQKT010000007.1 GCA_029560515.1 Pseudomonadota bacterium
CACCGGCGGATTTTTTTCCAGATGGCCGTACCATTCCATCAGGCCCGCCTGATCGGCATGCGCCGACAAACCGCCAATCGTATGCCGCTGCGCATTGACGCTAAACTCCTCGTTGAAAATCCGGACCGTCGCCACGCCGTCAACCAGGCGACGCCCCAGCGTTCCGTTCGCCTGATAACCCACAAAAATGATGTGATGCTTCTTGTTGCCAAGATGATTTCGCAGATGGTGCCGAATGCGTCCGCCGGTACACATTCCGGAACCGGCAATGATGATGGCACCGTGTTTCACGTTATTGATTTCCTGCGATTGCGATACTTCGGGCGTGAAGTGCAGGTTCGGCAGATTGAAGGGCTTGATTTTTCCCTGCCAGACTTTTTTTGCGTCTTCATCGAACAAATCCACATGCCGGTCGACAACATCAACGACTTTCACCGCCATCGGGCTGTCGAGAAAAATCTTCCAGCGTTTCAGGTTCCACTCGTCGAAATACTTGGCAAACCAGTACAGCAATTCCTGGCTGCGCCCTACTGCAAATGCCGGAATCAGCACATTGCCACCATCGTTCCAGGCCTGCTCGAAAATTTCTCCGAGCTCGCTCACCGTGGCTTCGCGTGAACGGTGCAAACGACCACCATAGGTGGATTCCAGCAGCACCAGATCGGCCTTGCGATGGATGGCAGGGTCACGGAGTATTGGCGTTCCGACCGGGCCAAGATCACCGGAAAATAGAAGTGTCTTGCCATCGGCTTCAACGCTGACGCTGGCCGAACCCAGAATATGGCCAGCGTCACGCAAGGTTACGGCAACGCCGGGGAAAATTTCCGTGGTTTCGTCATAGGCAATGACTTTGACATGCTTCAGTACATTTCCGACGTCGGTCTTGGTGAACAGTGGGCGATGGTTTTGATGACCGTCACGACGATGCTTGTTGTCGCGTTCTGCATCCATCATCGCCAGCGAAGCAGCGTCTTCAAGCAGGATTTTAAGCAAATCGGCAGTCGCCGCTTGCGTATAAATGGGCCCGCGATAACCGCGACTGACCAAAAGCGGCAAACGTCCGCAATGGTCGATATGGGCATGGCTGAGCACGACGGCATCGATCGAGCTTATCTCGAACGGGAACTCCAACTCGTTGCGTTTTTCATCTTCCTCGCTGCCCTGGATCATGCCGCAATCGAGCAAGAGCATTTTTCCATTCGCATGGACTTCATGACATGAACCGGTGACTTCGCCTGCCGCTCCGTGGAATCGGACTCTCATTTTCAGTACCCGCAAATAACCTGAGAACAGGGTATTCCAATTTAGTGCAAATGTTTAGTCTGCCGCAGACACCCACAAAAAAGCCGGGCAAGCCCGGCTTTTCGAGTGATGGTATGAAGGATTATTGAACGACATTCATCTCTTTCAACAGGCGTGGTGCCGGATCCACCTGTTCCATCATCCACAAGATATAGCGAATATCGACATGGATGGTACGTTTCAAGGCCGGATCATATAGCCAGTTCGCGGCAACGCTTTCGATATTGCCGTCGAAAGCAAGACCGACCAATTCGCCTTTCGAATTCAGTGTCGGCGAACCGGAATTGCCACCGGTGATATCAGTGTCGGTCATGAAGTTTACCGGCACCGAATTCAAGCCATCCACTGCACGATTGCCATAGCGTTTTTCAGCGATGGCTTTCAGCAGGTTTTTCGGTGCATCGAACGGCTCGGCATCGGTCGCTTTCGCGGCGACGCCATTCAGGCTGGTAAACGGAAGATAATTCACGCCTTCCTGCGGCGAGTAACCCACGACTTCACCGAAGGTAATGCGCAGCGTTCCATTCGCATCGGGATAAACGGCAAGACCCTGGCTGCGATTGTAATCAATCACGCCTTGCAGATATTGGGGACGATATTTCACGTCATTGCCCGAATCGCGCCTGTCATTTTCTTCCAGTTCCAGCGTGGTTGGCATCAAGGCGACCGCCAGCTTGATCATGGCGTCATCGCTGCTTTCAAACTGCTTGCGTGTTGCGCCGAACCATTTACTGCGCTCGGTCGCATCCGTCAGCTTGGTATTGGCATACAAATTGTCGAGACTCCGATCGATGGCGGCCTGGTCATTGCCGCCCAGCCATTGGTCGAATGCCGGCAAACGTTCGCTGGCAGGCAATTGAATATATTGCTGCAACCAGTAATTCAGGATTTTGCGATCCATGCCGACTTCGAAACGCTTTTCAAACGTGTCGATCGAACCCTTGAGGTTTGCCATATCGCGTTGCTGGTAGCCGGCGACGCGCTGCGCATCGGGTTTTTCGTTTTCAATCGAAATGCGATAAAGCGTGCGTGCCGTGCCATACAGACCACCAATGCCACCGATCACGGTATTGCGCGCCTGCACTTTTTTCCGCTGCTCCAAAAGCCCGACCAATTCTTGATGGGCTTTCAGTGCGGCTTTTCCTTTGGCTCCCTGCGTGGCCAACCATGCCAGCACTTTTGCTTCTTCGCTGTTTTTACGCGCCACAGAATTGGATTTACCGAAGGTGTCGAGTTGGCCCTTGTAGTTTTTCATCGTGTTCAACTGGCCGCGCAAGGTCGGTGCATATTTGATTTTCACGCTTGGGTCTTTGCTGCCCGCCTCTTCGATCAGGGCAATCACATTCCTGAAATTCCTCACTCTGGTCGGATAGGTCCATTGCGCCGTGTTGGCGAACTCGGAGGCGAACGCATAGCGCGCGGTACTGCCGGGATAGCCGGCAATCATCGCGAATTCGCCCTGCTTCAGGCCTTCGCTGCCGATGCGCAAAAACTGTTTCGGACGATAGGGTACGTTGGCCTTGTCGAATGCCGCCGATTCACCGCTTGCGCTCACATAGGCACGGAAGAAAGTGAAGTCGCCGGTGTGGCGCGGCCACATCCAGTTATCGATTTCGCCGCCGTAATTACCGACCGAACGTGGCGGTGCGTAAACCAGGCGCACATCCTTGATTTCCTTTTGCTTGAAAAGTTTGTACTGCAGACCGCCGAAGAAACGCGACATGCTGCAGCGGTAACCCGGTGTTTTTTCACACTCGCCCACCAGTGCCTTGCCGACTGCTTCGATTGCCTTGTCGCGGGCTGCACCGTCCATTTTTTCGTTCAAGCGGCTTTTTACATCCGCTGTTACATCGCGAATGTTTTCGGTCACGAAAACGCGGGCATTCGGCCCACCACTCAACTCATCGGCCTGTGTGGCCGCATTGAATCCGGTTTCCAGCAAATTTTTGGAAGGAGTGGAATTGATCTGTATCTGGTTGGTCGCACAATGATGATTGGTGATCACCAGACCATCCGGCGAAACAAAACTCGCGGTGCAGCCGCCGAGACTGATCACGGCTCCGACTGGCTGGCCAGTCAAATCGGCCAATTGATTTGGATTTAGCTGCAAGCCCGCTTTCTTGAGCGGCCCGGCGATTTCCGGCAATTGCTCCGGCACCCACATGCCCTCTGCAGCAGCAAGCGGAAAACTCAATAATAAAAACGCAGTACTCAATAAAACTCTCATATGTCGCCATTCCCCGATTTTTTGACCGTCAATCTTATTCCGCCGCGTTTAGCTTGCATGTATCCCAAAAGTCATGCTTAGCTAGGCCTCGGGAGATTCAATAAGGGGTGAATCACGATGCGTAAACTGCTTTTCATTGCCATATCCTGTGCGCCTGTGATGGCGCAAGCGGACAATGGCACCGGTTCGCTGGGGACGGCACTGAATGGCATCTGCTCGTCTGCCGCATCAGGCAATGCATTCTTTACCCGTTGCCAGGAATTTCTGGCCGCCAGTGATCCTCAGGCCGCAACGCGCATCGCAGCAGGACAAAGACTGGAAGAACTGCCCGGGCAAGGTCGGGCCAGCACCAGAAACCAGCAACAGGCTGAAACGGTGTCGGAAGAATGGGGCAAAGGCTGGTCGGCTTTTGCGAGTGCCGATATCGGCCGGCTGGATCGCAGCACGAGTTTCAACGAAGCGGCATTCGATGGCAGTGCCGATCGCCTGACCGCGGGCCTGAACTATCAACTCAACACCCATTTGCTGCTGGGCCTCGCGTTGAATCACACGCAGGAAAAACTCGACTTCAATCAATCCAATAGCCGTAACGACGCCAGCATGAATGGCGCCCTGTTCACGGCAAATTTCAATGCAAGCGATGATGTCAGTATCGACGCCTACTTTGGCCACCTGAGTGGCAGTACCACCAATGTGCGCAATATCAACTACAGCATCGAAGCAACGCCCGGCAATCTGCAAAGCTTTTCATCACAGGCCTTCGCTTCGCCGGATGTAAGCCGAAATGTGCTTGGCATCAGCGGCAGCTGGCTCTGGCACAAGGACGCGTGGTCTGGCGGCATCAGCCTCGGCATGGATCAATCGAAAACGAAACTGGCGGCCTACAGCGAAACCGGCGGTGATGGCTTCGGTCTCGATGTTCCCGAAAGAAATATCAAGTCGCGTACTGGTTCGCTGAACTTCTCCATCGCGAAGACCTATTCGGTGGACTGGGGTGTTGTCGTTCCCAATGCACGACTGGGTTTCAGAAAAGAATACGACAATCCGAGCCGCCAGTTGACGGTGCAATTCACCCAGGACGCAACCAATACCGGCATCGCTTTCGACACCTCCGACCCGGACACTTCCTGGGGGGAAGTCGGCGTAGGTGTCAGCCTGGTAATGAAAAAAGGGCATCAGGCATTTTTCGAATACCGTCAGCGTTTTGCCCATAGTTTCCTGCAGGAACGCAGTCTGGCAGTGGGCTGGCGAATGGAATTTTAGCCGGACTTTCACCAAGCCAAGGGTATAATGCGGCACGCTCACAAGGTGCCCACTATGACTGCAATGATGAAAGCGCTGGTTAAACGCCATGCCGAAAAAGGTATCTGGATGGAACAGGTTCCCGTTCCAACCCCGGGTCCAAACGAAGTCCTGATCAAACTCGAAAAAACCGCGATTTGTGGTACCGATTTGCATATCTATAAATGGGATGAATGGTCGCAACGCACGATCAAACCGGGCCTGGTGATAGGCCATGAATTCGTGGGCCGTGTCGTGGAACTGGGCACGGGCGTTACCGGTTACAAAATCGGTGACCGTGTTTCCGCCGAAGGCCATATCGTTTGCGGCCATTGCCGCAATTGCCGCGCCGGCCGCCAGCATCTTTGCCCAAACACGATTGGCATCGGCGTGAATCGCACCGGTGCATTTGCCGAATATATCGCGATGCCTGCTTCCAACCTGTGGCCGATTCCGGACGGCATTTCATCCGAACTCGCTTCTTTCTTCGACCCCTACGGCAATGCCGCGCACTGCGCACTCGAATTTGACGTGATCGGCGAAGATGTATTGATTACCGGCGCTGGCCCGATCGGCATTATCGCTGCCGGCATTTGCAAACACATAGGCGCGCGCAATGTGGTGGTGACCGATGTGAATGATTACCGGCTGAAGCTTGCTGCAGACATGGGTGCAACCCGCGTCGTCAATGTCTCGAAACAATCATTGAAAGACGTGATGAAAGATTTGCATATGGAAGGTTTCGACGTGGCGCTGGAAATGAGCGGCAACCCGCAAGCTTTCAACGACATGCTCGATTGCATGTATCACGGCGGCAAGGTGGCCTTGCTCGGCATTCTTCCCAAAGGAGCCGGCATTGACTGGGACAAGGTGATCTTCAAGGGCCTGACCATGCATGGCATCTACGGCCGAAAGATGTATGAAACCTGGTACAAGATGACGCAAATGGTACTGACCGGCTTTCCGTTACAGAAAGTGCTGACCCATCAAATCCATATCGATGATTTCCAGAAGGGTTTTGAATTGATGGAATCCGGCCAATGCGGAAAAGTGGTCTGCAGCTGGAATTGATCCTCTTTTGCAGGCAATGAAAAACGGGGCCGAGGCCCCGTTTTTTTGTCTCATGAAACCGGGTTGATCAACCGCCGATTGAGAAAGCCAGAACGAGTTGATCCGACGTCTTGCCACTGATGTCGGTATCGTAATAGTTCAGGCCAATATTGACCGGACCAAAATCGCGATTCACGCCGAGCGTCCAATCCGTGTAATTGAAACCGCCTTCGAAATCGCTGTGACCGACGCCTGCAGTAAGGTTGACTGCATTGCCGACTTCCCAGGTACCGCCAAGTCCGACATAAAGCTGGTTGACATCGGCATTGACGTAATTATTGGTGTAGCCCACCGTCAGGCTGTATTGCTCGCCGTATGTCACCACGCCAATGAGTTCGGAATAATCACCGTCAACACCGGGATTGCCACCGAAATAATTGTAACGCGTGACATTCAGGTCGAGATTCCAGTCATCGTTGAGATCGACGTTGTAACCCAGATAGAAATCCACCTCGACATCGGAACCATCGGCCGGTCCGAAGTCGATATTCGAACCCCAGGCACCGACATAAAAACCGGAATCGCCAAAGCTGTAATCGGCACCGGCCTGCAGCGCTGGCTCGAAATTATTCTGCGAAATACCACGGAACACATAATCACTCACCAATGCGGCATTGAAGCTCAGATTGGATTCACTTTCATCCGCCGCTTTTTCTTCGGCAGGCGCTTCTTCGGCAGCAGGAGCGGCTTCTTCGGCATCCTGGGCAAAGGCGAAAGTGGGTAATGCAAACAATGCAGCGGCTAGAGCAAGGGAAAGCTTGTTCGTCATGGTGATCTCCTGTTTTTTTGGATTTATGACTTGGTCTCGGGTGATACCCGTGTATTGGCAAGGCCGCGATTCCAGGTGCTCAAAAACACGGCTAACAATATATTAACCGCTGTTTGTCATGTATATAGATACGTCTGCGTATATTTACTCTAAAAACCCGGTAAAAAGTCGTAAAAATGTGATTTGCCCGGACAAATAAGGACCGATAATGTCCGCCTTCCATCCTTGAAGCCCATCGAACCCATGACCCAGTCCGCCATTGCGCATTATTCCGAAGAACTCAAACAAATCCGTGAGCAGGGCCTGTTCAAATCCGAACGGATCATCACCAGTCCGCAATCCTCCGAAGTCCAGCTGGCGGATGGCCGCAAGGTACTGAATTTCTGTGCGAACAATTATCTTGGCCTGGCCGATCATCCGGACATCATCCAGGCAGCGAAGGAAGCGCTCGACAGCCACGGTTTCGGCATGGCCTCGGTTCGATTCATCTGCGGCACGCAGGATTTGCACAAGCAACTCGAAAAGCAGATCGCCGATTTTTTCGGAACCGAAGACACGATCTTGTATGCCGCCTGTTTCGATGCCAACGGTGGCTTGTTTGAACCCTTACTGACGGAACAGGACGCGATTATTTCCGACTCGCTCAACCATGCCTCGATCATCGACGGCGTGCGTTTGTGCAAGGCGCAGCGTTTTCGCTACGCCAACTGCGACATGAAGGATCTGGAAGCGCAACTGCAAGCCGCCGATGCCGCCGGTTGCCGTATCAAGATGATTACCACCGACGGCGTGTTTTCGATGGATGGCTTCATCGCGCCACTCGATGCAATCTGCGCACTGGCAAAAAAATACCATGCCCTGGTACATATCGATGAATGCCATGCCACCGGTTTTCTGGGTGAACACGGCAAGGGCTCGGCCGAAGTAAAAGGCGTGCTTGATCAGATCGATATCATCACCGGCACGCTCGGAAAAGCGATGGGCGGCGCTCTCGGTGGTTTCACCACGGCAAAAAAAGAAGTGATCGAATTATTGCGGCAACGTTCGCGCCCTTATCTGTTTTCCAACTCGCTGCCGCCCCATGTCGTGGCGGCAGGTATCAAGGCATTCGAGATGCTGGCCAGCGTCGGTGAATTGCGTACCCGCCTGCAGGAAAACACCCGCTATTTCCGCGAACAAATGACGGCCGCCGGTTTCGATTTGAAACCAGGCGTTCACCCGATCGTTCCGGTCATGTTGTACGACGCACCTCTCGCGCAAAAATTTGCCGCGCAATTACTGGAAGAAGGCGTGTACGTGATCGGTTTCTTTTTCCCTGTCGTTGCCAAAGGACAGGCGCGCATCCGCACCCAGATGAGTGCCGCCCACACGCGAGAACAACTGGAACGCACGGTAGCAGCCTTCATCAAGGTGGGCAGAAACCTCGGAGTCATTTCATGAGGGGCGAAAGAGGCAAAATCGGCAGCGTGAATTTCTTGCGCTCCGGCATCTTCTGTCTGGCTTTCGGACTCGTCGCCTGCAGTCACGACAAGGTGGCAGCAACGGAACCTGCCAAGCCGGAATCTACCGCAGCGATTCCAGCCGAAAACAAACCTGAAGCAGCGATGCCCGAAGCCACGACACCGCCGGTATCAGAGTCGGCCAAGCCCGAACCTGTTGCTGAAAAACCCGCCGCAGCTCCGATAGCCTCCGAACATTTGGCCATCCTGAAACCGGGACAATCCACAAGGATGGATGCATCGACCACGCTGCAGTATGTCCGCGTCATAAGCGATAGCCGCTGCCCGGTCGGAACCCAATGCATCTGGGCGGGTGAAGCGACCATTGAATTGACGCTGGAATCGGGCAAGGAAAAACAGACATTCACGCTGACTGACAGGGCTGGCAAGAAAAGCATACTGGGCATCGATATCGAACTGGTTTCGATAGATCGCGGCCATCTGATCAATCTCCGTACGCGGAAGCCTTGAATCGGCAAAAAATGCGTATTGGCCTTCGTAGAAAATTCCTGCTTGCCGTCCAGACCGATGCGGAAGCCGTGCTCACCGACAAAGTCTGGAATACACGATGCCTGCATTGTCGTGCTCGCCTGCAGGTGCGTGACGATGGCGAGGCCATGGGCCATTGCACGCTGGAACATGTGGTACCACAGGCCTGGTTTGGCGAGCGAGCAGCAAAAAATTTGTGCTCGCTCGTGGGCGACAATGCCGATGACGCGCGCAATCTGGCGCTTGCCTGTACGCGTTGCAATCATGACAAAGGAAAAAGCCATGATGCGCGTGGCCCCGGTGATGCCCGCGCCATCGAAGTGATCAGCACCTTGTTCGCAAAACGCATCGCTCGCTGGCGGGATGTGAACTTACCGGCTTGACGGCATTCCGACGGCCTCGAGTTCTTTCGTGTCCAGCGATCTCCATTGCCCCTTTGCCAGCTCGCCGAGTTTCAAGCCGCCGATTTGAATCCGGATCAATCTCAATACATCGATATTCAATTCGGCGAGGATCTTGCGAATCTGCCGGTTCTTGCCTTCATCCAGAATGATTTCAAGCCAGGCGTTTTTTTCGCCCGAGCGCAACACCGATACCTGTTTCATGGCATGCCATTCACCCTCGATATCGATGCCTCGTCGCATGACATCCAGCTCGACAGAATTCGGCACGCGATTGATTTGCACGTGGTAGGTTTTATCGAGTGCAGAGTCCGGAGATGTAATGCGGGCGGCCCATTCTGTGTCGTTGCTGAAGAGCAGCAAGCCTTCGCTGGCTTTATCAAGACGACCGACCGGTGCCAGCCAAGGCAGTCCGGCACCATCAAGGCAGCGATACACCGTGTCACGACCTTTTTCGTCACTGGCCGTCGTTACCAGGCCACGTGGTTTGTTTAGCATCAGGTAAACGGGTTCCGCATTTTTTTCAGCCAGGCCCGCCACTGAGACCTTGTCGCGTTCCTGCAATACCGGAAACTCCGGATCATGCACGATACGGCCATTGACTGATACACGCCCCTCGCGCACCCATGCGGCCGCTTGCGTGCGCGAAGCCAGGCCCTGCTTGGACAGGATTCTCGCAACACCGAAACGTTTGCCGGGATTTTCTTTCATGGCAATAGGATGACGTATGGTCGGCAATTTCGCTACGCTTGGGTTTTGGGGAACCAGCTATGTCGCAACATACCGTTCATCTGGAATGGAACAGCAGCGGGGAAGATTTCTCTCCGGCGAACTACACTCGCAATCATCGTTTGACTTTCGACAATGGCATTGTGATATCCGCTTCTGCAGCCCCCGATTATCTCGGCGATGCAGCTGCAATCGATCCCGAAGAAATGTTTCTGGCCTCGCTCAGCAGCTGCCATATGCTCACGTTTCTGGCGGTTGCATCCAAACGGAACCATGCCATCGTAAGTTATCAGGACAATGCGACGGCCTATCTGGAAAAAAATGCGACGGGAAAAATCGCGATCACCCGGGTTGTACTGTCGCCCAGGATTATTTTTTCCGGAGAGAAACAACCTGATGCAGAGGAATTGGAGATCTTGCATCAAAAAGCACATGCCCATTGTTTTATCGCCAATTCGGTGAGCTGTGAAATACAAGTGAAGCCATGAATGCCGGTTCACCCATCAATCACTATACCTGCTGCAAAATCCGAATATGACGTCTACTTCAATCGAGCCTGCCAAACCCTCTTTTTTTCGCCGCGGCCTCGTCGCCTTTGTTCGCTGGTTCGATACCTCGGCGAATGTTGAAACCGGTGAAGCCGACCCGGATGCCATCGATTGGCTGCGGGTGATTCCATTCATCGCGATGCACCTGGCTTGTCTGGCCGTGATCTGGGTCGGGTTCTCGTGGTTTGCACTCTGGATCGCCCTAAGTCTGTATGCGATCCGGATGTTCGCCATTACCGGTTTTTATCACCGCTATTTTTCTCACAAGGCATTTCGCACATCCAGACCAATGCAATTCCTGTTCGCGTTGGTTGGCGCCGCCAGCGTACAACGCGGCCCGTTATGGTGGGCGGCACATCACCGTCACCATCATCGCCATGCCGACACGGAACAGGATATGCATTCGCCTCGCCATGGTTTTTTCCGCAGCCATATGGGCTGGTTTCTGACCAAGCGCGGTTTCGCCACCAATCTGGCCAACATCCCCGATCTGGCAAAATTTCCGGAGCTGCGCTATCTCGACCGCTTCGATATCGTGGTGCCGATCTTGCTTGCCATCGGGCTTTACGTTCTTGGCAACATTCTGGAAGCAATGGCGCCGCAGCTTCATACGAATGGTTTGCAGCTCTTGATCTGGGGATTTTTCATTTCGACCATCGTGCTCTTCCATGCCACGGTCACGATCAATTCCCTCGCACACCGCTGGGGAACACGCCGCTACAAGACCAATGACGATAGCCGAAATAATGCCTTCCTTGCCTTGATAACCTTTGGCGAAGGCTGGCATAACAATCATCACCATTTCCCCGGCTCTGCGAGTCAGGGTTTCAAGTGGTGGGAACTGGATATGACCTACCTCGCATTGAAAACCCTGTCACTGCTCGGCCTGGTCTGGGACCTGAAAGTCGTGCCGCCGCAACTCAAACGCAACTCCATCGAAGCCTCATGAAAATTGCAGTGATTGGAAGCGGCATCGCCGGCATGGGATGTGCGTATTTGTTATCGCGACAGCATCAGGTCGTGTTATTTGAAAAGGAAAGCCGGCTCGGCGGACACACCCATACCCATGCGGTTCGCCAGGGCAACCAGGATTACCAGATCGATACCGGGTTCATTGTATTTAATCCCGACAACTATCCCTTGCTGAGCAAATTATTCGGCGAATTGAATGTCGCAACGCAGAAGACCGAAATGGGTTTCTCGGTACAAAATGCGGCGACGGGTCTCGAATACAATGCAACGAATCTCAATGCCATGTTTTGCCAGCGCCGCAATCTGGTATCGCCAAAATTCATTCGTATGACGACCGATATCCTTCGTTTTTACCGCGAATGTCCGGCGTTGCTCGCTCTGCCGGATGATGGCCCCACCCTCGGCGAATATCTGAAGACAAACAATTATTCGCAATTGTTCAT
Organism: Pseudomonadota bacterium; assembly: GCA_029560515.1. Taxonomy (GTDB): domain Bacteria; phylum Pseudomonadota; class Gammaproteobacteria; order Xanthomonadales; family Xanthomonadaceae; genus Arenimonas. The sequence continues at coordinate 11,771 of JAKQKT010000007.1, forward strand.
TGACGACCATATCGTGCCGATGGCATGCGCACTATGGTCATCGCCATCCGACACCATCGCCGAGTTTCCGGCAAAGTATCTGGTGCAGTTCATGCACAATCACCGCATGTTGCAGGTCAATGAACGCCCGCAATGGCGGGTCGTAGAGGGTGGTTCAAGCACGTATATTCGCGCACTGGAAAAAGTCTGGAATGTGGATGTTCGATTGAATTCAAAGCTGCAAGGTGTTGCGCGCGATCCTCTCGGTGCACGTATTAAAACCGCCGACGGTGAAGAACATTTTGATCAGGTCGTGTTCGCCTGCCACAGCGATCAGGCACTCGCTTTACTGTCCGATGCCAATCCGCTGGAGCAGGAAATACTCGGTGACCTTCCTTATCAGGAAAATGAAACCGTACTCCATACCGATGCTTCCATCCTGCCGAAAAATAAAAAGGCATGGGCGGCCTGGAACGCATACATGCCCGCGTCGAAAACCGAAGCGTGTACTGTCAGTTACTGCATGAATATCCTGCAATCGGTGGCATCGCCAGAGCCGTTCATCGTAAGCCTGAACCGTACTGCTGATATTGCGCCCGACAAGATCCTCGCAAAAATGCGCTACCAGCATCCGATGTACACTCATGCCAGTGTTCAGGCGAAGACCCGTCGACATGAAATCAATGGCAAGAACAATACCTGGTTTGCCGGCGCCTACTGGGGCTTCGGTTTCCATGAAGACGGTTTGCGCAGCGGCGTTGAAGTGGCGCGAGCACTGGGCGCCGACTGGTGACTGAGCAGTTTGCCAGCGCCATTTACGAAGGTCGAATCCGGCATCGGCGTTATGCGGTAAAAGCGCATGATTTCGAATACCGTATTTACCAGCTTTATCTCGACCTGGCCGAACTCGATCGGGTATTCAGGAAACGCTGGCTCTGGTCCTTCAATAAATGGAATCTTGCCTGCGTCTTGCGCCGCGATTATTACGGCGACGCGAGTATTTCCATTGAACAAGCGGTGCGTGATCGTGTGCAGCAGGAGGCCGGCATCCGCCCGACCGGACCCATTCGCCTGCTAACTCACGGTCGCTATTTCGGCTTCACGATGAACCCGGTCAGTTTTTATTACGGTTTCAGGGATGATGGAAAAACCCTGGACTGGATTCTGGCCGAAATCACCAACACTCCCTGGGGCGAACGCCATGCGTATTTCCTGCCGATCAATATCGCGACCAGCAAGGCGAAAACCTGGCACTGGGATTTCATGAAGTCCTTTCATGTATCACCCTTTTTGCCGATGGACAGAAATTATCACTGGGCCTTCGAAGTACCCGGCGACAGCCTGCGCATCCACATGGATGTGATGCAGGGAACCACACGTGATTTTGACGCCACTTTGGTACTGGAACGCAGGCCGTTGAACGCAAACACGCTGGCTTCATGTCTTTTGCGATATCCCTTTGTCACCTTCAAGACCGCGCTGGGTATCTATTGGCAGGCCCTGAAGTTATGGGTAAAACGCATTCCGTTTTATCCGAACCCGAAAACATTACCGTAAAAAGCCTGGAGCGATGCATGAGTAGTCCTGTCGAATCACTGACGAGCGAGATAAACGATACCGAGTCTTTTGGTACCGTCACTCGTTTCCTGCGCCAGAAAATTCTCGGGAAGCTTTCGGAAATTCGTGGTGGTCGTATCCATCTGGTTGATCGTCTCGGAAGCGTGATGCTTGGCAGCGACGAATCGGCATCGGGCATCCATGTGCGCCTGAATATTCGCAGCCCCGAGTTTTATCGGCAGGTTGCATTGAACGGATCGGTCGGCGCCGGCGAGTCGTATATGGAAAACCTTTGGCATTGCGATGATCTGGTCGGGCTTATCCGTCTGCTGGTCATCAATCGCGAATTACTCGATGGCATGGAATCCGGCACCGCAAAAATCGGCGGCTGGCTGATGAAGGCCGCACATGCATTGACCAGAAACACCCGGGCCGGCAGCCGCAAGAATATTGCCGCGCATTATGATCTTGGCAATGATTTGTTCAAGCTCTTCCTCTGCGACAACATGATGTATTCGTCGGCGATTTTCGCGCATGAAGACGACACGCTGGAAATGGCCTCCGATCAGAAACTGGAGCGCATCTGCCAAAAGCTGGATCTGAAACCGAGCGATCATTTGATCGAAATCGGCACCGGCTGGGGCGGCATGGCACTTTACGCTGCCAAGCATTACGGCTGCCAAGTGACGACCACGACGATTTCAAAAGAACAGCACGCTCTGGCAAGCAAACGCATTGCCGAGGCAGGCCTGGGTGATCGCGTTACGCTGTTGCTGAAAGATTATCGCGACCTGGAAGGTAGCTACGACAAACTGGTATCGATCGAAATGATCGAAGCCATCGGTCACCAATATCTCGATACCTACATGGCGAAATGCGCTTCGCTGCTCAAGCCCGATGGATTGGCGTTAATCCAGGCGATCACGATCGAAGATCATCGCTACGAACAGGCACTGCACTCGGTGGATTTCATCAAGCGTTATATTTTTCCGGGCAGCTTTATTCCCTGCGTTAGCGTGATGGTGAATGCCGCCGCACAGTCGGGTCCGCTACGTTTACTGAACCTGGAAGACATCGGCCCGAGTTATGCGCGCACATTGCATGAATGGCGCCGGCGCTTCATGGGCCAGCTTGATCAAGTCCGCTCGCAGGGTTACGACGAGCGCTTCATCAAGATGTGGGAGTTTTACCTGGCCTACTGCGAGGGCGCATTCATCGAGCGCGCCATCAGCGACGTGCATCTTCTGTTCGGGCGCTCTTTAAACAAGCGCGCGGAATTCCTGCCGTCCGTGTCCCGATCACAATGAAATTTCCGTGGCTAAACATCGCGAATGCATTGGGCTACCAGCTCGTCTGGTTCGCTACCCTTTTCAGCGCAAGCAAGGGGAATTTCTGGCTTGGGTTCATTAGCAGCCTGATATTTTCAAGCCTGATGTTCTGCTTTGGCGGCAAGGCCAGACAGGATAGCCGTATTGTTGTCATTGGCTTGGTCCTCGGCATTGCCATTGATTCGATGTTCGCTGCCAGCGGCTGGATTCAATACGCAATGCCATGGTCGGTGATCGGATTTGCGCCGCTCTGGATCATTGCCCTGTGGTTATCTTTTTCGTTTACCTTGAATCATTCGATGGCCTTTCTCAGAAATAATTATGCCGTGGCCGCCGCGTTCGGATTCATCGGTGGCCCCCTTGCCTATTGGTGCGCCGACCGCGTCTTTGATGTCATATCGTATGGAACGAAAACCGCTTTGGTGATGCTGGGCCTGGGCATTTGTTGGGGTCTCGTAATACCTGCCATTTTCTATATCGATAAACGCATGTCGCAATTCGGCAAGTTCGATGGAGCGACAGCCTGATGTTGATGGTTCTGCTGAATGTATGGCTGATGGCTGCCGTGGTAATGACGCTTGCCTGGTACTTTTCAATGCGCGTCAAGAATGTTGGCTATGTTGATGTCGTCTGGGCCGGCTTGATGGCGGCGGCGGCGATCCTGGTGAGCTATCAGGGCAGCGGCTCCGACATACCCAGGGTATTGGTCGCCTTGTTCGGCGGCATTTGGGGTGCACGCCTCTGCATTCATTTACTCAAGCGCGTGCTGCACGAAGCGGAAGACGGTCGCTATCAGGCGCTACGTGCCACATGGAACGGCAGTCCCGCAAAATTCTTCATCTTCTTCCAGATGCAGGCACTCATTGTGGTCCTGTTCTCGATCCCTTTTTATGCGGCGGCTTCACGCCATTCCAGCGAAATCAATCTCTGGACTATTGCCGCCATCGCCACCTGGCTGATCAGTGTGTTCGGCGAATATCTGGCTGACGAGCAGCTGGCAAAATTCCGTGCCGATCCCGGCAATAAAGGCAAAACCTGCCGCTCGGGATTGTGGGCTTACTCGCGTCACCCGAACTATTTCTTCGAATGGCTGCATTGGTTCGCCTACGTTTTTCTTGCAGTTAACAGCCCGTATTTCTGGTACAGCCTTCTCGGGCCGATCGTAATGCTGGCATTCCTATACCGCGTGAGCGGAATCCCCTGGACCGAAGCGCAGGCACTGCGTAGCCGCGGCGAAAACTATAAAAATTATCAAGACGAGGTCAGTCCCTTTATTCCATGGCCGCCAAAAAATATAAAACGATAGCTGCACACCACCACTTTATCCGGGTATTTAAATGTCTTTAATCGATCTTTGCGAAAACGGTCTCGTTCCCGATGTCTTGACGCGTTATGGAATCCGGCAGTTATGCCGGCAACGTCTTGTCGAAGAAAATATCAACG
>JAKQKT010000103.1 GCA_029560515.1 Pseudomonadota bacterium
ATCGTCGAACACCGGTGATCCGAAAATATTCTGTTCGATGACCCACATCCGGTCTGCCAGTAAATCGGTATCGGTAACGATGATGATCTGGGCAGGTTTTTGACTGGTCATGACCTGGTTCGCCGCTGACTTCTCGGCGAATGCCGATTTCAGTTTGCCGGTAAAGCGGGCAGCGAGAACAAATGCCTCACCGCTAGGCTTGAAATTCCTGCGCAATGATTCGGGCGCGTTTGCAGCCGACTTCACTGTTTGCGAATCGACCAATTGCGAACTCGTGGAGCTTTGGACAAGAGCTTCGAGTTTCAAAGGCGATTGTTCGGTGGCACTGATCGAACCGGCACTGGAAAAGTTCAGCTTCTCCAAATCGGCTGTGACAACATCTTTTTGGTTCAGATAATCTTTCGACAAACCCAGCACTTCCAGATGGTACTGGGGCACCTCGTTCACCGCTCCCACTTGCAAGGCATTTTGACTGTCGAGCACCACCATGCGCGGGTCATATTCCAAGCCCCAGGCCTTGAACAAGGGCCCAAGATCGGAGGCGCTGGATGCAGCCCCGCTGTCGGGCAGATAGGCATTCGCGGAATCGGATTCGGCATTCGGATCGATGAAAACCAGCAAATGCCCGCCGCGGAGCACGTATTGATCGATCGCATACAAGGTTGGTTCGGGAATCGCCTTCGGATGAACCAGCATGAGGACATCCACATCCTCATCGATCACGGAAACATCCGGTTGCAATCGGCGCACCTCGTAGCTCTCCGAGAGTTTTCTGTCGAAAACCCAGCCGAGGCTTGGCTGTCCCGTCAATGCATTGACGCTGGGACCGGTCAGCAAGCTGCTTATCACGCCCAGCACGGGTTGTTTGGCAAGATTCAGGCTCCCGATCATTTTTGCCAGATCATATTCAAGAGATGCTTCCTTGTTCGGATCGATGAATGGCATCAGCAGTGTCTTCTGTTTGCCATTGCTGCCCACCAGACCGAAATAAAAGCTTTCTCCGGAATTCCCCACCGGCACGCTTTGCAAACCGCTGGCAGCCGCCTCGTCTTCAGCTTCCGAAAAGGGTTCCGGATCAATCTGCCGGAAAATGATTTTTCCTTTTGATTTTTCGGCAATGCTTTGCAGCAATTCGCTGACACGCTGCGAATAGACCCTGAATTGTGGAAGATCCCTCGCTGCCGTTTCCGAGTAATACAATTTCAGCGTAATCGGCTTGTCTATTTCTTCAATGATCTTCAGGGTGCCGCCGGACAGGGTATGAATCTGTTTGTCCGTCAGGTCGAAGGCGACTCCCCTGAACAATTGCGAGCTGGCAAACAAAAGCAGCAGAGTGCCAATCGCCAGCAAGGGCAATGCAAGATAGTTGGCATAGGGCAGTCTGGATAAATTCACTATCAGCCCGCCCTTTTCAAATGGATTATTTGCACCGTGGCCAATAGCCAGGCGACAGCGGTAATCACAAAGAAGGCAAGGTCCCTCACCTCGAGGATACCCCTCGTGATCGAACTGTAATGCGTCAGATAACTCATGCCTGACATGGCGTCTACGACTGGCTGGCTGAATATTGATTGCATGGCAGAAAGCACGATCGAATATCCCGCCAGCAAAGTCAGCAGACAGGCGGACAAAGTCAGGATAAATGCCATGACCTGGCTACTTGTGGTCGCCGATATTGCGCTTCCGATCGCAAGAAAGCCGCCGGCAAGTAACCAGCTGCCGATATAACTCGCAAGAATGACGCCGTTATCGGGATCCCCCAGCCAGGCAACGGTGACCCACATCGGGAAAGTGAGCAACAAGGCAATACCGACCAGAGTCCAGGCTGCCAGGAATTTTCCCAATACCGCCTGACCTACCGTCAATGGAAGCGTTAACAGGAGTTCTATGCTCCCGCTTTTTCTTTCTTCAGCCCAGAGGCGCATTGCCAATGCCGGCACAAGCAGCAAGTACATCCAGGGGTGGAACAGGAAAAAAGCTTGCAGATCCGCCTGCCCGGTCTGGAAAAAATTCCCGAGATAAAACGTGAATGCGGAAACCATCACCAGGAAAATGACCACGAAAACCGC
>JAKQKT010000104.1 GCA_029560515.1 Pseudomonadota bacterium
TTGCGTGCATCAAGACCAGATTGAAATCAGTGCACCGATGCCGGCACCCATGGCGCGTCGCGCCGGAAAAATGCGCGGCCAGATTTTATTGAGTGCGAACCAGCGTCCGGTGCTGCAAAAAATCCTGCATGATTGGGTACAGCGGCTCTACGGGCTGAAGTCCGCAAGAAAAGTGCGGTGGTCGCTCGATGTCGATCCGGTCGATTTATACTAGACAGATGAAAACAGACAGCCTTCCGCATGTTTTGATCCTGGGTGGTGGTTTTGGAGGTTTATGGGCGACGCGGGCGCTGGCTTCGGCGCCGGTACACATCACCTTGGTCGATCGCACCAATCATCATTTGTTTCAACCCTTGCTTTATCAGGTGGCCACCGCCGGGCTATCGGCTCCCGATATCGCGGCACCGCTGCGACATATTTTACGCAAGCAGAAAAATGCGACCGTGCTGCTGGCTGAAGTGATCGCGATTGAGCCCGACACAAAAAAAATCAGGCTGGAAAAAAACGAAATTGCCTATGATTATCTGATCGTCGCGACCGGTGCCAGTCATGCCTATTTTGGCCATGAAGAATGGGAGACTCATGCGCCGGGATTGAAAACACTGGAAGATGCATTCGCAATTCGCGAGCGAATTCTGAGTGCCTTTGAAGCCGCTGAACGCGAAGATGATCCCGCATTGCGGGCGCAATGGTTGAATTTCGTCGTAGTGGGTGGCGGACCGACCGGTGTTGAACTCGCAGGTACACTGGCGGAAATCGCTCGCCATACCCTTCCTCAGGAATTCCGTCGTTGCGATCCGCGGAACGCACAAATCCATTTGCTGGAAGCAGGGCCGCGTGTGTTGGCAGCGATGCCGGAATCGCTATCGCTGAGTGCCCGCAAACAATTGGAGCGACTCGGCGTTATCGTGCATACCGGTGATGCCGTTACCAATATCGATGCAGATGGCGTAACACTGGCGAAAACCCGAATTGATAGTCGAACTGTTTTGTGGGCCGCCGGCGTTGCGGCTTCCACCTTGGGACAGCAGCTTGGCGAACCGCTGGATCGTGCCGGCCGTGTAAAAGTGCAAGCGGATCTTTCCTTGGGAAATCATCCGGAAATATTCGTGGCCGGTGATCTGGCCAGCGTAATGCAGACTAATGGCCAGCCGGTTCCGGGCACGGCGCCTGCTGCAAAGCAAATGGGCGCGCATGTTGCCTCAATGATTCGTGCACGTTTATCAAACAAGCCTGCAAGCGCTTTCAATTATCGTGATTACGGCAATCTTGCGACGATTGGTCGCATGGCGGCCGTCGTCGATCTGGGCAAACTGAAATTTTCCGGACTATTCGCCTGGTGGTTCTGGCTGGTGGCGCATCTGTTCTTTTTGATCGGGTTCCGCAATCGTCTTGTCGTATTGATGGATTGGGCTTGGTCGTATTGGACTTACCAGCGGAATGCCCGAATTATCGGTAGCGATCGCGACAAATAAAAACGGCTCCTTTCGGAGCCGTCTTCTTTTTTGATGATCGTTGAAAATCAGGCGGCAAACAGTGCCTTGATTTTCTTCAACGCGTTAGCTTCCAGCTGGCGGATACGCTCGGCCGAAACGCCATATTCTTCCGCCAATTCCTGCAAGGTGGCTTTTGGTTCACCCAGAAATCGACGCTTCAAAATATCGCGCGAACGTTCATCGAGCTGGCTCATGCCTTCACGAAGAATTTCCAGCTGGTTGTCTTCATGGTCGTCATGTTCGAATGCCAGCGCTGGATCAGCGTGATAAGCCTGCAGGAAAGCACCCGGCGATGGCGGACGGTGATCGTTGTCATCATCGTCCGGTGCATCAAAACCGATATCACGGCCCGACAGGCGAGATTCCATTTCACGTACTTCGCGTTCAGACACATTCAAGTCTTTTGCAATCGCGGTGACTTCGGCGGCATTCATCCAGCCAAGGCGCTTTTTCGATTTCCGCAGATTGAAGAACAATTTGCGTTGCGCCTTGGTGGTGGCCACTTTGACGATGCGCCAGTTACGCAGGATGAATTCATGCATTTCGGCACGCACCCAGTGCACGGCAAACGACACCAGACGAACACCTTGATCGGGATCAAAGCGTTTGATCGCTTTCATCAAACCGATATTGCCTTCCTGGATGAGGTCGCCCATGCCCAAGCCGTAGCCTTGATAGCCACGCGCAACGTGTACGACAAAACGCAGATGCGACATCACCAAGTATTTTGCGGCATCGAGATCTTCGGTTTCGCGAAGACGGCGGGCCAGTGACTGCTCTTCTTCGACTGTCAGGACTGGAATACGATTGACCGCGCTGATGTAAGCGTCGAGCGAACCCAAGGCACTCGGGATCATGTTCATCGAGGCAGGCATGGCGTTGGCAACTAAAGCGGTGGTGGTCATAGTGGTCTCTTTCATGGATTGAATTTTAGCACTCGCCAGCTTTGAGTGCTAAACCGTAAGCGAGTTCCATAGCGTTGCACTCCTGCAACACCGGCGCTTTAGTCCCCGTTCAAAAAGAAGATGGGGATGCTTGGTAGCGATTCAAGGCATGATTAAGTCATTGATTTTATTAATTTATTTCAAGACAGCCGGATAACATCGTCCAATAAGGCGGCTGCAGTCACTTCCGCTCCGGCCCCGGGCCCCTGAATCACGAGTGCATTGGACGGATATCGGTCACTCCATATGGCTACCCGATTATCACAACCGGAGCCATTCGCCAATGCGTCGTCTGGCGCCAATTCTTCCAGTCCGATAGTGGCTTCACCCGCCTGATTCAATCTCGCGATAAAACGCAAACGGCGTCCTACGCGATGTGCTGCAAGAAAACGCGCGCACAAGGGCGCATCGAGTGATTCCAGTTGCGAATCGACATCGTGCAAGTTTGCATCGGCTAATTCCGGTGGCAACAAGGATTCGACTTTTATCGCATCGGCTTCGAGTGCATAACCTGCCGTGCGGGCGAGGATTAGCAATTTGCGTTTGACGTCCTGGCCGGATAAATCGATGCGTGGATCCGGTTCGGTATAGCCCAAAGAACGGGCTTCGCGTACGAAGGAAGAAAACGGACGCATACCGTCGTAATTATTAAATAGCCAGGCCAGCGAGCCCGATAAAATACCGGCGATGCCATGGATATTGTCTCCGCCGCTTCTAAGTTCGCGCAGACTGCGCAACAAGGGAAGCCCTGCCCCCACTGTTGCTGCATCACCATAATTTTTTATTTGATGATTGATGATCTGGAACGATGTCAGATTGCCGCCGGTACCGGCTTTGTTCGCTGTCACGACTTTGAAGCCGGAGGCCAGCCATCTGGCATGCCAGCCGGCAACTTCTTCACTGGCGGTGGCATCGATAATGATGCCGGCGTAACCCAGGGTACGCGCTATCTGTTCCAGCGGGTCGGGGGCATTATTGGGTAAATCTTCCGACACCAGACTTGGATCCAGACCAAGAAAATCACGAAGGCTGTGACGGGTATTGCTGACCTGAACCAGTCGAAAGTTTTTTGCCTGCGACGTTTTTTGCAGACGTGCAAGCCGGGACAAAAAGGCGCTGCCAACGGTACCGGTACCGAGCAATGCAATCGTGGTTTGTTTTGCCAGTGGCGAGATATTGGCGGAGGCGTTGGCGAGGCTCATGCCAATGCCTCGATCCGTTTCTTTTCCTGCAAGGCAACAACGCGATCAAGCGCTGCCTGCAAATCGTTTTGCAAATCCTCCAGAGCTTCGATCCCGATCGAAAGCCGCAGCAAGCCATCGCCGATACCGGCAGCGGTGCGCGCTTCAAGGCTCATTGCCGCGTGCGTCATCGTGGCCGGGTGTGCAACCAGACTTTCAACACCACCCAAGGATTCGGCCAAAGTGAAACATTCCAAACCATCGAGAAATGCCTGCACGCCTGCAATGCCGCCTCCGATTTCCACACTCAACATTGCGCCGAAACCTTTTTGCTGGCGTGCAGCGAGTGTGTGACCAGTATGCGACAACAGACCCGGATAATGCACGGCAGTTACCGCAGGATGTGCCTGCAATTGTTCGGCAATACCGATCGCGTTTTCCTGATGCACACGCAAACGCGCGTCGAGCGTACGCAAGCCGCGCAGCGTCAAAAAGCTGTCGAACGGACTACCGGTCAAGCCCAGCGCATTTGCCCACCAGACCAATTGCTCGTGCAGCTCTTTGGAGTTTGCAATGACCGCACCGCCCACCACATCACTATGGCCGTTGATATATTTTGTTGTCGAATGCACCACCAGATCGGCGCCCAGCGCGATCGGCGTTTGTAGTGCAGGCGATAGGAAAGTGTTGTCGGCAACGACCAACGCACCCACCCGATGTGCGGCTTCAGCGACGAAGCGCAAATCAGTGATGCGTAATAATGGATTGGATGGCGTTTCGATCCAGACGATTTTCGGGGAATCTGCCAATGCGGTGGCGAGTGCACGCGGATCGGTCAAATCGGCGGTAATCAGTTTGAAATGATTTTTCTTTGCCAATGCATTGAACAAACGCCAGCTGCCACCGTAGCAATCATGCGGCACGACAATCGTGTCTTCCGGTTCCAGCAGTGCAAGCACCACGGTAATCGCGGCCATGCCGGTCGCGGTAATCACTGCGCCGACGCCGCCTTCCAGATCAGTCAAGGCTTCGGCGAGAAGATCGCGCGTCGGGTTGCCACTGCGGGTGTAATCGTATTTCCGTTTTTCGTTGAAACCGGCGAAGCTGAAGTTGCTCGACAGCACAATCGGCGGCACTACGGCACCGTAAGCAGTATCGGTATCAATGCCTGCGCGGACGGCGAGGGTAGCGGCTTGTAATGTGGTGCTCATGCGGCAGCTCCCAGCAGGTCGGAATGATGTAAGGCTTCGGATAAAAGGTCGGCGATTTGTTCCGACTCCACCAGAAACGCATCGTGACCAAAGACCGAGTGGATGCGTTTCAGTTGACATCGCGTGCCGATTTTTTTCTCTAGTGTGACGAGTGTTTCAACGGGGACCAGGCGATCTTCTTCGATGGCGACCAGGGTGGTCGATGTCTTTATCTGTTCGGGATTTACCTGGTGCAAATCAATCGATTCTGATAAACGCAGAAACGCGGTGGTGTTGGTTATCGCGGCATATTTGTTGCCGCAGACTTCCAGATAATTTTCCGCCGGGCTACGGGCGATATCGTTTTCCAATCGCACCGGCGTTGCAAAACGTTCGGCGAATTCTTCCGGCGTGCGGTAGCTCAGCATTGCTAGTTGGCGCGCCAAAGACAATGCGGCGGTCTCGTTTTCACCATTGCGGTTCAGGCGAACGATATTGCGTTGCAGGGCGCGCCAGGCGCTGGAAAAGGGATGCGCGGAATCGGCGCCGCTGATCGCAATCAATTTTTCGATGCGTGCACCGTGGCGAGCAGAAAACTGCAGGCCGACCATCGCACCATACGAAGCGCCGACAAAGGCGAAGGCTCTCTTGATATTCAAATAATCGAGCGTGGCAGCAATGGCATCGGCCTGGTCAGCGCTATCGATGGCAACATCCAGATTGCCTTCGCTGCCGAGCCAGTTGATTGCAAGTACGCGAAAACGGTTGGTATCAATTGAACGACCTGGGCCGACTTGTGCTTCCCACCAGCCTCGTTCCGGGTATTCGGTAGAAAGGGATACGTGACGCGTAGCCGAGATGCCGCCAGCAACAATAATCACGGGAGCATTGGGATTTCCCTGCCATTCAAAAGCAATCAACACTCCCTGTTCGCCGGCATAACGCAATGCGATACGAGTCGAAAAGACATCGCGATTTGCGCGCTGGATAAAAGTATCGGCAACGGGTGTCGTTGCGTTCGAAGATGAATGAGAAAAGACTTCACTCAGACTCATGGTGTTGCTCCGTAGATAGCCAGCCATCTACTTCTACGGATAACAGTGCATGGAAAAAAATCGCAGATGGCGGAGCACAAAGATGTCCGTCGTTTGCGATCCATCTTCCGGTGAACGAGTTCGCCGTAGGAGTTGGCACCTTTTCCAATACTTGCGTATTGACTGGTTGCCCCGGCGTCGTCGGGCCTATCCCTCTGCCGGTCTTGATGGATTACCAAGCCTAAGATACCGGCTTTTTTGAAATAGTCAATACTTTCATCGCGATGAAGCGATGGAATAATGGGTTTCGTAGGAGGCCGCTTGCGGGCGACGTAAATTGAGCAGAGCCGTCGGGCCCAAGGGCCCTCCTACGCGAAATACCGCCAGATATTGATAATGCTGATGACCACCACCAGCGATCCGACCACACCCATGGTGATCCGCGCAGGCAGGTGTTTGGTCAGCCAGGCCGCAAACGGGGCGGCGATCGCGCCACCGATCAGCAAGCCGAGGATGGTCGAGAGATGCGATAAATCCAGCGTGCTGAAGAATACGATCGTGATCGCCAGGCTGACGAAAAACTCGGCCGCATTTACGGTGCCGATCGCGTAACGCGGCTCCATATTTTGCGAAATAAGCCGCGTCGTGGTCATCGGGCCCCAGCCGCCGCCGCCCACGGCATCCAGAAATCCGGCGATGACGGCAGTGGTTTTCACATGGCTGACTTTGGCCGCCTTATTCAGGCCGCGGTAGGCGCGAATAATCAGATACACACCCAGTATCAATAAATAGACGGCAATAATCGGTCGTAGCCAGGGTGTATCAAGATGCGTCAGCAACAAGGCCCCGATCATGCCACCCAGGGCACCCGGTAGCGCCAGTTTGATCAACAGTTTGCGATCAATATTGCCGAAATAACCATGGCTGATACCCGATATTCCGGTCGTCGCTACTTCGGCCGCATGTACGCTGGCAGAGACCACGGCAGGCGCCAGGCCAAGGCCAAGCAGCAAACTGGAACTGGTAATGCCGTAGGCCATGCCGAGCGCACCATCGACCATTTGCGCCAGTAAACCAACGATAACGAAGACGTAAAACGGAACCGACATAGTTAAACCAGCTTGGGTAGGCACAAAGAATGCCAGCATACTCGGCTCTGCCTCAATCGCGCGGAAATGAGCACAAGGCATAAGGACATAAGCAAACATACTTTCCGTTCAAACCTCTGGCTACCTAGGATGAAACCTCATCCAAAGCCGCCAAACCATGAACGCAACGCTTGCCAATGCCCTCACTTCACCGCTTTCCGAGGAACGCGCTGGCCTCTTGCTGCGTTTGACCGAAGGCCTCGAACCATCGGCACTGCAGTGGTTGTCGGGTTACACCGCAGGCCTGGCGGCGCAATTGTCGCCAACGCAACGCGTGTTGCAGGCAGTGCCGGTTGCCGATTCACAAATTGAAACGCGCTTGACGATTGTCTATGGCAGCCAAACCGGGAATGCCAAACGCGAAGCCGAAGCATTGTCTCAGGAAGTGCAGGCACAAGGCCTGTCGGTACGTTTATTGCGCGCCGATGCCTACCCGGTTCGCGAATTGGCGAACGAGCGTTTGTTGTATGTCGTGATTAGCACGCAAGGTGATGGTGATCCACCGGATGATGCACAAGCCTTCTTCGAATTTATTTCAGGTCGTCGCGCGCCGTCACTGAAAGAATTGAAATTCGCCGTGCTGGGTCTGGGTGATTCGAGTTATCCGAAATTCAATGCAATCGCTAAAAAACTCGATGCCCGATTCGCAGAATTGGGCGGTACCCGTCTATTCGATGTCGGTGAAGCCGATATTGATGTTGCCAGTGTCGCTGCGCCTTGGCGTCATAATGCTTTGACGCAGGCACGCGAAGTTCTGAAAACATCGATCAGCTCGGCAACCATCACGCCATTGCGTCCGGCGATTGCGAGCAGTTTGTATGGCCGTGAAAAGCCTTATCTTGCCGAGGTGCTGGTCAACCAGCGCATTACTGCTCGTGAAAGCGAACAGGATGTGCGTCATCTCGAAATCGCATTGCATGAAAGCCTGAGCTATGAACCTGGCGATGCGCTTGGCGTATGGCCAGTCAATCATCCCGCATTGGTCGATACCGTATTAAGCCAGCTGAAGCTGAATGCCGAGGAAGTTATTTCCATCGGTGATCAGACATTGTCATTGCATGAATGGTTGAGCTCGAAGCGTGAATTGACTCGTCTGAGCAAATCTTTTGTGCAGCAGCATGCAACCCGGTTTTCCGGAAAAGATTTGAATGAATTGCTCGCATCGGAAAACAAGGAAGCGATTTCGCAATTCATCAGCCAACAGCAATTGCCGGATTTGCTGAATCGCTATCCGGGAGAATGGCGTTCGGATGAACTGGTGAATACGTTGCGTCCCCTCGCACCACGTTTGTACTCGATAGCATCGAGTCGCAAGGCCGTGGGTGACGAAGCGCATCTCACGGTGTCTTTGCTTGAATATCAAAAAGACGAAAACCTGCGCCGCGGTGTGGCGTCGGGTTTTCTCGCTGACCGCGATGTCGGTGTGCAGCTTCCCATTTTCATAGAACGCAACGAACGTTTCCGGACCCCTACGGACACGTCGCGCGATATCTTGATGATTGGTCCCGGCACCGGCGTTGCTCCTTTCCGCGGCTTCGTGCAGGAACGTACCGAAGTCGGTGCTACCGGCAAGAACTGGTTGCTGTTTGGTGCCCGCACGGCTGCTTCGGAATTTTTGTATCAACTCGAATGGCAGGAAGCCCTGAAGAAAGGCCAACTGCATCGTCTCGATCTTGCGTTTTCGCGCGATCAGCCCGAGCGCATTTATGTGCAACAACGTTTGCGTGAAAATGCCGCCGAAGTTTTTGCCTGGCTGGAAAATGGTGCGTATCTCTATATTTGCGGCGCAATTGCAATGGGCAAGGATGTGCATCAGGCCTTGCTTGAAATCGTCAGCGAACAAGGCGGCAAGTCGAAAGAAGACGCTTCCGAATATCTGAGCGAGCTGCAACAAGCCGGCCGCTACGCCAAGGATGTCTACTGATGAACGCGCCACTATCTCCGGTTGAAACCCTCAAAGCCAATAGCCATGGCTTGCGCGGTACGCTGGTCGAAAGTATGGCCGATCCGATCACCGGCGCCTTGCGCGAAGGTGATGCGCAACTTTTGAAATTCCATGGCAGCTACCAGCAGGATGATCGCGATGTCCGGGAAGAACGCCGTAAACAAAAACTCGAGCCGGCTTACAGTTTCATGATTCGCACGCGTTTGCCCGGCGGTGTTGCCACGGCGCAGCAATGGCTGGATCTGGATGCGCTGGCAACACAATACGGCAATGGCAGTCTGCGTTTGACCACTCGTCAGGCGTTCCAGATTCACGGCATCATCAAGCGCAATCTGAAGCCGACGATTGCCGCGATCAATCAAACGCTGATGGATACCGTGGCCGCCTGCGGCGACGTGAACCGCAATGTGATGGCCAGCGCCAATCCGGTCGAATCCAAAGCGCATGCCGCTGTGCATGCAGCCTCGGTGGCGTTATCGGAATATTTGCTGCCGCACACGCGGGCGTATCACGAAATCTGGCTCGATGAAAAACAAATCGTCGGCGCCGATGAATCAGAACCCGTGTATGGCCCGACCTATCTGCCGCGTAAATTCAAGATCGGTATCGCGGTGCCACCGATCAATGATGTTGATGTATTCAGTCAGGATCTGGGCTTTATCGCCATTATCGAAAATGGCGAATTGATTGGATACAACCTGTTGGCGGGCGGCGGCATGGGCAGCACCCATGGCGATGCCCGTACTTATCCGCGGCTGGCCGACGTGCTCGGTTTTATCCGTCCGGAGCAATTGATTCCGGCTGCTGAAGCCGTGCTGACCACGCAGCGCGATTTCGGCAATCGCAGTGATCGCAAATTATCGCGTCTGAAATACACAATCGATAAACACGGTCTTGCCTGGTTCATCGACGAAGTCGAAAAGCGCATCGGTGAAAAATTGCCGCCAGCCCGTGACTATGGCTTCGTCCATAGTGGCGATCGCTTTGGATGGACCGAAGGTTTTGATGGTCGCTGGCATTTGACACTACGCATTGAAAGTGGACGTCTGGTCGATTCCGAAAAACAGCAGGGACTGACCGGACTGCGCGAAATCGCAAAAATCCATCAAGGTGATTTCCGCCTGACACCGAACCAGAATCTGATTATTGCCGGTGTTGCCGCCGATCAACGCGATGCAATTGATCTGCTGGTAAAAGAATACGGTCTGGATAATTACCAACACAGCAGTGCGATGCGTTTGTATGCATTGGCCTGCGTGGCATTCCCGACCTGCACCCTGGCGATGGCAGAGGCCGAAAGATATCTGCCAAGTTTCCTCGATCGCATCGAAGTGATCCTGGAAAAATATTCGCTCGAACATGCGCCGATTTTGTTGAGGATTTCTGGTTGCCCGAATGGTTGCTCTCGCCCGTATCTCGGCGAAATCGCACTCGTGGGTAAGGCACTTGGCCGTTACAACCTGCATCTGGGTGCTGATTTTCAGGGCCGTCGTTTGAATCGTTTATTCAAGGAAAATATCGACGAGGCAGGCATCCTGGAAACACTCGAACCACTGCTACGTGATTACGCCTCGCAGCGTCTGGATAACGAAGCATTTGGTGATTATTTATTTCGCTCCGGCGTTTTGTCGGAACCGAAAACCATTGATATGGAGTTAGTGTCATGACCTTGCCCGATCTTGTAACCGCCGCCGAAGATTCGCGCGCGCTGG
>JAKQKT010000111.1 GCA_029560515.1 Pseudomonadota bacterium
AGTTCAACCGAAATAATCACGTGCTTGCGGAGTCTCTGAAAAATTCGGGCAGGCAGAAACGATGGCGATTATTCGCCATCGTTTTGCTGTTCATCATGCTGGCCGCATTTGTGCTGGATCGCTGCTATCCATTGCCTTTGCCGGCGAAAGACAATGCAAGCGTTCTCGTCACCGCCCGCGATGGCCGGCCATTGCGGGCTTTTGCGAGCAGTAACGGCGTCTGGCGCTATCCGGTAAAAGTGGAAGATGTTTCACCCCTGTATATCGAAGCCTTGATCGGCTACGAAGACCGTTACTTTTATTACCATGCCGGCGTGAATCCATTTGCCATTGGCAGGGCGGCAATCCAGGGTGCCCGCAATGGCCGGATTGTTTCCGGTGGTTCCACGATCACGATGCAGGTTGCACGCATCCTTGAGCCGCATCCACGAACCGTATTCGGAAAGCTCCGGCAGATTCTCCGGGCTTTTCAACTCGAATGGCATTTATCGAAAACCGAAATACTCGAAATTTATCTAAGCCACGCGCCTTTCGGCGGCACGATTGAAGGTGTCGAAGCAGCCAGTTGGGCGTACTTGGGAAAATCATCGCGGCAACTGTCTCATTCTGAAGCCGCATTGCTTGCGGTGTTGCCGCAAACACCGAGTCGCCTTCGTCCAGACCGAAATCCGGAAGCTGCGAGGAAAGCACGTGACAAGGTTTTGAAACGACTTGCTGAAAATAATATCTGGTCGAGCGTTCCGATCCTGGAAGCCAAACAGGAACCTGTAGTGACAAGGAGTTTGCGCGTTCCCATGAGTGCGGCCTTGCTGGCGCAGCGGCTTCGGAATGCAAATTCATCCGAAACCAAAATCGAAAGTACGATCGACGCCGATTTGCAAAGCTTGCTGGAAGAGCGATTGCATAACTATTTTTCGCAATTGCCGGAACGCAGTTCGGCAGCCTTGCTGGTTGTCGACAACAAAACTCTGGAAGCTCGTGCCTATGTCGGTTCATTGAGTTTCGGCGATGAAAAGACACTTGGCCATGTTGATATGGTGCAAGCCCTGCGTTCGCCGGGTTCTACCCTGAAACCGTTTTTATACGGACTTGCGATCGATGATGGACTGATCCATACCGAAAGCCTGATGGTCGATGCGCCGCAGGATTTCGGTGACTATCGTCCGGCCAATTTTGACCCTGTCTATCATGGGCCGGTATCGGCCAGTGAAGCCCTGCAATTGTCGTTGAACGTCCCCGCCGTTGATTTGCTGGACAGGGTAGGGCCGGAACGATTTGCCGCCAGACTGGCCAATGCAGGCCTGCCAATGCGCATGCCTGAAGGGGCGAAACCAAATCTTTCTATCATTCTGGGGGGGGCTGGCGTTCGTCTTGAAGAATTGGTCGGTGCATACGCCGCCTTGAATCGTAACGGCGTTGCCGGACGAGTGCGCTATGCAAAAAATGCGAAGCAAAGTGATAGAAGGATATTGTCTCCTGGTGCGGCGTGGATGATTCGCGAGATTCTGGAAACCCACAAAAGCAATACTCAGAACGAAGACATTTTCGATACCAATCTACGCAAACGTGTGGCCTGGAAAACCGGAACCAGCTATGGTTTTCGTGACGCCTGGGCCTTGGGGACTACGCCGGAATATACCGTCGGCGTATGGGTGGGAAGACCCGATGGCACTCCAATGCCCGGACAGTACGGGGCCATTACCGCGTTACCGCTTATGTATGAAGTCTTCGACAGTTTGCCAAAAATAGACCATCCCGTTGTCCGGACTGAAATGCCGAAAGATGTGAAAGCAATCGATATCTGCTGGCCTCTTGGGAGAAGCGTGCAGGATACCGATTCTGGACTTTGCCACCGCGAGCGGAAGGGTTTTGCTCTCGTGGGAAGCATTCCACCCACTTGGCCGGATCGGGATGCAAGAATCTGGAATGCTGGGCAACTGGATTTACAGGTCGATGCTGACACCGGGCTGCGTTTGAGTGCAGATTGCAAACTCGCTCACGTCCAAAAAACACTGCACATCGCACGTTGGCCAAGTCTGACGACACCATGGTTACCGGCAAGCCTGAGGGAAAAAACCCGTGTTCCTGCACTTGCGGCCGATTGCAATGAAGACGCTCTGGCTTCGATGGAAACATTGCAGATTGATGGACCCGCCGAAAAATCCACTTTGGCGCGTGCACCTAATTCCACCCAGCCGATCAGCGCCGAATTTCGTGCACTGGGTACCCAGCAGAAAGTGAAATGGCTGGTCAATGGCCAGTGGGTAGGCGACACGCTGGCTAGTCAGGTCTTCGTAATGAAATTCGACAACCCGGGTATTCAGACAATTACCGCTTTGACCGATGCCGGGGCCTGGGATGAAATGAGCCTGTACGTATTGAAATAATCGAATGGTGGCTGCAACGGCATATCGTTCGGCATATCGTTTATGGAATCCAGAAGTACATCAAACAAAAAAGCGGCCGTAGCCGCTTTTTTGTTTGATGGTTTCGTACCGAAATTACTGGCGCAATTGAACCTTGTTGTTCCTGATTTTTACGCGACTGCCGACACGGATCTTGCCGATGCTGCCCTGATCGATAACGCGGGTCTCGCCATTATCCATTCTCACGGTAATTTCATAATCCTTGCGGTCATTGTTTTCGGCAATCTTCTTGCCGGCATATGCCCCGCCTACCACGCCGGCAACCGTTGCCAGCTTTTTGCCGTCACCCTTACCAACTTGATTGCCGACTACGCCGCCGACCACGCCACCTACAATGGCACCGGTCGTTCCGGAACGTTTTTCGGTATAGGTTTCGATTTTCTTCACTACGCCGCAG
>JAKQKT010000113.1 GCA_029560515.1 Pseudomonadota bacterium
TGTTCAACCAGGCGACCGAAAAAGCCGAGGCGGAAGCCATCAACATATTCGGCGATAACCAGAAAGACCTGATGCTGGCGGCTCCCGCCGGCGCGCGCACGGTACTAGGCCTTGACCCGGGAATTCGCACCGGCGTGAAAGTGGCGATTGTGGATAAAACTGGCAAGCTGGTTGCGCACGACACCATTTATCCGCACGAACCACGCAAACAATGGGATGCTTCGCTACACAGCCTGAAACTGCTTTGCGAGAAACACGCGGTAGAACTGATCGCTATCGGAAACGGCACGGCATCACGCGAAACCGACAAGCTTGCCGCCGATTTAATCAAGCAAAACCCGCATTTGAAAATGCAGAAAATCGTCGTCAGCGAAGCCGGCGCTTCGGTGTATTCAGCATCGGAATTGGCAGCGAAAGAATTTCCGGATCTCGACGTCAGTATTCGCGGTGCGGTGTCGATTGCACGCCGCTTACAAGACCCGCTCGCCGAACTGGTAAAGATCGAACCGAAAGCGATTGGTGTTGGTCAATACCAGCATGACGTAAATCCTTACCGCCTGGCACGCGCACTTGATACAAAAGTCGAAGACTGCGTGAATGCGGTCGGCGTACACGTCAATACGGCCTCTCCCGCCTTGCTTGCTCGCGTGTCCGGCCTGAGTACCGTAGTCGCGGAAAATATCGTTGCTCACCGTGATCAACACGGGCCGTTTGCTTCACGCCAGGCCTTGCTGAAAGTATCACGCCTCGGCGAAAAAACCTTTGAACAATGCGCCGGTTTTCTTCGCATTGCCGATGGCAAAAATGCGCTTGATGCTTCTTCCGTGCATCCTGAAGCCTATCCCGTGGTCGAACGCATTCTGAAAGATTGCGGTCGTGAAATAAAAAGCGTGATGGGCGATAGCGCATTCCTGAGAAACCTGAAACCGGAAAACTACACGGATGAGAAATTCGGCTTGCCCACCGTGCGCGACATCCTGAAAGAACTCGAAAAGCCTGGCCGCGATCCTCGCCCCGAATTCAAGGCAGCCAGCTTTGCCGAAGGTATCGAAGAGATGAAAGATCTGAAAGTCGGCATGATCCTCGAAGGCGTAGTCAGCAACGTCGCCGCCTTTGGCGCTTTCGTCGATATCGGCGTACATCAGGACGGTTTGATTCATATCTCCGCACTCGCCGATAAATTCGTGAAAGACCCGCGCGAAGTGGTCAAGGCCGGCGATGTAATCAAGGTACGGGTGCTGGAAGTGGATTTGCAACGCAAACGCATCGCGTTGACACGGCGCCTGAGTGATCCGGTGGATACCTCCAATGCGAATGCATCGGGCAAGAATGAACCGCGGGCAGGTTTTTCCGGCAAATTCTCCCCGCCTGCCAAAAAACCGCGTGAGAACAGCAACCAACCTGCCCCCAATAACGCTTTGGCGGCGGCATTTGCGAAAGCAAAACAATCGTAGGTCGGGCACCGGCCCGGCATGCGCATAAACGCAATTTTTATGAAGCGTCGGGCCAGGGCCCGACCTACGCAATACATTACAAAGGCGTACAATTAACCTCGATTGTTCTTTCCGAAAACACTAGTCTTTTCCGGGTTTATTTAACCCAGGCAGGTATTCCGTGTTACCGATGACAAAAGTGGTTCACAGCTTTCCCTCCGCCAAAATTGTGTCGAAATCCGGCGGTCTTCCGGTCGAAGTCTCATTGATCGCACAACTCGGCCATGGCTCCGGCAATCACTTGTTCGAGAGCGTGTCGGCACGGCAGAAAGCCCATCAGGATTTTATCGACGAACTCGACGAGCCTTCGGCGAAACTGGCTGGCACCGATTTCGAAAAAGGTGATCCAACTTCACTCTACACATTTTCAGTTGGCGCCAAAGGGCATCCTTTCCATCGCCATGCGGGGCACCGAATATTCACTGCAGTATCCGGTAGTGGTGGTGCGCAGCTGCGATTCTCCAGCGCCACGCCGGAGCAGATCGAAAAAGATCCGAACAGCTTCGTCAAGGCATTGCACTTCATCAATATCCCGCCGGATTGCCTGTTTACCGTGCGTTTCGGAGGCGAGACCTGGCACCAGTTTTTTCCATTGGTCGAAAACTCGCCGCATCCGGTTTTTTTCGCATTGTCTTGCCACACCAATGAACTCGGCGGCAATCTGCCGGAACCCTTGCGCCAGCAAGTCATCAATAACCAGGCTAGCATTCCATCGCTCACCGAATTACTGCCGAAGCATGTGGCGGATATCCTGGCACGGGATGATTTTGATACCGGCAAAATCCCTACCACCTCGTTGTCACTCGATGCACCGGCGGGAAGCGCGCTCAGTACAGCATGCCTGAGTTACAGAGGCGGCATCGGAACGCTGCGCGGAGCCTGGAGCAAATGGCGCGGCTCGACCGGATTTGCATCGAATACAGGTGGCGGACTTGCCGTTATCGAACTCGAGGCTACGCCAAAAGATTCGCTTCTGACAACCCAATTCAGCAATGAAAGAATTCATCACGAAGATACTTTTTGTCTGACGAAAGATGATATTCCGGCCGCCAATAAAAGTGCCTCCGGATTATTGGCTTCCTTGCTCGATGGCTTTTTAGAAAACCCGCCGACCAGCGTTTCTCGGATGATGGCATTCAGAAACCTGCTGGTGAAACCGATGGGACTGAGAACGTCGCCGCTCGGCTGCCCGGTTTCTTCGTTGCTGTCGAAACAACGCGAGCATCTGTTCGCAAACCGTTTCCCGGTGCTCGAACAGCTGACAAATCCGGACGATAGTTTCTCGCAAGTCATTCTGGGTGCCGATGACAAACACCTGAAATTCCGTTCCTGTGTCGGCGTGAAAATAATCAAC
>JAKQKT010000077.1 GCA_029560515.1 Pseudomonadota bacterium
GCCAGCGTCATGCCACACCAGGGGCCGGCCAGTACGCGGGCCAGTTCCAGCACTTTGATTCCGGACAATGCACTCATGGCGATATTGTAGCCCGAGCCTCCAGCGCTGCGGTTAGAATATTGGCATGAGCAAAATACTGAAAATCGCCGGCATGCCCAATCTGCATTCGCATGCCTTCCAGCGGGCGATGGCGGGCTTGACCGAAAGGCAAACCAACCCGAGCGACAGCTTCTGGACCTGGCGCGAACTGATGTATCGCTTCGCATCTCGCATCACACCGGAACAGTTGCATGCCATCGCGGCGCAGCTTTATGTCGAAATGCTGGAAGCCGGTTATACCTCCGTTTGCGAATTCCATTATTTGCATCATCAACCCAACGGTTTGCCTTATGAAAATTCCGCAGCGATGTCGCAGGCCATTATCCAGGCGGCGCAGGACGCAGGTATCCGTTTAACCTTGTTGCCGGTGCTTTACATGACGGGCGGTTTCGATGGTCGGGCATTGAACGACCAGCAGAAGCGCTTCAGTCATTCGGTCGAAAATTTTCTTGGCCTGATTGCGAAATTGCAGGCGCAGGAAAACGACAAGCTGAAAATCGGCATCGCCTTGCATAGCTTGCGTGCCGTTCCGGAAAAAGCCATCCATGAAGTATTGGCGGGGCTTTCAGGCCGGCTCCCCATTCATATCCATATTTCCGAACAAATAGCCGAAGTAAACGATTGCATCGCCACGCGAAATGCCAGGCCGGTGCAGTGGCTGATGGACAATGTCGACGTCAATCAGGACTGGACCCTGGTGCATGCCACGCATCTTGATGATGCAGAGGTGGCGTCGATTGCCAAGTCAAAGGCGACTGTTGCGATTTGCACCACGACCGAAGCGAATCTTGGCGATGGTTTTTTCCGTTTGCGGGATTTTATTGCTGCCGGCGGTGCATTCGGCATTGGTTCGGATTCCAATACTTCAATATCGCCGGTCGAAGAGTTGCGCTGGCTGGAATACGGGCAGCGTTTGCTGCACCAGCAACGCAATATCGCCGTGACTTCCGAACAAACCAGTGTCGGAGAATTTTTATGGCAGAAAGCGGTACATGATGGCCGTGTTTCGACACAGCAAGATTGTTCGGATGATTATCTGATGCTCGATGCCGAAACGGCGGCAATGGCTGGCGTGAATGCTGCCACGCTTTATGATCGACTGGTGTTTGGCGGCAACCGATCCTTGATCAAGGATGTATTCGTTGCGAACAAGCAGCTCATCAGCGACGGCATGCATTCTGCAAGAGAAAGCATTGCCGCGAATTATTCAAAAGCATTGAACGAATTGCTCGCGTAGGAGCGTCCTTTAGGCGCGACAAATCACGCCAGATCTGTCGCGCCTAAAGGACGCTCCTGCTAAGGCTCCTACAACCAGCCTTGCTGCCTCGCCAGACGATAGGCTTCAATACGATTCGATACGCCGAGTTTGCTGATGATCTCGGATAAATAATTCCGCACCGTTCCTTGCGATAACGAAAGTTGTGAGGCAATTTCGGCCGAGCTGCTGCCTTCGCCGGCCAGACGTAAAACCTGGCGTTCGCGATCGGTCAGTGGATCCTGTTCGGTCCATGCTGCCATCGCGAGTTGGGGATCGATCACGCGGCCGCCACGATGCACTTGCCTCAATGCGTCGGCCAATTGTGCCGATGGCGAGTCTTTCAAAAGATAACCGCGCACGCCGGCATCGAGTGCACGACGCAGATAACCGGCGCGTGCGAAAGTCGTCACGATCACGACGCGGGTATTGCCGGCGTCATCATGAACGCGCTGCGCGAGTTCGAGGCCGGTGAGTTTCGGCATTTCGATATCCGACACCACCAGGTCAGGCTTGTGCAGTTTCACCAAGTCCCATGCAAGCTCGCCGTCGGCGGCATCGGCAACGATCTCAAAATCGGGTTCGAGTTTCAGCAATGCCACGAGTGCGCCACGCACCATGGCCTGGTCTTCTGCAAGAACAATACGAATCATTTTTCAGCACGGAACAGGATAAGCATGCTTCAACGTTATCATTCACCGTTGCGCGTGGCTAGACCGGCAATCACATCGCCTGATGATTTGTTTTCAAGAAGCGGGCAACTAAGACTCAGGCGTACACCGCCGTGGGGTCCGGTATCTATTTCCAGTTTTCCGCCCAGTAATTCCAGCCGTTCGCGCATGCCGCTCAAACCATGTCCGGGCGTGACGAGCGTGTTTTTACCATCGTCGGAAATTTGCAGTTGCAAGGTGTTTTTATTCTTGACCAATTCGATTTCCACCTGGCGCGCATTCGAGTGGCGAATGATATTGGTGGTTGCCTCGCGTACCGCCAGCGCCAAAACGGTTTCCACTTCGGTAGACAGTTCGACTGGCGCCAGTTGGTAATGCAATTGGATATCCGCCGACAATAACGACAGGCGGGCGTTTGCAAGTTCAGCTTCCAGTCCTGCGAGACGGATTCCTGCTACGGCAACCCGGATTTGCCCGAGTGCATCGCGCGCCACTTTTTCCACTTCGCGGATCTGGACGATGGCGGCATCCGGGTCTCGTTCGTGCAAGCGGCTCGCCAGTTCGCTTTTCATCACGATCAAGGACAGGGTATGGCCGAGTACATCATGCAGGTCTCGGCCGATACGTTCACGCTCGGCGCTTTGCGCCAGGCGCTGCACTTCCTGTTGGCTCAATTTTAGGCTCTGGTTGCTGCGCTCGATGCTGTTGTTGTAAAGCGTATAGAACACGAGCATGCAGGACATGATCGCGGTGCCGGCATAAAAAACCAGCGGGTATTTCAGCCAATAGGTCTGAATGGCCATCAATACCAAAGCAGCCACCAGAAAGATCATCGCATTGCGCGCCTTGAATACGTGCGCCGCCGAAATCACGCCATATATCAGGTAGGTGTTGGCACCGTAGTTGTAGGGCATCACCGCAAAACACAGCGCCAGCATGGCCGTTGCAGTGAAGCCAACATTGCGGCCATTGTTCATGAAGGTTGCGAAATGCAGAGGCAGGAAAACCGCAATGCTGGCAAGCGTGGCGATGGTCTGGGTGGCATTCCATTTCGGACTGAAAAACATCGGCATGAAAAGAAATATCAAATACACCAGATTGATGTAAGGCATGTATTTGTATTTATCGGCATACAAGTTCGCCTCGGGCACAACGCGATGGCCTTGCAATTGTTTTTTGTCTTCGAGCAAAGCCATCGTTTTATCCTTGAAAGCCTTTATTTGATTTCGACATCGTCAATCACGAAACGGAAATTGCCTTCCGGTGCGCTCGCATTGAACGAGAAACCCGTGACTTGCGACAATTCTAGTCCGGTAAAGCCTGACAACGGTAGTCGGACCTGCTGCCATTCAGGGCCTGTCGTGAAGTTCTGGCTCGGTGGAATGCCGCCTTGTGTCGTGGAGAATGTCATCACGCTGTATTTTCGACCATCGCCCTTGACCCAGAAGACCAGCTCTTTCGCCTTCGAATAATTGACCGCTTGCATGGCTTTGGCACCAGGCGCAAAAAATGCACCTGCCCAGGGATAGGCGAATCCCGTTCTGATCTGGCCACTGATTTCCATGGCGCCTTTGCTTTGATTCGCGCCGCCTTCAATCAGTTTGATGCTTGCTTCCGATTCGCCGCCCATTTGTTTGTCGGTCGTAAGCGCCCAGCCTTTGCCATATCGACTCGCAATGGCTTCCTGTTCGAAATCGCTGACGAGTGCATCGGTCGGGAATGCCGCAGCTTCTGCAGCCGGCGTGCCGGTTTTGTTGCGCTCAAGCCGATAACCGTTCTTCCAGATAAATTCGATATCGCGAGTCTCGGCAATATTTTTTGTCGGGTCGCCGTTCACCAGAATCAAATCCGCGCGCATGCCGACCGCAATGCGTCCGCGATCATTCAAACCGAATATTTTGGCGGGCAGGGCAGTTGCCGAGTTCAATGCCTCAGCTGGTGACAAGCCACCCTTGACCAAGAGGGCAAGTTCGCCATGCAAGCTGACGCCATGTGCAGTACTGGGGTTACCCGCATCGGTACCGGCCAATAAAGGAATGCCGGCATCATGGAAAAGCTTCACGCTCGCCAATGCATTGTCCAGCACTTTCGGATTTTGCCATTGCGGTGGGAAGCTGGCTTTCAGTGCAGTGCTTTGCGACAAGGTTAGATACTCCTGCAAGGCGGCATCGTGGGCGAGTTTCTTTCCTTCATCGGCGCCAGCCAGGCTGCCGGTAACCGACAGGGTCGGCACGATAAATGTATGTTGCTTTTTTGCCTGCTCGATAAATTCTGCATCCGCCACACGGTCGATAAAGCTGTGCACCAAACCATCAGCTCCTTGATCCAGCATGGTCTTTGCCTGTGTGTAAGCTGCAATATGGATCACGGCTTTTTTATCGTGTTCATGCGCAGAATTGATCAATGCCTGGGTGACATCCGGCGTCAGCGATTTTATTTTTACCGTTGGGCCATAAGCGCTACCATCATCGAAGACGATCTTGATGTAATCCGAACCCTCATCAATGCGTGCCTGCACGAAAGCCGGTGCTTCTTCGGGCTTTGTCAGGGTCGGGATTTTCATGCCGTACTCGGTGCCATGGCCGCCGGGTACGGTAGCCAGAGTTCCGGCAGACCATAGATCAGCCAGATCGGTACGGGCA
>JAKQKT010000176.1 GCA_029560515.1 Pseudomonadota bacterium
ACGACCATTGCGAACAACGGTGCAAGTGGACCGCCCTGGATCATGAATGCCAGCGCCGCCGGCATATTCAATCCGTTCGGCCAGCAAATCAACACGATCAATTTCCGAAATGTCGCGATTGGCCCGCGCGTCAACCATTTCGATTTCGATATTTTCGGAGCACAGCTCGGAGCAGAAGGCAGCTTCGAACTTGGCGACCACACCCTGAATTGGGATGTGTATGGTCAATACAACGACGGCCAGTACGACCAGACCGGCGAAAATTATGTCAACCTGTTCAACTTGCGAAATTCGATCGGGCCCTCCGGTTACGATCCCACGCCGGGTCGCGGTTTCTATTGCGGCACTTCATGGGCCAACAGAATCCAGGGCTGCATGCCATTCAATATTTTCGGCGGCCCGACGCTCGGCCTGGGCGCGAACTATGCCGGCCATGTGATCACGGAAGCCGATGTTGCCGCAATGACGGATTATGTCGCTTACACGCTGGTGCAAACCTCGGGCAATACATCGCGCCAATTCGGTGCCAATCTCACCGGTGATCTGTTCGAATTACCCGGCGGCCCACTGGGTTTTGCGATCGGCGTTGAACATCGTAGCGATGATTCGTTCAATCAACCCGACGCTCTCGTCTCCGAAGGCGGGAGCTCCACGAATTTTTCCCTACCCACTAATGGCGGCACGAAAGTTACCGAATACTATGCGGAATTTCTGCTTCCCTTGCTGAAAGATGTTTTCCTGGCGAAAGAGCTGGAGCTCGATATAGCGGTCAGAAAATCCAACTACACCGCTTCCGGGCTGGCAGATCCGAATCCGGCCGATGGCGACATTGCCACCCAGCAATTCAATATCGACCAAGGTTCGCCCACAACCTGGAAAACCAGTTTGAAATACAAGCCGGTCGATGACTTGCTGGTTCGTGCCAGCTGGGGCCAAACTTTCAGAGCGCCTTCCAGTGTCGATTTGTTCGGCGGCACTGCCGAGGGTTTCCCTGCCGCTCTTGATCCCTGCCGTACCGGCAATTGGGCGAATCTCAATGCCGCCGGCCAAGCCAACTGTATTGCTGGTGGTGTTCCCGTCGGCGGTGCAACTCAACCGTTTGGACAGATTCGCATTCTTGCCGGCTCCAACGTCAATCTGACACCGGAAACCGGTGAGAACTTCGGTCTTGGCTTCGTCTATAGCCCACGTTGGGCAGATGGACTCGATGTATCGATGGATCTCTGGCGCATCAATCTGAAGAACCTGATTTTTACTTACGGCGCCAATGGCATCATGAACAATTGCTACGCGATCAACTTCCCGAGCGGCCAGACGGGTAATCCCTTCTTCTGCCAGTTTGTGACACGTGATTTGGCCGCTGGTGCTGCCGTCACTCTGATCAATACCGCACCGATCAATGTGGCATCGGCAAGCACGCAGGGCATTGATCTGGGAATCGGCTATAAATTGCAAACCGGCATCGGCGATTTCCGTTTCAAACTGGACACCACATGGACCGACAAATTCCTGTTCAACAATAATGTCGATCCCGTTACCGGACAAACGATCGAGAACCCGGATTTTGTCGGCACCTATGGCGGCGGCCCGACCTTCGAATATCGCTCGACACTGACAGTCGGCTGGAGCAAGGGAGATTTCAGCGCGCAATGGACGACACGTTATCTCTCCGATCTTGCCGAAAATACC
>JAKQKT010000186.1 GCA_029560515.1 Pseudomonadota bacterium
GTTTGAACGCCATTCACCGTGACTTGTTTGATGGTTTTCGGTGAGGTGACTCGACCGACGATGCTGCGTTTGCCGGGACCGCGAACAATCGCGGTATTGCGGCCACGGGTGGCCACCAAGCTTGGCTCGAGGATATTGAAATTGGCGCCACCGGCAAACAGCGTGTTGTCGGCGGCCCCGCCAGCACGGCGTTCAAGCGTAGCAATCTGCTGACGCTGCGCATTGATTTGCTGTTCCTGCCCAAGCATCTGGTTTTCCAGCAACTTGGTCAATTCATCGTCTTTCTGTTGTTTGGCTTGCTGCAATTGCGACTGGGTTTGCTGCAGTTGTGCCTGCGATTGCTGCAATGCACGGCGCTGGTTGTTCAACTGATCCTGCGTGCGCTTTAGCTGTTCACGCAATTCGGCGGAATTGGCCTTTTCACTTTCGACCTGGCCTTGCAAAGTACCGATCTTGTCATCCTTCGCCTTCATTTCGACTTCCACCACGGAGGAATACAGAAGTTCGTCCTGGATACCGGAAGCTTCGCGATACAGGTTCAATGCCATGGCCGTATCTTTGCTTACGCCCAGACCTTCTTCGTAGAGGTAACCGAGATTGATTTTGGCACGGTTGAAACCCTGGTCTGCCGCCTTCTTGAACCACTGGTAGGCCATCCCGTAATCGGGATCGGTTCCAAGGCCTTTCGAATAGATTTCGCCGACATTGTTTTGTGCTTCGGCACTACCCGCATTGGCTTGATCGAGCCAGACCTTCAATGCAGTCTGGTAATTGGCGCGATCATAAGAGACATATTCACCGCCGCGAATCTGGCATTCGGCCTGTGAGGCGCGAACAGGGCGACGGGCCGACATGTAGGTAGCTACCCGGCCAAGCGAACGAATTTGTCCAGGCAGCAGGCAATCGACGATGAATAAATCCTCCGCGTTTTTGACCGCTGCGCGAGCCGGCTCTACCGGCAGCGCACTGGCAATGACCAGAAATGCCATGCTTGCCATGATCGTGAAACGCGAACCCAACGTGTGCGAACTCATAACCTTGTCTCCAAATTAATTTCGTTTGCCCTGAGGGCTTATAACAAGAAAAAGGCCGGATGGCATGTAATGCCAGATCAGCATAATCCCCTGCTCACTTCCATGAACGCAAAAAGGCGGATTTTCAGGCAGTCCAGCCGTTTAAGCCGATGGAAGGTGAGGATTGAAGGGCTGGCGGCAAATTATGGCGTCAATAGAGTGAACTGCATCATACTTTACAAGTTTTAACCCAATTCCTGACAGACAAGTATTAGCTTCGTCCTGCTAATCGGGGAAATCCCGTTAAACACATAAGAAGTTTGAATCAGGGGAAATTATGACTTTCTTGGCAAGTGCTCCAACGAGCACCCTGTGGCGAGTGTCGCTACTCAAAAAGTATTTTGTGCTGGCTTGTCTCTTGCTTGCCTGCCTTGGCATTCAGCCGGCAATGGCTGCAGGAGAATGCTCGCTAAGTCCTGTTTCTGCCCAAACGCAGTATGGCCAGGGTGGCGACACTCTGGTTTTTTCATTTTCCCTGTCCGATAACGGCGGCTGTTCGGAAGAATCTGGCGCCGTAAAAATAATTTCCGATTCCACCGAATCGGCAAGCCTCAACCAGACAACCTGGAATGGCAGCGTTGGCAAAACCTCAACCGTAAGCGTCAAGCTCGGCGGCAATATTGGCGGCGAAGTTGTCTTCGTCGTGCAATGCAAAAACTGCGCAGTGCCAAACAGCCTCACGTTCACCGGCATCGTGGTGGGCGATTACCTATTCACTGCAAAGCCACTCAGCAGTATCAATAGTACGGTTCCTGCCGACACCGTCTTGCCACTCAACGTCTCGCTGACCAAAACCGGCACGCCGGTTCCCGATGTCGAAGTGATCTGGAGTCAGTTTTCGGGGCCGTCCATCGCGAGTGTTACGCCGATTACGGGCGACAAGACCGACAGCAATGGTGAAAACACGATTGAGTTCAAAGCGAGTGTGCCCGGGATATACGTTTTGCGGGCGATCATCTGCGATCCGGCCGGCGGTAATCGATGCTCGCAATTGATCGTGAATTTCACGATTGATGTTGGCGGCACACCAGGGGGCCTGCAGTTCAACCGGATATCGCCGCCTTCGCCGATAACTGCGGCACCCGGCGACAAAATTTCGCTGACGGCCGAATATCTTTTCAAAAACTCCGGCTACATAGGACAGAAAGTGAACTGGGACATTACTCCCGTCAGCGGAGCTTCCCTGCAAACCAGTTCGACCATCGTGACCGATAGCAGCGGCAAGGTGAGTAATCAGGTCGTTGTTGATACTCCCGGCAGTTACACGGTAACCGCTAAAGCCGATTGCGAAGGAACCGAACCGGGATGTCCGCAACCGGATATCGTCTGGGTAATCAATGTCGGCTCATCGAAACTTGAAATTATCGGCGGCGATAACCAGTCCGGTCCGATCAATACCCTATCCGGCGGTCTTGATGTGCAGGCGACCACCGGCGGCTCGCCGACGGTCGGACTCAATCTGATCTGGAGCGTCTTGGCGGGCGACGCAACGATCAATTCCACTACAGGCCTGACGGACAGTTCGGGCAAAGCCAGCGCGGATGTGCTTTACGGAAATACGGCGAGCAATATCGTCGTGCAGGCGGCGCGCGGTGATGACCCGAGCATCCGCGTGCGATTCAATTTGGCCTCCGGCATACCTCAGCTCGACAATCTGACCGGCAACGTGAATATGGTCGCGGGACAATCCGTCGCGTTGAGTGGCTTCGCCAACATCAGCGGTGTGGCGCAGGGATTTGGCCGCATCAACTGGACCAATAACAATGCCGGTACCAGTTCGATCACCAGCACCAGCACTCCGGTGGATTCCGGTGGTCGCGCGAGTGTCAATTTCACGCCAAACCAAGGGGGCTCATTTTCGGTAACCGCGTGTTACAGCGCCATCGGCAGCGCGACGTGCGTCGGTGGCGATCCTGTCACCACTTTCACAATCAATGCCGTTGCTTTGAAGAAAACGTCGGGCGACGGCCAGACACTGACCGTCGGCACTCCCTCCGCACCGCTTTCGATAAAATTTGAAATTGGCACGCCGCCAAACCCACAGAATATTCAGTGGTCGGTCACTGGCCCTGCAGCATTGTCTTCGTTCGCGACAACGACTACAGCCGCCGGCGACACCTCGATTACCGTGACACCGACAGGTACCGGAGTCATCACCGTGAGAGCAGGCTGGATATCGGTATTACCCGGTGTCGGCAATCAACAGGTGAATTTCAGTTTAAGCGCCGCTGCTCCTGCCCTGACTCCCGTCTCTGCGAATCCGATCGTCGCGGTAGTGGGGACGCCGTTCAACGCTGTCGTGCAATTGCTCGATGGCCTGGGAGCTCCCATGATCGGTGCCAATATAAAATTCACCAGCAATACCGGCGTCAACAGCACCCCGACCACGATTGCGACGAATGCCAGCGGACAAGCAGATTCCGGCGCCATTTTTACCGCGCAAGTTGCTGCCCTGCTGAACAATGTCGTAAAGGCGGAATACGATCCGACGCCTCTGTCACCCAGCTCGGGCGACGAAGCGGAATTCAAGTTCAGCGTGAATGCCAGCGCGGCCATTACGCGCACGATTACAGTGGCCCCCGCCTCCATTGAAGTGTATTCGGGCAGCAGTTCTTATCCAATCGTATTCACGACATTGGATAACGGTGTTCCCACCGGCGGCATTACCGTCAACTTCAACAGTGCCGGCGATGCCACCGTCGCACCTGCCAGCTGCGTGACAAACGCGAGCGGCACCTGCAGCGTCAACGTAGACCCAAGCGGCGTTGCATTCCCGGGCTCCAGCACGGTGACAGGAACACGCGCTGATGATGCGAGTGCATTCGCGATCCACACGGTGAGCGTTGCCCAGCCAAGCATCGTATCGATAGCAGGCAACGGCGCGAATGGTGATGCGGGAACCCTCGTTACCCTCAGCGCAGAAGTACATGATGGTTTTGTCGGAAACGCAGCAATAGTCGGTGGAACGGTGTCCTG
>JAKQKT010000196.1 GCA_029560515.1 Pseudomonadota bacterium
CCCGCGAACCAGCAAAGATGTGATGCAGCTTGCGGATTTATTGCAAGATGGTCCTGGACTTTGCTGATTGCCCGTTTTGGATCAACGAAGGCTTTTCCGCAGATCGACGAGTACCTGATCCGCCCTGTCTATGCGTATCAAGCCGAGCCGGGGAAATTCGAGATCGACAATGACGTAGCTGGCAAGCGAGATGACGGCGGCAAATGAAATGGCATGGAACCAGCTTCGTTCCCGGTTGGGTGACATGTCATACCCCACCAGCATCGCTCCAATCAAGCTAAGGCCGGCCAGCAACAGAAATACGATGATGGGCGGATGGTTTTTTGTGGCGGTTGCCCTTGTCGTCGTGATGTCAATCATCTCGTTCAAAGCGGGAAGCAACAATTTGGCTGCGTCGGGCGAGGCATTTTCATGTTGAGTGGCCGCGAGGGATTTTTTCCAGATAGCCGATTGAATTAGAGCGGTGCTATCGGTATTTTTCCTGGCTTCGGCAGAGTCGTCACCGGCGTGATAAACCACCGAGCGAAGATCCAGATAGCGGCGAAAGAGGGTGCGAATTTCCGCTTGGGATTCGGCGGGTAACAAATCGATTCGCAAGTAAGCCGTGCCAATGGCATTTGCCTCTTCGTTAATCAGATGCCTGCGATCTTCGAATCTGGATGCCGCGCCGGAAAATGCAAAAGCCAGAATCAGTCCGAGCAGCCCGAAAACGGCGCCTTCAGCAGCACTGGTACCTTTGGCCAGACCTTCGGGGTCACGCTTGAGTTGGGCGAGACCACGGCGTCTGCCCAGCTCGAAAAACACCAGCATCGAGACGAATAAACACAGTGTTGATAGTGAGGCAATCAAGGTCAGATTCATGCGTCAGCCATGGTCTTTGATGGATGCGGCAAGAATATCATCGGATGTGTACATGGCGCAGCAGACAGTCGGTATTGATGCTGGATCAGGTGTCGGCAAGATTTCGTTTAATTGGGATCGCGCAAAAACCTTGCCATCGATGGCTGCGCGTTACGCAAGGTTTCAAACTCGGCGGCAACGTCGACGAAGCCGCGCACGAGTGCCAGCTCGTGCGGCGTGCGTCCGAGCGA
>JAKQKT010000206.1 GCA_029560515.1 Pseudomonadota bacterium
TGTCAGCACGCCGAATGCCGCTACGCCTTTGACAGGTTCGGACAAAGCCTTGTTGACCTGCGATGTCTGGGAACATGCTTACTACATTGACTACCGCAATGCCCGCGCGAAATATGTTGAATCGTTCTGGAATATCGTGAACTGGGAATTTGTTGCTGCACAAATGGCGTAATTTTTTCTTGGTCGAATAAAAAAAGCCGGGCAATGCCCGGCTTTTTTCGTGGGAACGACGGAAGTCGTTATATGGATTCAATCGCGACTTCCATCGCTCCTACGTTGTTCTTAAAGCTTCAATCTCGATATCGGTGCTTCCACTTGCGCTTTACGATTCAAGTCGGAACCGACCTGCCTGAGTGCTTCGAATAATTCTGCATGCGAATCCGCCCGCAGGGTCGCATGCCCCACTTTTCTGCCTTCGCGTGGCAGTTTGCCGTAGTCATGCCAGTGGCCGTGGGCGTTTGACAACACAGGCATTGCCGAGGGCATTTCACCAATCCAGTTCAGCATGCAACTAGTGCCTATCGCAGCAGTGCTGCCAAGCGGCAGACCAAGCACTGCGCGCAGATGATTTTCAAATTGCGAAGTTTCGGCGCCCTCAATCGTCCAGTGCCCGGAGTTATGGACACGCGGTGCCATTTCATTGGCGAATAATTCGCCGTCTTTCAAAAACAGTTCGAGTGCGAACACGCCGACATAATCGAGTGATTCAGCGACGCGTTTGGCATAGGCCAGGGCCGTTTCCTGAAGATTGTCGCAATCGGTCGCTGGTGCGAGACTCGCGGACAGTACGCCGTTCTCGTGCCAGTTTTCGGTCAGAGGCCAGGCGCGGAACTCTCCATCGCGGCCACGCACGGCAACCACGGAAATCTCGCGCTGGAACGCGACGAAACCTTCAAGAATCAAGCCCACTTTTTCAGCCTGCGCACCCAGTGCATGCCAGGCCGATTGAACATCATCGACCGTCTTGATTCGGAATTGCCCCTTGCCGTCATAGCCCAGACGCCGTGTTTTCAGGATACAGGGCATGCCGATTTGCTCGATCGCCTTCTGCAAACCATCAAGAGACGCGATATCGGCAAACGGGGCAACCGAAATTCCTAATTCCCGGAACAGGCTTTTCTCGGCAAGGCGGTCTTGCGCGATGGACAATGCACGTGGACTCGGGAAGACCGGAATCCGTTCTGCCAGCCATTGGGCACTTTCGGAAGGAACATTTTCGAAATCGAAAGTGGCGACATCCACTTTCGATGCAAATTCGGCCAATGCGTTTTCATCTCGATAATCACCGACCACCATCGGCACGAATTGTCCGGCGCAGGCATCGGCGGTGTTATCGAGTACGAGAAAACGCAAACCGAGCGGAGCACCCGATAACGCCAACATGCGGGCGAGCTGTCCGCCACCCAGAATACCGACGATCTTGGTCATGGTACGCGTGGGTCGCTGTGATCGAGCACGTCCTGCGTCTGCTTGGCGCGGAATGTGGCCAGAGCATCACGCACCGCATTATTTTCGAGCCCCACAATCGCGGCCGCAAACAATCCCGCGTTCGCGGCACCGGCCGCGCCGATGGCAAAAGTGGCGACTGGAACACCGGCCGGCATCTGCACGATAGACAAAAGGGGATCCAGACCATTGAGCGATTTGCTTTGAACAGGCACGCCGAGTATCGGAAGCGCTGTCATCGAGGCCAGCATGCCGGGCAAATGCGCTGCGCCACCGGCACCGGCAATGATGACCTTCAAGCCGCGATCAGCCGCCGATTTTGCATAGCTCACCAGCAGATCGGGAGTTCGGTGTGCTGAGACCACCTGTACTTCATAGGCGACGCCCATTTGTTCCAGACGCTGGGTGGCGTGTTGCATCACTTCCCAGTCATTCCGGGACCCCATCACAACGCCAACGACAGGTGAATTTGCTGGACTCATAGCGTCTGCTTTCCCCAAAAGGCTATTCTATTCATATCTGAGCACAGGAGCGCGCCCCATGGATCGAAAATTACTGGATATTTTATGCTGCCCCGTCAGCAAACAGCCATTGGCGATGGTCAACAGCGCTGAATTGAATGCCCTGAACACCGCAATCGGTGGCGGCAATGTGCGCAAAAATGACGAAACTGCGCAAACACTATTATTGAAACAGGCGCTGATAACCCGCGACCACAAAATCATTTACCGGATCGAGGATGACATTCCGGTCTTGCTGGCTGACGAGGGTATCGCCACCTCGCAAATCGCCGATTTCCCGCGATGAGGTTTTGATGAATTTCAATCCGCCCGATCAAAAAATCATCGATGAAAATATTCGTGCTGCGATAGCCGAAGATATTGCCAGTGGCGATGTCACTGCGGCATTGTTACCGGACTATGTTTCTGAGGGCTATGTTCTTTGCAAGGAAAAATGCATCGTTGCTGGCCGCCCCTGGTTTGATGCTTGCCTGAAAGCACTTGACCCGAACGTGAAAATTCACTGGCATGTAAACGAAGGTGATACCGTTGAACCGGTCAAAGTGATTTGCACTTTCGAAGGCAGTGCACGTGCGATGGTATCGGCAGAACGTTCGGCCCTGAATTTCCTGCAAACACTGTCGGGCACGGCAACAGTTACCGCCAGTTATGCCAACGCCTTGCAAGGAACCCGCACACGCGTGCTGGATACACGCAAGACCCTTCCCGGCCTGCGTCAGGCGCAAAAATACGCGGTTCGCGCCGGTGGTGGCGTGAATCACCGCATGGGCTTGTACGACGCCGTAATGCTGAAAGAGAACCATGTGCATGCAGCGGGTTCGATTACCGCGGCGGCCGCACAAGCGAAGGCCCGGTTTCCGGATATGCCCCTGATTATCGAAGTGGAAACGCTGACGCAATTGCGCGAAGCCCTCGATACCGATTGTGCACGCATCCTGATAGATGATTTTTCTCTGGAGGACATGCGGGCTGCCGTGGAAATTGCAGCAGGCAAGATTCCACTGGAAGTCTCGGGCTCGGTAACTTTCGAGCGGCTGGCTGAAATCGCAGCAGCAGGCGTGGACTATGTTTCGATCGGGGCATTGACCAAGCATATTCATGCGATCGATTTCTCGATGAAGCTCGGCAACTATGGCCACTAAACCCGGCTGATTTGTCACCCGGCATAAAAAAGCCCGCACATTGGTGCGGGCTTTTTCAAAAGCGACATGAAAAATTACTTCTTGATCAACAACACCACGATCACGATGATCGCCGCCAGAATCAGCATGCCGGCAATTAATTTGGCATAAGGATTACCGCCACCGCCACCACTGGAAGATTTTGCAGGAGCTGAAGCCTTCATTTGAGCGGTCGGTGCATTCATTTCCATGCCTGGGGCCACCAGAATGAAACGCACGGCATCCAGTCGCAGCTCATCGCCGGGATTCAGGAAGCCATGCTGCACACGCTTGTTATTGATGTAGGTACCGTTGGACGAGCCAAGATCTTCCACCGACAAGCCATCCGGTGTTGGTTTGACCAAAGCATGGCGCCGGGAGATTTCATCTGCAGGCACCGAAATATCGCATTCGGCGGCACGGCCGATAACAACGGGGCCGGTGACCGGAAATACCTTGCTGAAAACGGCGCCCGATACACCACGCAACACATATTTGGGGACCGCCATCCGGACCCGGGTTGCGCCGGAATCTTCATCCGGATTGCCGCTGGCGACGGCAACGCTTTTGGCTACTTCCACGACCAGGAATTTTGCCTGTACGGTACCAATCAGCAGATTGTCGCCGGTACGCAAGGCCATTAAATCTGCCACAAGTTTGCCGTTGACTTCTACCGGCCCTGCGCCCGAGGGAACCTGCAAGTTCGCGCCATTCTGGGTTACATGGATGGCGCAATGCTCCGGCAGAATACCGGGCATCGTGAGCACAATCGCTGCTTCTGCGCTCGAACCAATGCGGTTCACTCCGGGGTTCAACAGTACCTGTCCGTGTTCACCATTGGGAAAAACCAGCTTCATTCTCGCTCTCCTGCGAATTTATTGAGGGTCAAATCTCGGCCCTTGCCCCATATCTTATCTGTGCTTGAGCAAAATCGGCAGGGGGTAACCCTTGCCCATTCATCACAGCTTACACACACTGACGGCATGGATACGATATTGATACTCATGTTTCTGGCCGTACCGGCCGGATTATTCTGGTCCTCAGGCCGCTCCGCTGCAGAAATTGCATTGCTATACGGTCAGCGGGCATGCCAGCAAGCCGGCGTGCAGTGGCTCGATCAAAGCGCGCACATGGTGGCCATTCGCTTGCGCCGCAATACGAATGGTTGGCTTGGCTGGGAACGCAAATTCCGTTTCGAATACTCTCATAATGGTGATGACCGCTATGCGGGTCATGTCATTCTGCTGGGCACGACATTGGTCGGGCTGCTCGGGCCCGTACCCCGGGAGTCCGAAAATATTGTCAGCCATCAATAGCAGGCGATGGGGCCGGCCTACTTCACTACCCGCAAATGCGAAACATTTTTTTTCGGACCTTCGGTATTGCTGTCCGGTGGATCCGGCATATCGTCCGGATTTTCTTCATGCATCATGATGCCGTCATCGGGCAGCATCATGCCCTGCCCGGTTTCCAGCGCATAAATAGCGAGTACGGCTGCCATCGGCACAATCACGGACTGGCTTACTCCGCCAAAGCGTGCCATGAACCTGACTTCCCGATTATTCAAATCCAAATGCGCGACAGCACGTGCGGCGACATTCAAGACCACGCGACCATCCTTCACTGCCGAGCGCGGCACCTGGACGCCCTCGCGAGTGGCATCCACCAGCAAATGGGCGGTCATATTGTTATCGTTTATCCACTCGTACAGAGCCCGTAATAAATACGGCCGATTGGATGTCATCACGGGGGGGATATTTTTATCGGACACTAATTGAGCTCGCGCAATACTTTTTCTTCGGGAGTAAGACTACGCATAAAACCCGGATTACGGAATATGCGCATGCCGTAATCATCAATGATTTTCAGATCCTTGTTCAGCTCCACTCCCAAACTGGGAAGTCGCCAGATAATCGGCGCCAAAGCGCAGTCTGCCAGGCTCATCTCGGGGTTCAGGAAAAACCGCGATGCCTTGAACAGGGGTAGCGATTGCATCAGCAATTCTCTCATGCGTTTGCGGCTTGCCTCGGCCTGCGACTTGGTACCGGATTGCATCGATTGGACTTGCGGCACCCAATCCTGCTCCATGCGCTGCGTCGCCAAACGGATGCGGGCTCTTGAGAGCGGATCAACCGGCATCAAGGGTGGATGCGGATAACGTTCATCGAGATATTCGCTAATGACCGAAGCCGAGTACAACACCAGATCACGTTCGACCAGAGTGGGAACCGAATGATAAGGATTCAAATCAACAAGATCTTCGGGAGGATTGCCCGGGTCCACCGGAATCAGTTCGTATGTGACCCCTTTGGCTGCGAGTACCAGACGTACGCGATGACAAACCACGCAATCACGGGCTGAAAACAGGCTTAGGGTGTTGCGTAAACGAATACTGGTAACCATGGGCTCCCCTCATGTGCTGCAGGGGCTGGCTTGCAGCCAACCACTTGAATGCTTACGTTGCCCCAAACAGCAAGGCTTTCGCAAGTCTTTGTCACAAGAAGTAACGTTTGTCAGGACACAAGATGTCAAAGCCGACCATTGAAGGGATACAAAAAAACCGCCAGATAATGCATCCGGCGGTTTGTTTTTTGAATCCCGGCAGGAATTAATGAACGTCGCGCCAGAATTCCACTTTCAGCAGATAAGCCAGGAAGGTGAAAAAGGCCAGGAATAGCACAACCCACACACCCGTTGACTCGCGTTTGGCCGCATTGGGCTCGCCGACATAGGCCAGAAATGCCGTGATGTCTTTTGCCACGCGATCGAATTGTTCTGGCGTCATGCGTGGTTTCGGCTGTTCGGACAATTCAAAACCGATGATGCATTCGCCTTTGTATTCGCCCATTTCACAGGCTTCCGCCTCACCCTTTGCATTCTTGTGCTTGGGCTCGGTTTTGGCGTGCTGGATACCTTGCAGTTCCCACAACACATGCGGCATGGAGGCACCCGGAAAAACCGTGTTGTTCCAGCCAGTCGGACGTGCTTCATCTACATAGAACGAGGTCAGATAGTTGTATATCCAATCTGCGCCCTGGGCCTTGGCACGAGCCTCCACACTGAGATCAGGCGGAGCCTTGCCGAGCCATGCCGTTGCATCGGCGACATTCATGCCGGTATTCATTGTTTCGCCGATTTTCTGGTCGTTGTAGATCAGGTTTTGTTCGACCTGTTCCGGTGTCAGGCCCAAATCTTCGGACAAACGCGAATAACGGTGATAACTGATCGCATGGCAGCCGGAGCAATAGCTCATGTAAAGGGATGCACCGCGTTGCAGGGCAGCCTTGTCGTCGAGATCCACTTGCGCGGATTTCATGTGGACTTCGCCACCGCTAGCCAGTGCAAGCCCGGGGGCTAGCAGAAGACTCAATAATAAAAAGCGAATCTTAGTCATGCATGGTCACCCGATCAGGAACTGGTTTGGTCTCGCCGATACGGCTCCACCAAGGCATAAAGATAAAGAAGCCGAAATAGAAAGCGGTAAGTGCTCTGGCGACCCAGGTTTGCGTGGTGCTACCAGCCTGCATGCCCAGCCACATCAAGACCAGGAACGAGACCGTGAACAACGCGATCATTATCTTGCTGAAGGTACTGCGATAGCGGATCGACTTCACAGGACTGCGATCCAGCCAAGGCAATGCAAACAGGATCAGCGTGGCGCCGCCCATGACCATCACACCGAATAATTTATCCGGAATTGCACGCAGCATCGCGTAGTAAGGCGTGAAATACCAAACCGGCTTGATGTGCAGTGGCGTGACCAGAGGATTGGCGGGAACGAAATTGTCATGCTCCAGGAACAAGCCGCCAACAGTCGGTACGAAGAAGATGATG
>JAKQKT010000212.1 GCA_029560515.1 Pseudomonadota bacterium
GATGTCTCGCTGGCTTCGATGGAGCTGGGCCCTTACAGCCATTTCATGCAGAAGGAAATCCACGAGCAACCGCGCGCGCTGGCCGACACGATCGAGCCGATCATGGCGGAAGGTTTTTCGCCACGTTTGTTCGGCGAAAACGCAGCCGAATTGCTGGCCGATGTTACATCGGTGCAAATTCTCGCATGCGGCACCAGTTACTACGCCGGTTTGACCGCGCGCTACTGGATGGAAGCGATGGCGAATATTCCCTGCAGCGTGGAAGTCGCCAGCGAATACCGTTATCGCGCAGCAGTCGCGAATCCGAAACAATTGATCGTGACCATTTCACAGTCCGGCGAAACGCTCGACACCATGGAAGCATTGAAATACGCGAAGAGTCTTGGCCAGTCGAAAACATTGTCCATCTGCAATGTGCAGGAAAGTGCGATCCCGCGTTCCAGCGCAATGGTGTTCTACACTCGCGCCGGCGCCGAGATTGGCGTGGCTTCAACGAAAGCCTTCACCACCCAGTTGATTGCATTGTTCGCATTGGTCGGCACGCTCGCGAAACTGAACGGCCGCCTGGATCACGAAGCCGAACAAAAATTGATGGAAGAACTGCGGCATCTGCCGGGCAGCGTGCAACATGCCTTGAACCTGGAGCCACAAATTACCCTGTGGGCTGAAAGATTCTCGCCGAAACAACATGCGTTGTTTTTAGGTCGTGGTTTGCATTATCCGATTGCATTGGAAGGCGCATTGAAGCTGAAGGAAATTTCCTATATTCATGCCGAAGCTTATCCAGCCGGCGAGTTGAAACATGGCCCGCTCGCACTGGTCGATAAAGACATGCCGGTCGTGGTGATTGCGCCGAATGATTCGCTGCTCGAAAAAGTGAAATCCAATATCCAGGAAGTGCGGGCGCGCGGTGGCGAGATGTACGT
The DNA here is from genome assembly GCA_029560515.1 of Pseudomonadota bacterium. GTDB lineage: Bacteria > Pseudomonadota > Gammaproteobacteria > Xanthomonadales > Xanthomonadaceae > Arenimonas. The sequence continues at coordinate 927 of JAKQKT010000212.1, forward strand.
GTTCGCCGATGCCGACAGCCATTTCAGCGAATCGGAAAACGTGCACGTGATCCGCACGCCGCGCCATGTCGGAATCCTGAGTCCGGTCGTGCACGCGATTCCGGTGCAGCTGCTGGCGTATCACACGGCGCTGTCGCGTGGCACCGATGTCGATAAACCAAGAAATCTCGCAAAGTCGGTTACTGTCGAATAATTTACTTTGGTAGGAGCGACGGAAGTCGCGATAGTCGGCTGCATAAAATAGTCGGCTGCACAAAATGGAAATAATGATGATGACCCAATCCCTCCGCATCTGCGTTTACGCCGCTTCTTCCAATCAAGCCGCACCGGAATTTCACGATGCCGCCTTCAAACTCGGCGAAGCGCTGGCACAAGCCGGCCACAGCATCGTGTATGGTGG
>JAKQKT010000238.1 GCA_029560515.1 Pseudomonadota bacterium
CAATTCGAATCAACGATTGCACCATTGCTGGAAGGTGCCTGGCGTTCGCCTGAAAACAAGGCGCGCGACCAATATCGGCATCCGCAGAAAACACTGGCCTTCTTTGGCGTCAAACCCACGCAGACATTGATCGAAATTTCACCCGGGGCCGGTTGGTACGCGGAAATTCTTGCGCCATTGCTGAAAGACGGTGGCCATTACATTGCCGTGGTGGCTGATCCGGAAAAATTGAGCAGCGAACGTGCCAAGACGAGTTACGGAAAACAAAATGCCGCGTTGAAGGATCGGTTTGCAGGGAATCTGCAGGTATATGGCAAGCCTGTGATTGTTGCGATCGATCCCGCCGCACCGGTTCTGGGCGATGCCAATTCGGCCGATACGGTGCTGACGTTCCGCAATGTCCACAACTGGGTCATGGCAGGTCAGGAAGCGGCCATGTTCGAGGCTTTTTTTGAAGTTCTGAAACCGGGCGGCGTGCTCGGTGTTGTCGAACACCGCGCCAAGAGCGATGCCGAATTCGAGAAGATCAAGACCAGCGGTTATCTGCCGGAAGAATACGTGATCAGCCTTGCCTTGAAAGCCGGTTTTGTTCTGGATGCACGCAGCGAAATCAATGCGAACCCGAAAGATACAAAAGACTATCCGGGTGGCGTCTGGACCTTGCCGCCGACCTTGTCGCAAAAAGAAGTGGATCGTGAAAAATATCTTGCGATTGGCGAAAGCGACCGCATGACATTGCGTTTCAAGAAACCTCTCTAACAGAGATTCTTGCGTAGAAGCGCCCTTCAGGCGCGAAAAATCCGGCGTGATTTGTCGCGCCTGAAGGACGCTCCTACGCCATGCATGTCATTAAAAAGCCTCGCCGGTTTGCAGCTTCCAAAGCGATGCATATACGCCGTCGCTTGCGAGTAATTCCTGATGGCGCCCCTGCACGACCAGGCGCCATTTTTCGATTACGAAAATCATGTCGGCACTTCTTACCGTCGAAAGCCGGTGCGCCACGATGATGGTCGTGCGATTTTTCGAGACTCGTGCCAATGAACGCTGGATTGCCGCTTCGGTTTCATTATCGACGGCAGAAGTAGCTTCATCCAGAATCAAGACGGCAGGATTGCGATAAAGCGCGCGCGCCAGCGCTATGCGTTGACGCTGACCACCGGAAAGTTGCGTTCCGCGTTCCCCTACTTCATTGTCGAAGCCATTTGGCAATGTGGAAATGAATTCACTGGCTTCGGCCGCATCCGCCGCAGTTTCAACCGCTTTACGGTCCGCATGGTATTCGCCATAGGCGATATTGTCGGCAATGCTGCCATCGGTCAGAAACGGGTCCTGCGCAACATAGCCCAATTGCTTCCGCAACACGGTCGAATTGATATCCGCGATATCCTGGCCATCGAATAGAATGCGTCCCTTGTCCGGCGAGAGAAAACGCAGCAAGAGTTTCAGCAGAGTGCTTTTACCGCTGCCGGTGCCACCGACGAAAGCGATGGTACTTCCTGCCGGAATATCGATATTGATGTCGGAAAGCGTAGGCGTGTCGCCATAGGCAAAGAAAATATTCTCGAATCGCAGGGCGCCTTTTACCGGACTGGAAAATTCTCTCGTGCTTTGTTTCGGCAAGGCGGTTTCCAGCAAATCCATCACTCGGTTTACCGATGCCATCGCGCGCTGATACAAATCGGTCATGTCGGCCAGACGTGTCATCGGCCACAGCAGTCGCTGGGTCAGATACACCAGCACGGTGTAACTGCCGACGCCGAGTTTGCCGCTCAGGCAAAGATAGCCGCCGTACAACAAGGTAACGACGAAGCCCGCCATCACCGCCATGCGAATGACCGGCGTGATCGCGGCAGAAAATTTGATCGCATCGGCATTGCGTTCGCGAAACGCGTTCGACGCGATACGCACGTGCTCGGATTCGAACTCCTCGGCGGTATAGGCCTGAATCGTGGTCATGCCGGCCAGATTATTATTGAGACGATTGGATACCGTTGCCGCCGCTTCGCGTGCCGCCGTGTAGCGCGGATACAGGCGTTTCTGGAACCAGAACGCGCCGAATAGAATCATCGGGATCGGTAAGAGCGCTAGCACTGCCAAATCTGCCGTCAATACAAAAAATACGGCGCCGACCAGAAGCGAAGAAACAAAGACCTGTATCAGGTCATTGGCACCGGTATTGAGAAATCGCTCGATCTGGTTCACGTCTTCATTCATCAATGCCATCAGGCGTCCGCTGCGTTCACTGTTGATGAAATCCGGTGGCAATTTTTGCAAATGCGAATACGCGGCTTGCCGCAATTCATGTTGCATGTCCTGTGCAAGCCCGCGCCACCGCAAGGCGTAGAGATACTCGAACAGCGATTCGAACACCCATATCAATACCGTCAACGCAGCCAATGCCCAAAGTTGCTGCATCGGATCGCTAACACCGAGTTTGGCGAGAAAGGAATCCTTTTGATTGACGACCACATCGACCGAGACGCCGATCAGGATTTCCGGTAATACATCGAAAACCTTGTTGCAGACAGAAAAAACGCTGCCAAGAATGATATTCCGGCGATAGGGTCTGGCGAAATCGAGCAGGCGTCGCAGTGGATGTTGGCTGGAAACGGCGTTATTCATCGAAATAACCAAAAAAGGCCTGCAAGTATTGTCTCACGCCGTTACACTCCATGAATGCTCATAGCTTTCAACAAGCCCTATAACGTGTTGTGCCAATTTACGGACAGCGAAACGCCCGCGCGTACAACACTCGCTGACTTCGGCATGCCGGCCGATGTGTATGCGGCAGGACGTCTGGATTTCGACTCCGAAGGCATGTTGCTCTTGTCCGATGATGGCGCCCGCATTGCGCAAATCAGTTCGCCGAAATTCAAATGGCCGAAAACTTATCTCGTGCAAGTCGAAGGTATTCCGACCGACGAACAGATCAAGGCCTTGGCGAAAGGCGTCAAGTTGAATGACGGCATGACGCTACCCGGTCAGGCGCGCGCGTTGGAAACCGCACCCGATTGGCTATGGCCTCGAGATCCGCCGGTGCGTCACCGCAAGACCGTGCTCGACAGTTTTATCGAACTGACGATTCGCGAAGGCCGCAATCGGCAAGTGCGCCGCATGACGGCGGCCGTCGGTTTGCCCACCTTGCGTCTGGTTCGCATTTCGGTAGGCCCGCATAATCTGAAAGGACTCGAACCCGGCAAGTGGCGGTTAGAAGGCGAAAGCTAGTTCCGTAGGTGCGCCTTCAGTTGCGACCACGAATCATTCTGCCAAAAAATCCAGAATCACTTTTCCTACTACATCCGCTTTTTCCATATGCAGATGATGTCCGCCGGGAATGACGGCAACACGACCATCTTTCAATTCGGCAAGACGTGCACTGCGCTGCTCCGGCGTAAAGTAAACCGGCGCCGGATCGGCTGCGATGACAAGAGTCTGCGCTTCGATTGCACGAATCCAGCTGCGAATGAAGCTCTCGTCGGTGCGAACATGCGTCGGCAACATCATGCGTGGGTCGCTGCGCCAGATAAAACCGTTTTCAACTTCCTGCAGATTTCTGCGCACGATCATTCTGGCCGCATCGCGCGTCATGTTGCTGGCAGCGAGTCTTGCATTGACTGCCGTCTCAAGATCCGGAATAACTCTGGCGGCTTTATCGGCAGCGATGTAACGTCTTGCAGACACGGCCTGCCGCAATCTTTGTCCGGCCTCTTCGGCTTTGCCCGAGATGGGGCCAAGCGCCTCGATCAATAAAAGTTTGTTGATGCGTTCCGGCGCCGAGGCCGCAACAATCGTAGCAATCGCGCCACCCATGGAATGGCCAAGTAAATGTGCCTGTTGCCAGTCTAGCGAATCCATTGCGTCCAGCACATCGTGAATCCAGTCGACGAACACATAGTCATAGCCCGGCAAGCGATGCTGCGAGCCACCGTGTCCGGCAAAATCCACGGCGACGACATGGTATTTATCCAGCAGCGGCATCAACGGAACAAAGCTGGCGGCATTGTCGAGCCAGCCATGCAGGCACAGGATTTTTTCGCCATCGGGATTGCCGCTTTGCAGCGCCGTCATTTTCCCGCGTGCCGTATTAATTGAAATTTCCTGCATCAGTGACCCCATCCCTGGCAATGGCGTTTAATCAAATGCGCCAAGGCGCAGGCATGACCGGGCGATTCATTCAAGGCCGCAATGTACCGGAGTTTTTCGCCACCGGCTTTGTGGAAAAGTTCCTGGTTTTCCACCTTGATTTCTTCCAGCGTTTCCAGGCAGTCCACCGCAAAGCCAGGACAGATAATATCGACGGTTTTGACTCCCTGTTTTGCCAGGGACTCCAGTGTTTTATCGGTGGCAGGTTCCAGCCATGGCTCGCGGCCAAAACGGGATTGATACGTCAGCAGCCATTCCGTGTCGCTTAATCCAAGGCGTGCGGCAATTGCCTTTGCACTGGCTTCGCACTGTGCTGCATAGGGATCGCCATCGCGGATAAAGCGTTGCGGCAACCCGTGGAATGAAAACAGGATTTTCTCCGCGCGCGCATGCAGGTCCCAATGGTTCTCGATGCTGGCTTCAATCGCGTCCAGCCATTCGCCATTATCATGATAATCATTGATCAAGCGCAGCTCCGGCATCACGCGCCAGCGTTGCAATTCTTTCATGACCGCATCGTGGCTGGATGCCGTCGTACTGGCCGAGTATTGCGGATACAGGGGCAATACGAGCAAGCGCCGCATGCCGTCAGCCTGCGCTTCGCGCAACACCGAAGCCACCGATGGATTGCCGTAGCGCATCGCCAGACGCACATCGTAGTCGGAGCATTGCGCCTGTACCGCATCCCGCAGTTTTTTGCTCAATGCCAGCAAGGGAGAGCCATCTTCGCGCCAAACACCGGCATATTTTTTCGCGACGATGCCGGAACGAATCGGCAGGATCACGAAATGCAGAATGGCGCACCACAGCCAGCGTGTCAGATCGACTACGCGGTAATCGTGCAGGAATTCCGCAAGATAACGCCGCACGGCGCTGGCAGTCGGTGCATCGGGTGTTCCCAGATTGATCAACAGTACGGTAGTACGTTGTTTGTCGGAGGCAACGGGGTTGAAAAAGCGTGGGCTCATGGAACTATCCTTGTTAACAGGGCACAAAATAACATCCGACGGATGAAGATGAACTCATCCCTTATTCATTCGTTTGCGCCATAATTGCCAAAATTCCAAGGAGAAGCCTATGCGCCGCCATTTTGCCCTGCTGTTGTCATTACTCTTGCTGTTTCCGCTCTCTGCCTTCGCGGGTCAAAAAGAAGACGACCGCGCCAATGACGCCAGCCGGGTCCTTAGCGAAATCCTGAAAATTCCCGAGGAGTCCATCCCCGGAAAATTGCTCAACGAAGCCCAGGCTATCGCCGTTATCCCGGATGTAGTCAAGGCTGGTTTCGTGGTCGGTGGCCGACGTGGCAAGGGCCTGATTGCGGTGCGCGGCAGTGATGGCACCTGGTCGAATCCCAGCTTTATCGTATTAACCGGCGGCAGCATCGGCTTCCAGGCCGGCATCCAATCCGCCGACGTGATCCTGGTGTTCCGCAATGCCCGCGGCGTTGACTCCATCGTCAATGGCAAATTCACCCTCGGCGGCGACGCCAGTGTGGCCGCTGGCCCGGTAGGTCGCAGCGCGCAGGCGTCCACCGACGAACAACTAAAAGCCGAAATTTACAGTTATTCCCGCGCCCGTGGCCTGTTTGCCGGAATTTCGCTCGATGGCGCCGTCATGCAGATCGACAAGAAAGCCAATGCCGCCGTTTATGGCCGCGATGCGACTTCGCGCATGATTCTCGAAGGCCGTGCCGACAAGGCTTCCGATGCCGTCGTCAGCTTCCGCGACAAGCTTGAAGAAAGCACCGCGAAAGCCGCCGAGACCTCCAAATAAGTTATTCTTAGCCATCGCACAGGAGAACCGTCATGTTAGGTTGGAAAGAATTGCTGATCATCTTGGTGATCGTTATTTTGGTATTCGGCACGAAGAAACTCGCCAACATCGGCAAGGATCTGGGCGGTGCCGTCGGTAATTTCAAAAAAGGCCTGAAAGACGGCAATGAAGATGCCGAAAAACTCGGCAACGAAAAAGACCAGGACCAGGCCCCGAAAGCCTGAGTCCCAAAGATAAATCCGAAAGCAAATGACTGATAAACAGGCCATCCGCCATGTTTGATATTGGCCTGAGTGAAATTCTGATTGTTGCCATCGTGGCCCTGGTGGTACTGGGGCCCGAGCGTTTGCCGAAAGCAGCACGCCTCGCCGGATTCTGGGTACGCAAGGCCCGGGCGCAGTGGTACACCGTGAAAGCCGAGCTTGAAAGTGAAATGGCCGATGAAGAACTGAAAAGCAGTTTGAAAGCATCGATGGCCGATCTTCAGCAAACGCTGAACGCACATCAGCAAAGTTTGCAGCAGGAAATGCAAGCGATTGACAGCGATATCCAGCAGACCATCAATACGCAAAAAGAAAGTCTGAAAAACGATCTGCAGGCACTCGATGCCGATTTGGCAGCTCAATCCGATGCCAAGGCAAACGATGCCGATACCGCGCATGATCCGGAAAATGCACGGCAACCATGAGTGATCCCAAGCCCGCCGAAGAAAGCCTGATGAGTCACTTGCTCGAGCTCCGCTCGCGCCTGGTAAAAGCTCTCATGACATTGGCCCTGGTATTCGTGGTATTGGTGCCGTTTGCCAACGATATCTACTCCTTGCTGGCCAAGCCCTTGCTGGATGATTTGCAGGGCGGGCAATTAATCGCAACCGCGCCTTTGGGCGCATTTACCGTTCCGCTGAAGTGTGCGTTTTTTGCCGCGTTAATGATCGCGATGCCGATGATGCTGTATCAGCTTTGGGCCTTTGTGGCACCGGGCTTGTACAAAAATGAAAAACGCATGGCGCGCCCGCTGCTGGTAGTGGCGACACTACTGTTTTACGCCGGCTGCACCTTCACCTATTTCGGTTTGCTGCCGGTGATGTTCGGTTACCTGTTCAGCATCACGCCAGAGGGCGTCACGATGATGCCCGACATCGGCGAGTATCTGGATTTCGTTCTGATCATGTTTCTGGCTGGCGGCATCAGTTTTGAAGTGCCGGTTGCCGTGATCATTGCCGTGCTGCTCGGCTGGGTAAAACCGGCGCAATTAAGTGAATGGCGTGGCTACGTCATTGTCGCCATCTTCATTATCGCGGCCATCATTACGCCACCGGATGGCTTGTCGCAGTTGATGCTTGCAATACCCATGTGCCTGCTGTATGAAATCGGCATTCTGGCAGCGCGGTTCGTGGTAAAGAACCGCAAGATAGATCTGACCGCACGCTCATGAGTTACACGCCTTCGCCGGCCGGTTTCTGGAAGCGCTACGTTGCCTACTTCATCGATATCGCCATTCTTTATGTGATCGTCGAAATTCTGTCGAGCCTGTTCTTCGCGTTTCGCGGCCAATCCGAGCTCGGTTCACTGAAGGAAATTCTCGCTACATTGCAGGCGGCCCAGGCAAGCGGTGAAACGCCGGATCTTCTCGCGATCATGCAAACCCTGCAGGCAGTGATCTTGCCGGCCCTGATTTTCTCAACCGTCGCCTATCTGGTGCTGGCGGGTATTTATTTTTCCGTGATGGAATCTTCGCCGCAGCAGGCGACGCTTGGAAAACGTCTACTCGGAATCAAGGTGACTGATATCCACGGGCAGCGCATCGGATTGCCACAATCGATCGCGCGTTTCTTTGCCGCTTCCCTATCGTGGATCACGATGAACCTGGGTCACGCCCTCGCGGCATGGACACCGGAAAGACGCGCCCTGCATGATTATCTCGCCGCTACCCGGGTAGAAAATGTCGACCCGCAAAATCCGGGCATGCCGCTTTGGGGCTGGGCGATCATCTTCCTGCACGCCTTGGCTTTTATTGGCGCCTGTCTGCTGATGGTATTGATGATGTGGCTGATGATGCAACAGATATCCGCCATTTGATTCAGCGCGCCACGCATTGAATCTGTTATCCGGATCTTGCGATTTACCGTTCCTGCTTCCGGACTATCAAATTTCAATCTGAGCCTTGTCGGCATTCTCGGGTTCGGATACCGCAATGCCGGTATCGGTCATGAAAATATCGCGCCATGCGATATACATCGCATTCAAATACCAGGCCCAGGCCAGTGTGCTTATAAAGACCAGTACAAAAGTCTGCAATAGCGGAGCCAGTGCGCCGGCATTGCCGATCAATGCCATCGGAATAGCGAGCAGGAAACTCGCGGCAATGACGGTCAACAACATACCCAGACTGAAGAGACACAATGCGCCGATATTGCCCATGATCGCCCGCAGTGCATCCCAAAGGGCCAGAAAACCAAGTCGTCCATCGAGAATCGAACGGGGCACGGCAAGAAATACAATCCAGCCCACCACGATGGCCGCAGGCAGTAGTTTGAGGATGGCGCCGAGAAGAACGGGGGCAATCTTTTCTATCAGTTCCGGGCTCGGTGTTTGACCGGGCTGTGCCAGCGTTTGCGCCACGTCGGGGCCAAGTGCCTGGACCAGAACCGAGCTGGAAAAAATCGCAAACAGAATGGTCGGCAGGCCCGTCATGAAAAGGCTGAGAAAGCGCGGCAGTGATTTGAAGCCATTGAAAAAATCGCCGAGGCCCGCCTGCGCTCCCTGGGCTTTTTTATGCAAGGCGGAAATAGCACCGCCATAAAAGACCGTAATCAATATCAACATGAAAAAATTCAGTCCCGGTAGCAGCATGCCGAGGCTCAGCCAGATCGCCATGGAAAATATCGGCTGTGGCGCTACTTTCAGTTGACGTGCTGCTTCCAGACACCAGAGCAGGCCGCGAAGGGCGGGAATTTTTCGATGGGACATAGAGGGATTGCTGGTTCTGAGTTGGCGAATAGCCATGGAAAAAACGTCCGGCAAGCCGGACGCATCGAATTAGACGGGCAATGACGAAGGCGGTATTTCAGGCGCCGTTGTCGTGTCGTCGCCCAGCATGCCTTTCCACATGAAATAGTGGCCGCTGAACATCAGCGGATACAGGATCAGCATCAAGGGCATGAACAGCAGGAACATCGCGACCATTCCGAGAGCCGGATGTATGAATGTCAGAAGCACGGCGATAACGCCCAGTATCATGCCGACAATGAAGAATGCGATATAAAAAATGAAAATCACGCAGACCAGGAACAGGATCAGTTTCAGCCCGTTCTTGAAAACGCTGGCTGCCGCGATTTTCATGGCGTCGATTGCGGATGTAGAACGCAGCGAAATTTCGGTAAAGCCGACCATGTAAACAAGCTGTAGAAACATGGCCACGCCAATGAAGCCGAAGTAGGCGATGAACAGGGCGAATGGAAAGCTCGGTGGCGCCGGTTCGGCACCGCTGAGTATCGCCATCTGTTGCGCTTCCATCTGGTGCATGAAGTCCATGATCGGGCCGCTGAATGCGAGTGCAAATAGGCCGAACACCAATAGATAAACCAGAAAGCCGAGCAGGGAAAAACCGAGGCCGCGAAGCCAGAGCGGCATGTCCTTATAGGGCTTCAGAATATCAAAACCGCTCGTGGCAATGCCCTTGTCGGCATTCTGGCAAAGCTTGAACCAGCCAATAAGAATCGGCGGGAACATCAGCAAACTGACAACAATCGTGATGGCGTAGACGATGAAAAACATCGTCATATCGCCGCCGGCCATAGGCATGCCGGCCATGGGCATCGCGTTGCCGGACATCCCCTGGCTTTTCATGGTGGCCATCATATTGCCCATCATCACAAACCACATCGGCAGACAGACCAGGATCGCAATGACGATGGTGACCAGGCTGGCAGACACGAAGCTGCGAAAATTTTTCTTTACCAGCTTGATGCTTTCCATCACCCAGCCAAACATCGACTCAATTCTTACGCTGCGTGCCGACATGCTATTCCCCTTAAGCGCGTGATTGCGCATGCAAAACAAAATTTCTCAGCACGCGTCTTGCATCCGGCGCGGCGCTCACGGCCTTGCGCATCGCCTTGGGTTCGCTGCCTTCCTGAATCAATGCCATGCGACGCACATGGATATATTCGCGCATGTGCTCGGTCGAAAATTCCGGATGGAATTGCACGCCCCAGACATTGTCTTTCCAGCGGAACGCCTGGCAATCGTCTTTATCGGAATAGGCCAGCACGGTCGCATCGCTCGGTGCAGTCAATACGGTTTGCTGATGTGTCGAGTGTGCATCGATCTCTTCTGGCAGGGAGGCAAACAGTGCATCGTCCTTCGCATGCGGATGCAGCTTGATCGAGATGGTGCCCATCTCGCGACCTCTCGGGTTGTAATCGACACTGCCGCCCAATGTTTGCGCGAGCAGTTGATGGCCGTAGCAAATGCCGAAGATGGATTGACCCTTGTGGGCCGCATCATTCAGCCATTCGGCGCTGCGTTCGCTCCAGTCATGGCGTTCGGTCACCATCGAGCCGGAACCGGTTACCAGCACGCCGGTGAAGCCCTTGGCATCCGGTAATTTTTCACCGGCTTCGACATTGCAGACTTTTACGTCACGCACATGCAGGCCGGAGGCGACCCGAATCCAGTCGGGAAAGCCGCCCTGGCGTTTCAAAGTAGGGACCGGCTTGCCGGTTTCGATAATCAAAAAAGGTTTCATGGACTCAAGCTCTAAACGGCGTATCAGCCTATAATACCGGCTTTCCGTTGATGATTCGCTTTATGGCCGCTCCGACATTTCAAGAACTGATCCTTAAACTGAACCATTTCTGGGCTGAACAAGGCTGCGTGCTGATTCAACCGCTCGATCTGGAAGTCGGTGCCGGCACCTTTCACCCCGCCACTTTTTTGCGGGCATTAGGTCCCGAGCCATGGAATGCCGCCTACGTGCAGCCCTGCCGCCGCCCGACTGATGGCCGTTATGGCGAGAACCCGAATCGCCTGCAGCGTTATTACCAATACCAAGTGGTGATGAAACCGAATCCCGACAATATTCTGGATTTGTATCTCGACTCGCTCAAAGCGCTCGGTGTTGATCCCTTGATTCACGATTTGCGCTTTGTCGAAGACAACTGGGAATCACCGACGCTCGGTGCCTGGGGTCTGGGTTGGGAAGTCTGGTTGAACGGCATGGAAATCACCCAGTTCACCTATTTCCAGCAGGCCGGCGGCCTTGAATGCAAACCGGTGACTGGCGAAATTACTTACGGGCTCGAACGTTTATGCATGTATCTGCAAAACGTCGATAACGTATTTGATCTGGTCTGGACCGTCGGCCCGCAAGGTCCAGTCTATTACCGCGATGTGTATCACCAGAATGAAGTCGAACAAAGCGCATACAACTTCGAACACGCCGATGTCGAGGAATTATTCCATCGCTTCGATGCCTGCGAAAAAGAGGCGATGAAATGCGTTGAACTGGGTCTGCCTTTGCCGGCTTACGACCAAGTCGCGAAAGCCTCGCATAGTTTCAATCTGCTCGATGCCCGTCGTGCGATTTCGGTGACCGAACGCCAACGCTATATTTTGCGAGTACGTAATTTGTCGAAAGCGGTGGCCGAAGCGTATTTTGCGCAACGCGAAAAACTCGGCTTCCCGAATCTGAAGAAGGAGGTCGCGTAATGAGCATGCTTCCTCTCTTGATCGAACTCGGCACCGAAGAATTGCCGCCAAAAGCCTTGCCGGAATTGGCGCAGGCTTTCTTCGATGGTATTGCCAACGGTTTTGAAAAGCGCGGTATCGCGTTCAACAAGAACAATGCGAAGGCTTTGTATTCGCCGCGTCGTCTTGCTGCGCTGTTTGCCGAAGTCGGCACCGAACAGGCTTCGCAGAAATCCGAAGTGCTGGGTCCGTATTTGAATATCGGTTTGAATGCCGAAGGCCAGCCGACACCTGCCCTGCTCGGTTTCGCGAGCAAGAATGGCTTAAGCGTCGAGCAGCTGGAAAAAACCACGGATCAGAAAGGCGAACGTTTTGTCGCCCGCAGTGAAAAACCCGGTGCGATCACAAGCACATTGATTGCCGAGATCGTGAGCGAATCCTTGGCGGCATTGCCGATTCCGAAACCGATGCGCTGGGGTAGTCGCGAAACCAAATTCATCCGTCCGGTGCATTGGTTGGTGATGTTGATGGGCAATGACGTGATTGATGGCGAAGTGATGGGCTTGAAATCCGATCGCATGAGCCGCGGCCATCGCTTCCATCACAACAAACCGGTCTGGATCAGCTCACCGCACCATTATGTTGATGCCTTGCGCGATGCGTTCGTTCTGGTCAATGCCGACGAGCGTCGTGACCGTATCCGCGAACAAATTGAAACCACCGCCAAGCAAACTGGTGGCAGCGCGCGCATCGATGAAAATCTGTTGAACGAAGTGAATTGCCTGGTCGAATGGCCTTCGCCGGTTCTGTGCTCGTTCGAGAAAGAATTTCTCGCGGTACCGCAGGAAGCCCTGATCACCACGATGGAAAGCAACCAGAAGTTTTTCCCGGTGCTAGACGCGAACGGAAAATTGTCGGAACAATTCATTGGCATCGCCAACATCGAAAGCAAGGATGTCGAGCAAGTTCGCAAGGGTTATGAACGTGTGATCCGCCCGCGTTTTTCCGATGCGAAATTTTTCTACGATGAAGATTTGAAACAGGGCCTGAGTTCGATGGCGGAAGGTTTGACCACCGTCACTTACCAGCAAAAACTCGGCACCTATGCCGACAAGACCAACCGCATTGCTGCCTTGGCGGAAGCGATTGCCAAAGAAGTCGGAGCCGATCCGGTTCAGGCACGCCGCGCCGCAGAGTTGTGCAAAGCCGATTTGCAGAGCCGCATGGTTGGCGAGTTTCCCGAACTGCAAGGTATTGCAGGCCGCTATTACGCAAAAGCTGCAGGTGAGCCGGAAGCAGTCGCCAACGCAATCGATGAAGCCTATCAACCGCGTTTCGCCGGTGATGCGATCGCGCCGTCGAAACTCGGACAAGTGCTGGCGATTGCGGAACGGCTGGACACTTTGGCGGGCGGTTTTGCAGCGGGTTTGAAACCGACGGGTAATAAAGATGCGTTTGCATTGCGTCGTAATGCGCTGGGATTGGCTAGGACCTTGCTGGAAGCGAATTTTGAAGTTTCGCTTTCCGGTTTGCTAGAAGACGCGATTCGACTGCAGCCAATAAAATCAGCCAATGATGACAATGGTCTGGAAATTCAAGAGCAATTTGATTTTGTAATTGAACGGCTTCGAAATTATTTTAACGAACTTGGCTTCACCAATGCTCAGTTTGATGCAGTAAATGCCATAGAACATGTGTCGTTACCCGACTTCGACAAACGCCTAAAAGCCGTCCGCGAATTCGCGCAACTACCAGAAGCGCCGGCGCTTGCTGCCGCCAACAAGCGCATTCGCAATATCCTGCGTAAGGTCGAAGGCAATATTCCGGATAACGTGAATCCTGATCTGTTACAGGAACAAGGTGAAAAAGATTTGTATGCCGCGATCAGTTCGGCTTTAAGCGATACCGACACGGCATTGGCTTCGCGCGATTATGTGGCAGTGCTTTCGCGACTGGCGACACTGCGTCCGCAGGTAGATGCTTTCTTCGACAGCGTGATGGTGAACGTCGACGCCGCCGCCGTGCGCGACAATCGCCTTGCCTTGCTGAAAACGGTCGCGGATCGTTTTGCCAGCGTCGCCGAAATTGCGGCTCTGGTCGTTTAGGCTGAATATTCACATTCGGCTGGTTATAGTAAGCCTATGACCCGCCGACCCCCAGGTTTCTCCGCACTCGCTGCTGTCCTGTTTCTGCTCGCTGCGCGAGCGGAAGCCCTGCAGGTAAAGTCGATCGAATTTGCCGGGCTGAACGAAGCGCAGATCCTGAATGTGCGCAGCGAACTCTCGCTGACCGACACCCAGCTCGAAGCCGATACCGTAATCAGCGAAAACCGTCTGGATTATCTGATGCGCTTGGCACCGCGCGAAGTGCGGCGCGGGCTTGAAGCCTTCGGCTACTACGATGCGGCTGTCGAGTCCAAAGTCATTCGCAATGGCGAAGATGTGAGCGTTCAGTTCACGGTGGTGTTGGGCGAGCCGGTACAGGTTCGAAAACTGTCATTGAATGTAAACGGCGAGGCCGGTAAGGATCCGGTCGTGACCAGCCAGGTCGATGCTTTCCTGCCGAAACAGGGTTTTGTATTCCATCATGGCGATTATGAAACCAGCAAAATCAATATCAGTCGTGCATTGAATGAACGCGGTTATTTCGATGCCGACTTGAACACGCACACGGTGGAAGTGACGCGCGCTGAGCATGCAGCCGATATTGCACTCGATTGGACTAGCGGCTCCCGTTACAAATTTGGCGACGTCCGTTTTGAAGGCCACCAGTTCGACAATAGCCTGATGGAAAAACTGGTGCCCTGGGAGCCCGGGCAGTTGTTTGATCAAACCGAATTATTCGCGTTGCAGAAAACACTGGCCGATCTCGATTATTTTGCCGCGATCAATGTACAGCCTTTGCCCGACCAGGCCAGCAATGGCGTGGTGCCGATACAGGTCAGCCTGACGCCGGCCAAGCGCAGTATCTATTCGCTGGGTTTGCGATACGGCACCGATAGCGGAGCGGGTTTCGCAAGCAGCATGGAACGACGCTGGGTCAATCGCAAAGGCCACAAGCTTTTCGTTGCCTTGAATGTTGCACAGGAAAAAAGTGATTTCACGGCCCAGTACCGCATACCGGCATTTTCCAAAATCGAAGGTTGGTACACGTTCCGCACTTCGATTCGCGAAGAGCAGATCAACGAGATCACCACGCAGTACACCGAGTTGGCGATGAGCCGCAATGGCCGCTGGCGTGGTTGGGATCTTAACGCCGGACTGGAATACAAGCGCGAACGCTACGACGATCTGGTCACCAACTTCCACGATTACAGCACGATCGTGGCGCCGGTATTCTCGGCAGAACGGAAAAAATTCGACGACATCAATTCGCCACAGAAGGGCTACCGTTTTTTCATCGAAACCCGTGTCGGTTCGACGGCCATCGGATCCGATATCGATTTCGTTCAGCTACGCAGCGAGGCACGCTACATCCACAGTATCGGTTTCAGTAACCGCCTGTTGTTGCGCGGGGAATTGGGAACCACCTTCACCAGTGATTTCGACCAGTTTCCACCATCGCAAAGATTTTATGCCGGCGGCGATCACAGCGTGCGCGGTTATGGTTATCGCGAATTGGGGGAAGGCATCGCCACGATTGTCGGCGGCAAGCATATTGCCGTGGCCAGCGTCGAATTCGAACATATGTTCACGCCCACCTGGGGCGCGGCCGCTTTCGTCGACGCCGGCGACGCCTTCGATGAGCAATTCAATGCCAATGTCGGCGTCGGCCTTGGCTTGCGCTGGCGCTCGCCGGTGGGTCCGATTCGCATCGATATTGCGCATGGCCTGAACGAACCGGACCAGAATTTCCGTTTGCACATCAGTCTCGGGCCCGACCTGCAATGACGCGCCGCATTATCCGTCTCTTGTTGATTATGGCTTTGGTCGGCGGCGTGTTGTTGAGCCTGCTCGGTCTCTGGGCTCTGCGCAGCGATGGCGGTCGCGATTTCCTGATGGCGCGCATCGCGGCGCAATTGCCGGAAGGCAGTTCGCTGACCTGGTCCAAGCTGGAAGGCAGCATGTGGAACGGCCTGACGATCAGCGATCTGCGCTACGCCGATACGAAATATGTATTTACCGCACAAAAAGCCAGCCTGAAAAATGCCCTGTGGCCGCTCTTGTCGAAACGGCTGGATATCGAAACGCTCAAGATAGATAACGCGGTTCTTGTCTTGCCCAGCGACGACGAACCTTTCGAGTTACCGCGCTGGCCGGAATTTTTACCGGCGATTGATTTGCCTATGACGATTGCGGTGGCGGATTTGCAGATCAGGCAATTGCAAATACGGGACAGCAAGCAAAATCTGGTATTGGTTTACAACGCGCAAGCCGAAGTAACCCTGGCAAAGGGGTTGGTCGATTTGCCGAAACTGCAAATCAAGAGCGATCGCGGCAATCTCGATTTGAAAGGCGAGTATTTGCCACGCGAAAAATACCGCACGAATCTCGCAGGCAGTTTTATCGCAATGACCGAAAAAGGCACCGCGCCGGCAGAACTGTCATTGAACGCCAAGGGTGATATCGACAATTTCAGTTTGAAAATCAACGGTGCCGCGCCCGGCCCGCTGACGATTGATTTGCGTTTGCTTGACGGCAGCAGCCAGCCGCATTGGTCATTCAATGCCGGTAGTGAACAATTATTGTTCGAGCAGTTTGGTCTTGCGTCGGATCAGCCCTGGGCCTTTTCGATTAAAGGTACCGGCGTGGATGGCGATGCCAGGTTCAGCGGCAATGTAAAACGCGGCGAACAAACCGTGCTGATCGAGCCTTCGCAAGTTTCGATTGAAGCAGGCGTGCTGACATTGAAGCCAGTACTGATCCGGGTCGATGCCGGTCTTGTGCGGCTTGAGGGAAAAGCCGAATTTATCGACAAGGATCCGGTCTTTGATCTTCTTGTCAGCTCGAAACAATTGATTCTGCTGCCCGAAAGCAAAGACAGCGGCAACATGGCAGTGAATGGCAGCGCGCAGATGAAAGTGGTCGGCAAATTATCAGCCTGGACTCTCAATGGCGACGCGGTCTTGCTGCGCGGCAAGGACAAGGCGGTCGTCAAACTCGCTGGACGTGGTGATGAAAAAAAATTATTGCTCGATGATTTGAGTGCGGTTACGCCGACTGGAAAACTGCAGGGGCAGGGAAAGTTATTCTGGGAGCCGAACCTTGGCCTTGAATTGCAGGCGCGCTTGAACCAATTCAACCCGGCCTATTTTTTTCCGGATTTCCCCGGCGCGGTCAATGGCGTGATGGATGCGAAAGCACAACAGAACGCGGATGAACTCTGGGCAGGTGAAGTAAAGCTGAAAAACATTTCCGGTCGCCTGCGTGATCGTGCATTGGCAGGCGATGCGGAGGCGCGCTGGAATGGAAAAAATGGTGACGGAAAACTGGCGCTCGGCATCGGCGCCAGCCACGTAAAAGCGGCCGGTCGTTTTGGCGAGCGTTATGATATTGCGGCCGACTTTTCGCCATTGAATCTGTCGGACATCTCACCGGAGGGCGGCGGGCAAATCAGCGGCACCCTGCTGGTCAATGGTCCCAGTCAGGCGCCGAACTACAAGGCCAATTTGCGCGGCAGTGAATTACGCTGGGGCACCGACAGCGTCGGCAAACTTGACGCACAAGGCGAGTTGCCCGGTAGTGGCAAGAATGGCCAGATGCATGTCAGTGCGAGCGCCATCAATATCAGCGGACAGGCGCTTCAGCAATTCGATGCGCAAATCAGCGGCAATATGCATGATCTGCGTGCACAAGCCGATGCGGCTTTTGATTACGGAAAAATAAAACTCGATATCAGCGCTGCCGGTGCAAATCAAAACTGGAAAGGCCGATTGCAATCCCTGCAATTCGCGCCGCGTCTCGGTGAAGCCTGGACCTTGCAGGCACCGGCGAATTACCAGTTTGCCGGTGGCAGCATCCGGCTCGATAAAACCTGCCTGCGTACCGGCAGCAGCGCACAACTTTGCGCGAATGCGAATGGCAATGCCGGCCATGTTGAAGGTCGCGAATTACCCTTGTCGCTGCTGGATCCCTGGCTTAGCGAAAGCATGCCGGATCAAAACTACCGTCCGTTTGGTGTAGTGAATCTTGCCGGTGATTTTGTCCGCACGAAAACCGGCGCATGGAATGGCGATGTCGGCCTTCAATCCGACGCGGGCGGCTTGCGCCTGAATACCGATGCCACACGCGACGTGGTGAGCTACAGCAATTTGACATTCAATCTGAAATTGCAAGGCGAGCAAATCGGCATGCGATTGAATGCCCTGCTGCCGGAGCAGGGTTCGATCAGCGGCGAATTGCAAACCGGTTTCAATGCGTCGGCGCCGCTCAAGGGCAAGCTCAGTCTCGACGTCCATAAACTAACCTGGCTTGAATTGATGTCGCCCGATCTTGCCGATCCGAAAGGCCGCCTGACCGGACAACTGTTATTGAGTGGAAATCGCAGCGTGCCCGATATCAGTGGCGAAGCGCATCTGAACCAGTTTTCGTCCGAGCTGCCGGCACTCGGCATAAAAATTACTGCCGGTGATGTCAGTTTGCGCGGCGAACCGAATGGCATGGCGAGCTTGAACGGTGTTTTAAGTTCCGGCAAAGGGCAATTGCAACTGAATGGCTCGCTGGATCTGGCCGATAAAAACAGTCCGCTGCAATTAACGCTGAAGGGTGAAAATATTACAGTGTCGAATACGCCGGATTTGCGGGCCGACATGAGTCCGGACCTGAAGCTCGTGTATCAGAACGGCCTGTTGAAAATGACCGGTACCGTGATCGTTCCGACCGCAAAAATCGATCTTGAACGTCTGGATCAAAGCGTATCGGTGTCATCCGACGTGGTCGTGCTTGATCCGCGTGAAGCACCGGAAACCGGCGGCTTTCTGGTTGATTCCGACATCACGCTGCAACTCGGTCGCGATGTGCAACTCAAGGGTTTTGGCCTGGATGGAAAACTCAGCGGCAGTTTGCAGGTGCGCGATCAACCCGGACGCCCTGCGCTCGCGACCGGCACGATTGAAGCCCGTGGCAACTACGCCGCCTACGGTCAGGCATTGACGATCAAGCGCAGTCGCCTGACTTACGCGAATTCCTCAATCAACAATCCGGCACTGGATATTCTTGCCGAAAGAAATTTCGAAGATGTCTCCGTCGGTATTCGCGTCCAAGGCACGGCGCGCTCACCACAAACCGTGATTACTTCTTCACCTGCGATGGAAGCTTCCGAAGCCCTCGCATGGTTGGTACTGGGTCGGCCTTTGAATACTGCCAGCAGTACCGACAATCAAAGACTCGATGCCGCCGCGCTGGCTTTAAGTGCGGGAGGCAACATACTCGCGCAGCAACTGGGTGTTAAGTTGGGCCTGGATGAAGCCGGCATCAGCGAATCGCGTGCCTTGGGTGGCGCGGTATTTTCGGTAGGCAAGAAAATATCGCCGCGCCTGTTTGTCAGTTATGGGGTTTCACTGCTGGGTACGGGCCAGGTGATGACATTGAAATACCTGATCAAGCGCGGCTTCGATGTCAGCATCGAATCGGGCCGGGAAACGGCAGCCTCCTTGAACTGGCGCAAAGAAAAATAAAGCGACACGGGAATCGAAATATGAAATCTTGCTTATCGATGATGGCGATGCTGATGCTCATGCCTTCGCTGGTCATGGCCGACACGCAGGCCTGCCGCAAACAGGACCCACAAAATCCACGACCGCGTATCGGCTTGGTGCTTGGCGGTGGCGGTGCGCGCGGCATTGCCCATGTCAGCGTCATCAAGGAACTCGAACGTCGGCATGTTCCGATTGATTGCATTGCAGGCACCAGCATGGGGGCCTTGATCGGCGGCCTGTATGCCTCTGGCATGTCGATTGAAGCGATCGAGAAACTGGTGACCACGCTGGATTGGCCGGCAACCTTCGATGATTCGCTTGATCGTCCGGAGCGCAGTTTCCGCCGCAAGCGCGATGATGATCTGAGTCTGCTCAATGCAAAACCCGGCATTGGCAAAAAAGGAATCAAGATCACCTCCGGCCTGCTGGCCGGCGAAACCGTGATGCTCCTGCTCGAGCGCTTGTCGAATGAAGCTTCGCGTTCGGGAAATTTCGATCAGCTCGTGATTCCATTCCGTGCCGTTGCAACCGACATCAATACCGGAGAAGCCGCCGTGTTGAGAAGTGGCAACCTCGCGATTGCGATGCGGGCCAGCATGTCGATACCGGGCGTGTTGCGACCGGTAAAAATCGGCGATCAACTTCTGGTGGACGGTGGCATCGTCAACCAGGTACCGGTCGATGTGGCTCGTGCGATGGGTGCCGATATCCTGATCGTGGTGGATGTCGGTACGCCGCTGGCGGCGCTGGATGAAAATGCCTCGGTGCTCAGTTTCGCCGATCAACTCGGTAGCCTGATGACGGTCGGCAATACC
>JAKQKT010000252.1 GCA_029560515.1 Pseudomonadota bacterium
GAACATCTGGCACGCGGACTCTCGGTTACCGAGACGGCCTATCTGCTAGGCTTTTCGGAACCCGCCGCGCTTCAGCATGCCTGCAAGCGCTGGTTTAAAAAATCGGCAGGCGATGTAAGGCAAACCGGAAAGCCGGGTTAGGGAAATGGGGTTGAGTTCATTTATCGAAAGCCGGTCTTGGGTAAAATCGGTCCGACCCCGTTTTCTTTTCGAACCAGCTCTGGAGCATTCATGAAAATCACCGTTGAAACTTTCGTCAAGGCACCCATCGCAAAAGTCTGGAGTGCCTACACAACGCCAGAGGATATCAAGCAATGGAATGCCGCTTCCGATGATTGGCATACGACCAGTTCATCGGTGGATTTACGCGACGGCGGGGCATTCTCGTCGCGCATGGAAGCCAAGGACGGCAGTTTCGGTTTTGACTTTGCCGGAACCTATACCCGCATCATGCCGCATCAATCGATCGAGTATTCGTTCGGTGACCGAAGCGGCCTGGTCGAATTCTTGCCTGGCGAAAACGGCGTCACTGTCCGTTCCACCTTCGACGCCGAATCAACACACTCAGAGGACATGCAGCGTCAGGGATGGCAGGCGATATTGGATAATTTTGCCCGGCACGTGGAAGCAAAACGGTAACGCACCCTGCGACGAAACACGATAAGCTGCCGGATACGCTCACCTTGCATGATGAGTCCGGCAAGTTGCCCTTTAGCGCAGCCTGTATTGCGCTAGCAGGAAAATCATTTTTTGTTCGACCCATGATGGGAGCACCGTGAACGCAAAGCCGAACAAATATCCAATGGGCATCGGTACCGCCTTGCTTGCTGCCATCTTGTTTGGCCTGAGTACGCCATTGGCAAAACTGCTGATCTCGGATATCGAACCGGTGCTGCTGGCCGGTCTGCTTTATGCCGGCTCGGGCATCGGGCTTTCCTTGTGGCTCGGCATTCGTCGTTTATTCAAGCAAGCGAGTAACGAAGCTCCACTTCGCCGTGCCGATATTCCCTGGCTATCGGCAGCGGTATTTTTTGGCGGTGTACTCGGACCGGTGCTGTTGATGATTGGCCTTGTGACAACGCCTGCTTCCACTGCGTCACTAATGTTGAATCTTGAAGGCGTGCTGACAGCTTTGCTGGCCTGGCTGGTGTTCAAGGAAAACGTGGATCGCCGTATCTTTCTCGGCATGCTGGCGATTATTGCCGGCGGCGTGTTGTTGTCGCGGCAGCGGGATGCAGTATCGGGCATTCCCTGGGGTTCATTGGCGATTGCTGGTGCTTGTGCCTGCTGGGCGATCGACAACAATTTCACGCGCGTGGTGTCGGGTGGCGATCCTGTGCAAATCGCGGCAATCAAAGGCGGTGTGGCAGGAATCATCAATATTGCCATCGCGCTGTTGCTTGGCAATCGTTTGCCGGAGGTTTCGCAAATTGCCGCCGCAGGTCTTATTGGTTTGTGTGGTTATGGCATCAGCCTGGTGATGTTTGTACTGGCTTTGCGCCATCTGGGAACTGCACGCACCGGGGCCTACTTTTCCACGGCACCTTTTGTCGGTGCCGCGCTTTCGCTCCTGCTGTTCTCTGAAATTCCCAATGCCGCGTTCTGGACAGCCGGCGGCCTGATGGCATTGGGAGTCTGGTTACATGTCAGCGAGCACCACGAGCACGAGCATGAACATGATGCGATGGCGCACGAACATCGCCATGTGCATGACGAACATCACCGGCACGAACACGATTTTGAATGGGATGGCGTCGAACCGCATTCGCATGCCCACGAGCACGAACCGATGACGCATTCGCATCCGCATTTCCCGGATATGCACCATCGCCACAAGCATCAGGAAAAGTAGAGGTACGCTTATGGATTGGCTGCGGCTTCATCACCCTATCTATGCGTTGCCATTCGTTCACCCGGAATAAATTTCGCTATGCGAAACTGGTCTCCCCCCGTGCCAGGAAAATTTACATGACCGAGCAACTCGCTGAATCTGCACGTCAACGTGCACTGGATATTTACCGTGTCGTCGACAGTCTGCCCGAGGCTGCCTATAACGACATTG
>JAKQKT010000257.1 GCA_029560515.1 Pseudomonadota bacterium
CTACAATTATGCGGCTGTTTTTTTGCGCACCTTGGGCGTGCCGTTTTGAGCGGCTTTGGGCCTCACATCCAGGCCGATAGCAAGTGCCAACACGTCTTCCATGCGGTCGACGTATTCGAAAGTGAGGCCTTTGATAAACTCGGGCTCGATTTCTTCCACGTGCTTACGGTTTTCGCGGCAAAGAATAACTTCCTTAATGCCTGCCCGGCGGGCGGCGAGGATTTTTTCCTTGATACCCCCTACAGGCAAAACCTTGCCGCGCAGGGTGATTTCTCCGGTCATCGCCAGGAACGGTTTCAGCGAACGGCCGGTGAAAGCCGAAGTGAGCGCCGACAACATGGTAATACCTGCCGATGGGCCGTCTTTCGGAATAGCACCTTCGGGAATATGCACGTGGATATCGTGTTTCTCGAACATTTCCGGTTCGATGCCGAGGTGTTCGGCATGCGCTTTCAGGTAACTGAGCGCCGTACTGGCACTTTCCTTCATCACTTCGCCCAGGTTGCCGGTGAGTTGCAGGCGGCCGTTGCCTTTGTTGAGGCTGACCTCGATGAACAGAATTTCGCCGCCGATAGAAGTCCAGGCAAGGCCGATGGCCACACCGGGTGGCTGCACTTCCTGGTAAACTTCAGCGTCGTATTTGGTAGGACCGAGAATGCCGTGCAGGTGTTCGGGACGGATAAGAGGTTCATAATGTTCCTCCATAGCGACGCGTTTGGCAACATAGCGCATCACGGAACCGATTTCCCGGGCCAGGTTGCGCACGCCGCTTTCGCCGGTGTAATCGCGGATGATGCGTACCAGGGCTTTGTCGCTGATCTTGATCTGGCCCGTTTTGATACCATGCTCCTTGCGTTGTTCGGGCACGAGGTGGCGTTTGGCGATTTCCACTTTTTCTTCCAGCGAATAACCGGAAATTTCGATGATCTCCATCCGGTCCAGCAGCGCCGGCTGAATGGTGGAAAGCGAATTGGCAGTAGCGATGAACAACACCTTCGACAGGTCGTATTCCAGTTCGAGGTAATTATCGTGGAAAGTCGTATTTTGTTCAGGATCAAGTACTTCCAGCAGTGCGGATGATGGGTCGCCGCGGAAATCCTTGCCTACTTTATCGATCTCGTCGAGGATAAATACCGGATTACCCGATTTACCTTTTTTCAGCGATTGAATAATACGGCCCGGCATAGCACCGATGTATGTTTTGCGGTGGCCGCGGATTTCCGCTTCGTCGTGCAGGCCGCCCAGGCTCATGCGGATGTATTTCCGCTTGAGGGCTTTGGCGATACTGGCGCCCAGGGAAGTTTTACCCACACCGGGAGGGCCGGTAAGGCACAGGATCGGCGCTTTCATGTCGCCTTTCAGTTTCAGAACGGCCAGGTGTTCGAGAATCCGTTCTTTTACTTTGCTCAGGCCGTAATGGTCACGGTCGAGTACGTCTTTTACTTTGCGGAGG
>JAKQKT010000261.1 GCA_029560515.1 Pseudomonadota bacterium
GATGTCGAATATTATTCAGTTTCTTGAATCGATGGGCAAAGATGCAGCATTGGCGAATATGTCACCGGAAGAGTTCACCACTACCGTAAAGGCACTTGGCGTTGACGATGTTGCAGAGCATGCCCTGCTTAACCGTGACCACGATGCCTTGAACGATCTTCTCGGCGGCCGAATGAAAATGATGATGATGCTGGTTCCGGCCGAAGACGATGATCAGGGTGAAAAGAAGCCTGACGAAGACGAAGACAAGGAACAGAAAGACTCATCGCAGGCAAATTGATTCAACGAGGGCAGAGGCATGCGTGCAGGCAGGGATGGCGTTTTCTTCAGACTGGTTTTCATCGGTCTATGCCTGCTGTCGCCTCTTGCCCTCGGTTCTACCGACTTTGGCAAACAACTAGAGCAAGCCGATGGCTTGCGCAGCGCCGACCCGAAAAAATTCGAACAGTTGCTTCAGGAACTGGACGCGAATGCTGCCAATGCAACAGCAGACCAGCTCGAGCAACTGAGGTACCTGCAGGCTTACCGGCTCGCCTATTCCGGCCAATACAATCTTGCAATTCAAAAAGCATCGGCCATTTTCGAGCAATCGAGAAATGTGGCGCTCAGGTATCGCGCCGGCCTGCTGATGATCAACAGTTATGCCGTCACCCGGGATTTCGGTGCGGGCTTTGCCTATCTGGACAAAATACTGCTGCTGCAGGACAAGATCGTTGATCGCAAATTGCGTCATGACGGATTACTGGTTGCCACCGTACTTTACAATCAAGTCGGCCAATACGAGCTTGGCAAACATTACGCCGAGCAAATTCTCGCCGACAATCCCGAACCACGCTCCCGCTGTTTCGCCAACAATATGTTGCTCGAAGCTTATTTCAATCTCAAATCATGGCCGGTAGACGACAGCGAAATTGACAGCATGATCAACTCCTGTTCCGAGCACGGCGAAATACTTCTCGCCAATGGCTCGCGTGCATTCCTGGCACGAAAATGGCTTGGGGAAGGCGATGCCGGCAAGGCGGTAGGTTTGCTCGAAAAATATCTGCAGGAAACCGAAGCTACCGGCTATCCGCGCCTGATCAGCGAGTTCCACTCATTCCTCGCCGAATACAAACTGCAATCCGGCAATCTGGCCGAAGCGGAACGACACGCAAACATTGCCGTGAAGCAAAGCGCTTCAATCCCTTTTTCGAAATCGCTTGTCGTCGGCGAAAAGACCCTTTACGAAATTGCAGTCCGTCGTGGCGACGCCAGCTCGGCACTTGCTCATTACAAGAAATATGCCGAAGCCGATAAAGCCTATCTCACCGACGTAAAAGCAAGGGAGCTTGCCTACCAGCTGGTCAAGCACGAGACCCTGCAAAAAAACCAGACCATCGCCCTGCTCAACAAGAAAAACCAGGTGCTGCAACTTGAACAAATGGTGGCCAAACAAAAAGCCCACTACGGTGCATTGCTGGTCATTTTGCTAGCCGCATTGCTGGCAATCATCATTTTGTGGGCCTACCGGACCAAACGCATGCAAATGGCTTTCCGCCGTCTTGCGGAAACCGATACCCTGACCGGTATAAGCAATCGCGACCACTTCACCAAGAATGTGGAACAGGCTTTGGGCGAGGCGGCCAAAAAATCCGAGCAACTCGGACTGATCATGTTCGATCTGGATAATTTCAAATCCATCAATGATCGCTATGGCCACTCCGCCGGTGACTGGGTATTGAAAAAAGTAACCGAAGCCATCCGTCCTGTTTGTCGCAAACAGGATTGCATCGGTCGGATTGGCGGAGAGGAATTTGCGATCCTGCTGCGCAGCAGCGATCTCGAAAGTGCGGCAAGCATGGCCGAACGCTTCCGCGAACATATTGCCAATATCAATACCGCCGAAACCGGCAATACTTTCACGGCGACGGCCAGTTTCGGCGTTACCACCACCCTGATTTCCGGTTACACCTTCGACACCCTGCTCTCGCAAGCCGACCAGGCGCTGTATCAGTCGAAGCGCGAGGGCCGCAATCGCGTGAGCAGGTATGGTGAGCAGAAATCCGGTGCGAATATCCATCAAGAAGTCACCCCTGGTCCGTAATCGCTGCACTGGCGCTATAAAGCCCTGCTAAAATATGGCATCCCCTTTCTCCGAGATGCCTTCATGAGCGATACCCCTCCCGACCGTCTGGCGGTCAATCCGAAGAGCCCTTTTTATGATGCCGCCATTCTTGAGCGAGGCGTCGGCATCCGTTTCAAGGGCGAAGAAAGACATAACGTCGAAGAATATTGCATCAGCGAAGGCTGGGTCCGTTTGCCATTCGGCAAAACGCTGGATCGTCGAGGCAATGCCATCACGATGAAAGTGAGCGGCGAAGTCATTGCCTACTTTCTCGATACCGCCGAAAAGAAATAATCGTGTCCAATCCCGGTAATTCGACCCGCGCCATTTTTTACGCCCTTGGTGCAAACCTTGGTATTTTCGCCGCCAAGTTGGCGGCGGCCTTGTTTACCGGTTCCGGTGCAATGCTGGCCGAAGCGGTGCACTCGTTGGCCGATTGCGGCAATCAGGGCCTGCTCCTGCTCGGCATGAAGCGGGCTAAGTTACCGGCGACACCGGATTTTCCACTGGGCTATGGCAAGGAAACCTACTTCTGGTCCTTCCTGGTTGCCTTGATGTTGTTCTCGGTCGGCGGCGCATTTTCCGTCTACGAAGGCATACACAAGCTATCCCATCCGGAACCACTCGAAAAACCCTGGCTGGCCATCGCCGTGCTGGTTTTCAGCATCGTGCTGGAATGGCTGTCGCTGCGCGCCTGCCTGCAGGAAATCAATCAGGCACGTGAAAAAAATTCCCTCTGGCACTGGTTCAGGGAAAGCCGCAACAGCGAAATGATCGTGTTATTCGGTGAACAATTGGCGGCATTGCTAGGCCTGGCCTTCGCGCTTGCTGCCATCGGTATCAGCATGATCACCGGCAATCCGCTTTACGATGCGATCGGCACCATCGGCATCGGTGTCTTGCTGATCGTGATTGCCGTCTTTGTCGCCATTGAAATCAAGGCGCTACTGATTGGCCAGAGCGCGGCGCCAGCAAGACGCAAGGAGATCGAGGATTATCTGCACTCGCATCCGGATACCATGGAAATCCACAATGTGATTACCCTGCAACTCGGTCCGGAAATCATGGTGTCGGTCAAGGTCGGTATGGACCCGGAACTGCGTACCGGCGACCTGATCAGGCAAATCAACAAAATCGAAGTCGACATGCGGCAGAAATTTCCGGAAATAAAGTGGTTGTTCTTCGAGCCGGACAATCACGCCTGATTCCACCCGTTGCGGTTGCCAAGCCTTTCCGCGCTATACTCCGGCGGGATCGGAACGGGGATGTGCTTAGCATGAGCAGGCAATCATTAATTATGCCGCTGGCCTTCAAAGCGTTTAGCTTGCTACTGTTTACCATCCTGTTTTATCTGCCGAGTGATCAGGCGGAGGCGATTGCTTCGTCTTTATCCAGACATCCGCTTGAAACGCGTGCCTTGGTGGACCCCAAAGGTGTTCTTACCGAGCTACCGGACCTTCTGAAACAAGCCGAGAGCTCGAAAGACAACAAAGAACTGGCCTTGTTATACCTGGCCCAATCAAATGCCTGTCGCGTGGTTGCCGATTGGTCTTGCCAGGCGCTTTCCGCGCACAAGGCAAGAATGGCGGCGCAAGCTGCAAACTTGCCTGAACTCGAGATCCGAGGCCTGGTTTCCGAAAGCCGTGGATTGATGCCGCTGCAGGAATTCAACCGCAGCGAACGTTTACTGGGTGAAGCGGTGAGCCTGCTTAAACTACACCCCTATGCCGAACTCTCTGCCGACGTTTATCTTGCCTATTCCTCCATGAGCTACACGCTCGGCAAGCACGCGCTGGCTGAAGATTATGCAGCCCGTGGTCTGGTCGCTCTCGGTGACAACCCGGCCCTACTGATCCGGACCCGCTTACTCAGAAACCAATCACGGGCGATGGCGCAACTGGGCAATATCACCCAGGCGCAAAATGTCCTGAAGATGGCGCTTAGCCTCACCGAGAAAATACAGGATCCGAAATTGAGTGCGGAACTCTTTCTGGAAGATGCCCGCATCGCCCGCATGAAGAACGATGTTCCAACGCAAGTGGCAAACGGCCAGAAAATCCTGGCCTTGGGCGAACAGCTCAAAAACGCGCAATTGTTCGGCCTTGGCCATGAAGTGCTGGGGCTGGCCGCCATCAATAAGTCCGACAGCGCGCTGGCCGAACGCGAACTTATGCTCGCGCAGGAAACTTACAGGAAGCTGAAACTCGATCGCGATGAGCGCCAGGCCTTGCGCGCCCTGGTCCAAGTGATGCTCGGGCATGACAGGCCAAGTTCGAAACTCGAGCCGCTGATGGCGCGATTGATCGAACTGGAAACCGCACTAGATGCCTATGATCGAACGCAGGCCAACGACGATTTCAATGCACGCTTGAAATACGTCCAGCAGGAATACGAAGTCGAACAACTCAAGGTTTCCGCAGCGCTGGCGAGCCAACGTGAAAAAAACCTCGAGATACAGCAACGTTTCTACCTGACGCTTGCCGCATTCAGTGTTTTGTTGTTGATCGT
>JAKQKT010000262.1 GCA_029560515.1 Pseudomonadota bacterium
AAACGGAATGCCGAGTTGGCTGGTGATTTCTTTCAGCTTGCCGGCGACATCCATCTGCAATTGCATGGACTCGATAACGCAGGGACCGGCAATCAGGAAAAATGGTTTATCCAGACCGACTTCAAATCCGCAGAGCTTCATGCGCTTACCTCTTTCAACAAGCTGCCACCGGCCTTGTATTCTCGCGCCGCACGGATGAAACCGATAAACAGGGGATGCCCGTCGCGCGGCGTCGATAAAAACTCCGGATGCGCCTGGCAGGCGACAAACCACGGATGATTCGGCAACTCGATCATTTCGACCAGCAAGTCATCCATCGATTTTGCCGAAATAATCAAACCGGCTTCTTCAAGTTGATTGCGATAGCGATTATTGAATTCGTAACGATGGCGATGGCGTTCGGCGACGACATCTTTTCCGTACATCGCGCGTGCTTTGGTGCCGGCTTTCAAACGACATTCCTGCAAGCCAAGGCGCATGGTGCCGCCGAGATCGGAATCTTCACCGCGTTTTTCGATATCGCCGCTGGCAGTGCGCCATTCGGTGATCAGGCCGATCACAGGGTCAATGCAATTCTTGTCGTTTTCAGTCGTATTGGCATGCGGCAAACCGGCAAGATGGCGCGCAACATCGACCACTGCCGCTTGCATGCCATAACAAATACCGAAATACGGAATATTGTTTTCGCGGGCATATTTCGATGTGAGGACTTTTCCTTCAAAGCCGCGATCGCCGAAACCACCCGGCACGAGAATGGCATCGACATCGCTCAGGCATTTGCCGTTATCGGCTTCGACCTGTTCGGATTCAAGCCATTTCAGACGGACCCGCGTGCGTTGACGCAGACCGCCGTGTTTGAGGGCTTCCGACAGTGACTTGTAGGCATCCTGATGGTCGACGTATTTGCCGACGACGGCAACGGTCACTTCATCAATCGGATTTTCCGCGGCATCGACAGCGGCGGCCCATTCAGACAGATCGGCAGGTTTCGCCATCTCTTCGAGACGCAGTTTCTCGATCACAATCTGGTCGAGTTTTTGTTCGTGCAACCAGAACGGCAACTTGTAGACATTATCAACGTCGACGCAACTGATAACGGCGCGTTCGTCCACGTTGGTAAAAAGAGCGATTTTCTGGCGTTCGCCTTCTGGCAAAGGTCGTTCGCTACGGCACAGCAAAATGTCCGGCTGAATACCAATCGTGCGTAGTTCTTTCACCGAATGTTGGGTCGGCTTCGTTTTCAATTCGCCAGCTGCCGCGATGTAAGGCACCAGTGTCAAATGCATGAAAATCGCATTTTCACGACCACGGTCGCTTCGGATTTGGCGAATCGCTTCGAGGAACGGCAGCGATTCGATATCGCCTACGGTTCCGCCGATTTCCACCAGCGCAACATCAAAACCGTCGGTGGCTTCGAAAATGCAGCGCTTGATTTCATCGGTGATATGCGGGATCACCTGCACGGTAGCGCCGAGATAATCGCCGCGACGCTCCTTGCGAATCACGTTTTCGTAAATGCGGCCCGTGGTAACCGAATTCTTGCGGGTCAAACGGGTGCGCACATAACGCTCGTAATGCCCCAGATCGAGATCGGTTTCGGCACCGTCATCGGTGACATAAACCTCGCCGTGCTGGAACGGGCTCATCGTGCCCGGATCCACATTGATATACGGATCGAGCTTCATCATGGTGATTTTAAGACCGCGAGCCTCGAGGATGGCTGCGAGTGAAGCGGCGGCTATGCCCTTGCCTAGCGAGGACACCACACCACCGGTAACAAAAATTAAACGCGTCATTGGAAATCCTGGCGCTGGAAAGCCCCATTTTACCGGAGTCGGCCCGAGTCTGCACCCAACTTGACCGAAATGGCTTAAAAGCCCATCCTGCCAACCTCTGTAGATCATCCACCATAGTTAAAAAATAATGAATTCACGCTATAACGCCGCCGATATTGAAGTTTTATCCGGTCTTGACCCGGTCAAACGCCGCCCGGGCATGTACACCGATACCACCCGCCCGAACCATCTTGCGCAGGAAGTGGTAGATAACTCGATCGACGAAGCCCTCGCCGGCCACGCGAAAACGGTGGAAGTGACGCTTTATGCCGACGGCAGTTGCGAAGTAAGCGACGATGGCCGCGGCATGCCGGTGGATATCCATCCGGAAGAAAAAATTCCCGGTGTTGAATTGATTCTGACCCGACTGCACGCAGGCGGAAAATTCTCGAACAAGAACTATACGTTTTCCGGTGGCCTGCACGGCGTCGGCGTCAGCGTGGTGAACGCGCTATCGAAAAAAGTCGAAGTGTTCATCAAACGCGACGGTAACGAATACCGGATGGAATTCCAGAACGGTGATCGCACTTCGCCATTGGAAATCGTCAACACCGTCGGCAAACGTAATACCGGAACGCGCGTGCGTTTCTGGGCGGATCCGAAATATTTTGATACGCCGAAATATGCCGTACGCGCCTTGCGCCACTTGTTGCGAGCGAAAGCGGTGCTATGCCCCGGCCTGATCGTCAAACTATTTGATGAAGCTACCGGCGAACGCAATGAGTGGTATTACGAAGATGGCTTGAGCGATTATCTGCGTGGCGAATTGGTCAATCGCGAATATATTCCGAATGAACTGTTCGTCGGCAATCTAAGCAAAGACACTGAAGTGGTGGATTGGGCTGTGGCCTGGTTGCCGGAAGGCGAGTTAGTTCAGGAAAGCTACGTCAACCTGATTCCTACCGCACAAGGCGGCACACACGTGAACGGCCTGCGCAGCGGTTTCACCGATGCGCTGCGTGAATTCTGCGATTTCCGGAATCTGCTGCCGCGTGGCGTGAAACTCGCGCCGGAAGATGTCTGGGATCGTGTGAGTTATGTGTTGTCGGTAAAAATGACCGATCCGCAATTCTCCGGTCAAACCAAGGAACGATTGTCGTCAAGACAAGCTGCCGGTTTTGTCGAAGGCGCATCACATGATGCCTTTTCTCTCTGGTTGAATACGCATACGGAACTTGGCGAACGCATCGCACAGATCGCGATTGAACGCGCCGCAGCCCGTCTGAAAACCGAAAAACAAATCGTCCGCAAGAAAATTACCCAAGGCCCGGCCCTGCCCGGCAAATTGGCAGATTGCATTTCGCAGGATTTGTCTCGCACCGAATTGTTTCTGGTCGAAGGTGATTCCGCAGGCGGCTCGGCAAAACAGGCTCGCGACAAAGACTTCCAGGCCATCCTGCCGCTACGCGGGAAAATCCTGAATACATGGGAAGTGGAAAGCGGCGGCGTGCTGGCCTCCAATGAAGTCCATGATCTGGCAGTGGCGATTGGTTGCGACCCGGGTGTCGATAAAATCGATGGCCTTCGTTACGGCAAGGTCGTGATCCTGGCTGATGCTGATTCGGACGGCCTGCATATCGCGACGTTACTTTGCGCCCTGTTCCTCAAGCATTTCCCGGCACTGGTGAAAGCCGGCAATATCTTTGTCGCCATGCCGCCGCTGTTCCGCGTCGATGTGGGCAAGCAGGTTTTCTATGCGCTGGACGAAGAAGAAAAACGCATCCTGCTGGAACGCATCGAAAAAGAAAAAATGCGTGGCCAGGTAAACGTGACCCGCTTCAAAGGCCTGGGTGAAATGAATCCCTCGCAATTGCGGGAATCGACCATCCACCCCGATACCCGTCGTCT
>JAKQKT010000286.1 GCA_029560515.1 Pseudomonadota bacterium
GCTCAGACGACGTAGCGAACCGCGATGATGTCGAATTCGCGGTTACCGCCGGGCGCTTCAATCGTGATGCTGTCGCCCTCGTGCTTGCCGATCATGGCGCGTGCCATCGGCGAAGAAATCGAGATCAGGCGTTGTTTGATATCCGACTCCAAATCGCCGACGATTTTGTAGGTGACTTCATCGCCGGTATCCGAATCGGCAAGATCCACCGTTGCACCGAACACCACGCGTGTGCCCGCAGTAATGGTTGCCACGTCAATCAACTGCGCATGCGAAAGCGCGTATTCCAGTTCCTGGATTCGGCCTTCGATAAAGCCTTGCTGTTCGCGCGCCGCGTGGTACTCGGCATTTTCTTTCAAGTCGCCATGCGCACGCGCCTCGGCGATCGCATTGATCACCGCAGGCCGCTTGACCGATTTCAGATTTTCGAGTTCTTCGCGCAGTCTGGCCGCGCCAGCTACGGTAAGGGGAGCCATCATCCGTGAAGTTCCTTATGCAATTCTTGTAGAGACCATACCCGCGGATTATTACGGAATTCGATTGCCTGTACCAGCGCACGCGCACCGGGAATGGTCGTGGAGTAAGTCAAACGATGCTGAAGGGCTTCGCGTCGAATCGAGAACGAATCGTGAATCGCCTGCTTACCTTCGGTGGTGTTGATGATGTAGGCAATTTCGCCGTTCTTGATCAGATCGACGATATGCGGACGACCTTCAAGCACCTTGTTGATGCGCTCGCATTCGATGCCCTGCTCGCGCAGGAATTTCACGGTGCCTTCGGTGGCAACGAGCGAGAAGCCTTTGCCCAGCAAATCCTTGGCGACATCGATAACGCGCGGCTTGTCGACATCACGCACGGAAATAAAGACTTTGCCGACAATCGGCGCCTTGATATTGGCGGCTTCTTCGGCACGCGCGAACGCTTCCGGGAAAGTGCGGCCAACGCCCATCACTTCACCGGTGGAACGCATTTCAGGGCCCAGGATCGGATCGACGCCCTGGAATTTCGCAAACGGGAAAATCGCTTCCTTGACCGAATAATAATTGGGCACGATTTCCTTCGTTGCGCCCTGCGAGGCCAGCGATTGACCCACCATGCAGCGTGCGGCGATTTTCGCCAGCGGAATGCCAATGGCTTTCGAAACGAAGGGCACGGTACGAGACGCACGCGGGTTCACTTCCAGCACGAAAATCGTTTCGCCCTGAATCGCAAATTGTGTGTTCATCAAGCCAACCACTTTCAACTCGCGCGCCATCGCTGCAGCCTGCACACGGAGACGGTCCTGCATCTCGGCACTGAGCGTATACGGCGGTAATGAACAGGAAGAATCGCCAGAATGCACGCCGGCTTCTTCGATATGTTC
>JAKQKT010000287.1 GCA_029560515.1 Pseudomonadota bacterium
TATGCTGGGTCATCTTTCTAGCCGCTTGTAACTCATGCGACGCATCCGGACACCTGCATTGACTGCTGACCCAACACCACGCCCCACCGCAAACGAAAATCATCTGTTGATTAGCGCCTACACCACGCATCCGCAATCGCCGCTGCTGATGGTGACCCGGCGGATATCGGAATCCGGCTGCAATATGGTGGACGCCCACCTGACCACGGTTGGCCGCGATGTCTCCGTAACTGCCCTCGCGGTTGGTTCCTGGGACGCCATTGCGAAGCTGGAAGCGCAAATGGTCAAACTGGAACGTGAGGAAGGCCTGAAGCTGGTCTGGTATCGCACCGGCCCGAAGGCGATGCAGTCGAATTTACTGCCATATATCGTCGAAGTCGTCGCTGCCGACAAATCCGGCATCCTGTTCAATCTGGCCGATTTTTTCGACCGTCAGGGCATCACGATCGAAAACATGCACAGCTCGCGTTATCGCGCCATGCAAACCGGCGCCGAGATGTTCACGGCACAACTGACTATCGGTGTACCTGCCGATACACATATTGCAGCCTTGCGTGACGATTTCCTGGAGTTTTGCGACGCATTGAATCTTGATGCCATCATGGACCCGATGAAGTTTTAGAAAAGGAGAGTTGAATGCCCGAACGACGTTCTGTATTGGCTGCTTCCCATCCGCTGTCGGCTTGTCTCTACCGACAGCACTCACTACCTCGCAACACCCGCTAATTCTTAGTGCACGCTCCCACACTTTTCCCATCCCACTGGGCTGCCCAATGCAGCTTTCGGTGGCTTCCTGCTGTTTGGTTTTAATCTGAGGCGACTATGACCCGAAGCAAGCGAATCTATGTGCTTGATACCAACGTGCTGATGCACGACCCGACCGCGCTGTTCAAATTCAAGGAACACGACGTATTCATTCCAATGATGGTGCTGGAAGAACTCGACAACGGCAAAAAAGGTCACTCCGAAGCCAGTCGCAATGCGCGCCAGGTCAGTCGCTTCCTGAACGACCTGATCGAAGCGCATGGCAGCAATAATGTTGAAGGCGGTGTGTCGCTCGCGCAGCCGAAAAGCCTCAATTTGCGCGGCGAAGAAAGCGTCGGCAAATTATTGTTCCAGTTGAAACCGGTCGAAACCGGCAAACGTTTCGGCACCGTATTGCCGGACAACCTGATTCTCGGCGCCATCCTGCAATTGCGCGAAGACCATCCTGAAGTTCCGGTCGTGCTGGTTTCAAAAGACATCAACCTGCGCATCAAGGCTTCGATTTGCAGCGTGGTCGCGGAAGATTATGAAAACGACCGCGCGCTCGACGATTTCAACCTGCTGTTCACCGGCGCCACCGAATTGCCTGCCGACTTCTGGGAAAAGCATGAAGGCAACCTCCGCTCATGGACCGAAAAGGGCCGTACCTATTACGAAGTGAAACGCACTTCGGATGATGGCTGGTTCGCGAACCAGTTCCTGTATTTGCCGGGCGATGATGATGTTGAAATGAAAGTCGCGCGACTCGAAGATGATCGTGTGGTTTTGCAAATCGTCGATGACTTCCGCTCCACGCAGCATCAGGTCTGGGGCATCAATGCCCGCAACCGCGAGCAGAATTTCGCCTTCAACGCCTTGATGGATCCGGATATCGATTTCGTCACCCTGCTAGGCACTGCCGGCACCGGCAAAACCTTGCTGGCACTGGCTGCCGGCTTGGCTCAAACCATGGACAGCCAACGCTATCGCGAAATCATCATGACGCGTGCAACGGTAAGCGTCGGCGAAGATATCGGTTTCCTGCCTGGCACCGAAGAAGAGAAGATGACGCCGTGGATGGGCGCATTGACCGACAATCTTGAAGTCCTCACACACACTGCGGACCACGGCACCTGGGGCCGTGGTGCGACCAATGATTTGCTCGCCAGCCGCATCAAGATCCGCTCGATGAACTTCATGCGTGGACGAACGTTCCTGAATCGCTGGGTGATTGTTGATGAAGCGCAAAACCTGACACCGAAACAGATGAAAACCCTGATCACTCGCGCCGGCCCCGGTACGAAAATCATCTGCATGGGTAATGTCGAACAAATTGATACGCCGTACCTGACCGAAACCACATCGGGTCTGACTTACGCCGTGGATCGCTTCAAAAACTGGGCGCATAGTGCACATATCACGCTGCGTCGTGGTGAACGTTCACGCTTGGCGGATCATGCATCTGAAGTTCTGTAAAATTTAACGAGACAAAGAGTGCGCTTCGGCGCACTCTGTTTTTGCATTTTGCTATTTTCCGGATAACCCTTGAACAAACCCATTCGCAAAACAAATTCGCCCTGGCTACCCAAGCTGGTCACGGTGTTGCGCGAGGGATACTCCAAAAAAGATTTTGCTGGCGATTCCATCGCCGGACTTACCGTAGCCATTGTTGCGCTGCCTTTGGCGATGGCATTGGCGATTGCCAGCGGCACCACGCCCGAAAAAGGTTTGATCACCGCGATTATTGCCGGATTCCTGATTTCGGCATTGGGTGGTTCGCGCTACCAGATAGGCGGACCCACCGGCGCCTTCATTCTGATTGTCTACGCGATTTTGTTGAAATACGGTTTTGATGGTTTGGTACTCGCCACCTTGATGGCGGGGTTCATCCTGATCATTGCGGGCCTACTGAAAGTTGGCACCTTGATGCGTTACATGCCGCAGCCCCTGATTACCGGCTTCACTTCCGGCATCGCGGTCATTATTTTTGCCAGCCAGCTGAAGGATTTGTTCGGCCTGCAGATTGAAAAACTGCCGGCCGAATTCTGGCCGAAGATGCAATTGCTGGCAGCCAACTTCGACAGCTTCAATGCCAGTGCTTTCATTCTGGCAATTGCCACCGTCGCGCTGATTTTTCTTCTGAGAAAATTAAAGCCGAGCTTGCCGGGATTTTTGATTGCGGTCGTGCTGGCATCGATAGCCGTTGCCTTGTTGCATCTTCCGGTGGATACCATCGGCTCGCGTTTCGGCGCCATTCCCGATCATTTGCCGATGCCGGTCTTTCCGGAATTCAGTCTCGCACGTGCCATGCAGTTATTGCCGGCAGCATTGACGATTGCCTTTCTCGCCGGTGTTGAATCCCTGCTGTCCGCAGTAGTCGCCGACGGCATGACCGGAGGGCGCCATCGTTCCAATGCCGAGTTGATCGGGCAAGGCGTGGCGAATGCCGCTTCTGCATTGTTCGGCGGTCTGCCTGCCACCGGTGCCATCGCCCGCACGGCGACCAATATCCGTTCCGGTGGTCGCAGTCCTGTCGCCGGCATTTTGCATGCCGTCTTCATTCTGGTGTTCATCATGCTGCTTTCGAAATGGGCGGCTTATGTTCCCTTGCCAGCCCTTGCCGGTTTGCTGGTGGTCGTTGCCTGGAACATGAGCGAACACAAACACTTCATTCATACTTTGTCGGCACCAATGGGTGATCGCATAGTCTTGCTGCTGACTTTTTCCTTGACGGTGTTTGTCGATCTGACGCTCGCGATCGAAGTCGGCATGGTGATTGCCGCATTCGTATTCATGGCACGAATGGCGCAAACCGTTGAAGTCAGTTCCGAAACGTCCGCATCGTCGCGAACCGATGAAAACGGGGATATCGAGGAAAACCGCCGTAATGAGTTAGCCAGTGGCGTGGAAGTCCTGCAGATTCGCGGGCCGCTTTTTTTTGGCGCCGTTGACCAGCTGGACAATATGCTGGATCAATTTCCGAAACCGCCGAAGGTTCTGATATTGCGGATGCGACTGGTTCCATTGATAGATGCCAGCGGCGTGCATGCACTGAAATCATTGGCCAGCCGTTGCAAAAATATCGGCAGCGTACTGGTGATCTCCGGTTTGCAGGCGCAACCAAAACGCGTATTGCTGCAAATGGGGTTCTTGCCGAAGCCCGGCGAATTGCAATTCGCGGACAATTTTGACGAAGCGATTAAAATGGCGACCGAATTTACCCAATGATGATTGGTTCATCGATTACACCAGACGGATTCCAGACATGAAGACACATCTTTGCGCTCTAACCATTGCCGGCTCCGATTCCGGCGGCGGTGCCGGCATACAGGCAGATCTGAAGACCTTCGCCGCCCATGGTGTGCATGGGCTGTCTGCCATTGCCGCATTGACCGCCCAGAACACGCGGAAAGTTTCTGCCGTGGAAGTACCGTCGATAAAATTTTTGCATGCACAAATCGATGCCTGTTTCGGAGATTTCAAAATAGGTGCGGTCAAAATCGGCATGCTGGCGAATGCACGCGTTATCAAAGCCGTCGCCGAAGCATTGCTGCGACACAAGGCAAAAAATATCGTGCTGGACCCGGTGATGGTAGCGAGTAGCGGCGCAACACTACTCGAACCTTCGGCCCTGAAAGCCATGCGCGAACTTTTGATACCGCTTGCCAGCGTTGTTACACCGAATATTCCGGAAGCCGAACTACTGCTGGGTCATAAAATAAAAAACGCGGATGTCGCCGATGCAGCAACCGTTGAATTATTGGCGATGGGTTCGCGCGCCGTGCTTTTGAAAGGCGGCCACTTGCCGGACAAAACCATGACGGATCGTTACGATGACGGCGAACTCTTTGCCGAATTCATCCACAAGAAATTGAAACTGGAAGGCCATGGCACCGGTTGTACGCTCGCCTCCGCGATTGCCGCCAATCTCTGTCTGGAAAAAAACTTGCCGCAGGCCTGTGCCGACGCCACCGATTTTGTGCATGGTGCGCTGGTTCACGCCTATAAACCCGGCAAAGGCAAAGTCGTCGTACTGAATCATCTATGGCAAATGCATAATTGATTTCATGTTTTGCTTCACTCATTGGACTGTTCCGAAGCGGGTGGCCATATAAATCCCTGTTTCCGCCAGGCAATCCATTGCCCTGCGCCCTCGTAATTTCGTGGGCCGGCGCGATATTCTCGCCAGCCCTCTTCTAGCGCGAGACTATCGAAACCAGGCAATTTTTCCGGAAGAATGGCAGGCAGTGCCTCCATCGAAAAATAATCGATATCGAAAAATAGCCGTTGCGGGCCCTCCCCGTTTTCAAGCGTAAAAAACCATTCGGCTTCCATGTAATCGCCAAACCAGGGATCCGGATAAATAGCCTGATGCACACTCAGACCGAACTCGCAGACCGATTCCCATGACCAACACAAAGGTGCCTCGCCTGGGCGGTGAATAGCCTCCGGATAAATACCCTCGTCTGAAAGACGAAATGCATTCCGAGAGGATTCGAAACGGGTCTTGTCTCCAAAAAATATCCGTTTTAACCCTTGCCACATATGTCCTGACTCGCGACAGCTGACCTGTCCCGATTATAGGCAAATCACCTGAAACCACCGATCATTCGGATATTGGCAGCTGAATCGCTTAAGATTGTCCCACTCACATTGGAGATTTCTATGCGCTCGGGTAATCCCGCTCTGAATCAAAAAACTTTTGAAGGTCTGGAAAACCACAGCTCGGAAGTCATGACCATCAATGGCACCGTGAACAAGACGTCGATGCTGTTGGCGATCGTGGTAATCACCTCGCTCTATACCTGGAGCAAGGCGCAAAGTCTGGACGGCCCCGGCGCCGCCATTCCACTGGTACTTGGTGGCGCCATCGGCGCCTTGATTGTTGCCTTCATCACGATCTTCAAGAAGACCTGGTCACCGGTTACCGCTCCGCTTTATGCCGGTCTGGAAGGTTTGGCGCTTGGCGGTATCTCCGCTTTCTACGAAGCGCAGTATCCGGGCATCGTCCTGCAGGCCGTCACCCTGACCTTCGGAACCCTGGCGGCCTTGTTGATGGCCTATCGGTCGGGTTTGATCAAGGTCACCGAGAATTTCAAACTAGGCGTGGTTGCCGCCACGGGTGGCATCGCCATTTTGTACCTGATCAATATCGTGATGGGTTTTTTCGGTCACTCGATGGGCTTTATCCATAATAGCGGCTGGATCGGCATCGGTTTCAGCGCCGTGGTCGTCGTGGTCGCTTCCTTGAATCTGGTGCTGGATTTTGATTTCATCGAATCCGGTGCAGAACAGGGGGCGCCGAAATACATGGAATGGTATGCGAGCTTTGGCCTGATCCTCACGCTGGTCTGGCTATATCTGGAACTGCTGCGTCTGTTGTCGAAACTGCGCGATTGATAGACGGATAAAAGCGTAATAAAAAAACGGAGCCATCGGCTCCGTTTTTTTGTGTAACGCAATTGAAGCTTATCTCGACCTCCCGGTCTTGGCATGCCAAGGCCACTCCTACGCTGTGACGCGAGCAGCGATGGCCTTGGCGAAACTCATGGTCGTGCCTTCCCCGCCGAGATCGGGCGTGAGTGAATCCTTGGCGTCCATCGCGTCACGAATGGCTTTGCGTAGCGCGTTGCCGCGCTCCGGCATACCCAGATGATCGAGCATCTGGGCGGCGCCCAGCAACAGGGCGCAAGGATTGGCGATGCCCTTGCCGGCGATGTCTGGAGCCGAACCATGCACGGCTTCAAAAATCGCCGCTTCGGTACCGATGTTTGCACCCGGTGCCAGGCCGAGCCCGCCCACGAGACCCGCGCATAGATCGGAAATGATATCGCCGAACAAATTGGTGGTGACCAGCACATCGAATTGTTCCGGTTTCATCACCAATTGCATGCAGGCATTGTCGATGATCATTTCATTGCACTGGATATCGGGATACTGCAATGCGACTTCACGTGCGGTTTTGAGGAACAAACCGGAAGTTGATTTCAGGATATTGGCTTTATGCAATACCGTCACTTTCTTGCGACCGACCTTGCGTGCGAGATCGAAGGCATAACGCACGATACGCTCGGAGCCTTTCCGGGTAACGCGCTGCGTCAATGTCGCAGTCTCGCCATCGGCAGTAACGGCCTGACCTTCGCCGATATACGCACCTTCGGTATTTTCACGCACGGTAAT
Organism: Pseudomonadota bacterium; assembly: GCA_029560515.1. Classification (GTDB taxonomy): domain Bacteria; phylum Pseudomonadota; class Gammaproteobacteria; order Xanthomonadales; family Xanthomonadaceae; genus Arenimonas. The sequence continues at coordinate 6,925 of JAKQKT010000287.1, forward strand.
CAGGTCGATATTCTGATAGCGTGATTTGGTGTTGGGAAAGCTGATCGCGGGCCGCACATTCGCGTACAAATCGAAGCGCTTGCGCAGTTCGACATTGATCGAGGAAAAACCTTCGCCCACCGGAGTGGTCAGCGGACTTTTCAATGCAATGCGATTACGGCGAATGGCATCGACCGTACTGGCCGGCAACAGCTCGCCGTGTTTTTCCAAAGCCGCCATGCCGGCTTCGACAAATTCATAGCTCAAACCCAGATTCATGGCATCGAGCACATGCAGGGTGGCATCCATAATTTCCGGGCCGATGCCATCGCCACGGATTACCGCGATTGTCTGGGTCATAAATATCTTCAAAAACAGCGCGTTAGGGCCGCGCGAGGGGTCGTATTATGCCACAGAACGCACCTCGATGGCTTGTGACCGCCCGCACAGCCTGCCAATCAAAGGCTGTGCTGATGATCCGGCTTGGTTTGGGCATGAATGCCCTCGCCTTCCAACTGATCCAGAAAATCAACCGCACGACGCAGATGGGGAATCACGATCGAACCGCCAACCACCAGGGCGACGCTGAAAGTTTCAAACATTTCATCGCGGTTTACGCCGGCTTCCTTGCATTGGGCAATGTGATAACTGATGCAGTCATCGCAGCGCAGAACCATCGAAGCCACCAAACCCAGTAACTCCTTGGTCTTGAGATCGAGTGCACCGTCTTTGTAGGTCTGGGTATCGAGCGCAAAAAAACGGCGCACGACCTGATTGTCGTGGCCCAGGATGCGCTCGTTCATGCGTTGCCGAAATTCGGTAAATTCGGCGACGCGATCTTTTTCACTGGAACTCACGGTGCAGCCTCCAACAAGGGTTTCAGTCCACCGGCACGGTCCAATGCGACCATGTCATCGTAGCCACCGACGTGTGTGCCATTGATGAAAATCTGCGGTACGGATGTACGCCGGGTTTTTTCCATCATCTCGGCACGAGCGGCCGGATCGGTATCAATCCGCACTTCGGAATACGAAGCTCCGCGCGACTTCAGGAAATTTTTGGCTGCAACGCAATACGGGCAAATTGCAGTACTGTAAATAATGACATTGGACACGTTATTTCTCCTTCAGCCGGAACTATGGGGGCGATCGCCGGTCTTTTCCAGTGGCTATTTTAATGGGTTTAACCCATGGTTTACCCAAGAGACATGCACATAGTGCATGCTTCCTCCATCAGAATATTGGAACTCAACGTGCCCCGCTTATTGCCTCTTACCGCCGCGCTCGTATTCAGTCTCGGTTTTATCACGAGCTCGCAAGCCCAAAATAGCAGCCTGCCCGACATGGGCTCTTCAGCTGCCGAGCTTCTGAATCCGGAACAGGAGGCCGAATATGGCGCTTACACGCTGTATCAACTGCGCAACTATGGTTATGTCCTCGATGACCCGCTACTCGATGCCTGGTTACAGGGAATGGGACATCGGCTTGGCGCATCGTCGGACCGCCCGGAACAGCCATTTACTTTTTTCCTTCTCAAAGAGAGACAAATCAATGCCTTCGCTACCTTCGGTGGTTACATCGGGGTCAATGCCGGCCTGATACTGACGGCACAAGCCGAGGATGAAGTCGCTGGCGTGCTCGCGCATGAAATTTCCCACGTTACGCAACGGCACATCTTGCGCTCGGCCGAGCGCAGCCAGAAAGACCAACTTCCCATTTTGCTCGGGATGCTGGCGGTGGTCGTGGCCGCACAACAAAGCAGCAGCAATAGTGCCGACGATGCGACGCAAGCCGCGATTATCGGTAGCCAGGCGCTGATTGCCCAAAGACAAATCAACTTTACCCGCTCCAACGAAGCCGAAGCCGATCGTATCGGCATCCAGACTTTGTACCGCTCGCAATATCGCGCCGGTGCGATGGCCGATTTTTTCGAACGCATGGCGGCGGCAAGTCGGGGCAATTCGGGTGGTTACCAGGCGCCGGATTATCTTCGTTCGCATCCCGTGACCACGACGCGTATCAGTGAAGCACGCGATCGCGCCGCGCGTATTGACAAGGAAGCCAAACCGGTGGCGACCAGTTCGAACTCGCAGATCAATCCACTGATTCCGAGTCAATTCAATTTGCAGGCAGAAAACGGAGTCAGCCCGCCACTCAGGCAGTTTGAATGGGCACGGGAGCGTTTGCGCACGCTGACAGCGGCCAGTCCGCAAATCGCAGTCAATGAATTCAAGGGAATGACGACAGGAATTTCCGCCCAGAAACTCACAGATCCGCAAAACTACGGCTATGCGCTCGCTTTGATGCAAAGCGGTTCGCCGGGTGTGGCCGAAGGCATTCTTGAGCAATTGAAAGACAAGTATCCCGATAACTTATGGGTAGAACTGGCATATGCCGAAAATGCGCATTACGCAAAAAATCCTGTTCAAAGCCGACAAAGATTTGAAGCCTTGCTGAAAAAATATCCGCAGCATGTTGCTATCAGTCTTACTTACGCACGCACACTCGGCGAAATCGGCAATGCCGATGCTGGTCGCCGCGCACAAACCGTGCTGAGACCCTTGCTGGCAGAGAGCGCGGAAGATCCGGTATTCCAGAAAAGTTTCGGCCGTGCCAGTGAATTGGCCGGCGACATCAATCGTGCTATTGAAGCTTATGCAGAAGTCGCCTACCTGAATGGCCGCCCGGAAGATGCGCTGAAACAATTGGATGGTCTGCTCAAGAAAGAAAATCTCGACTATGTGCAACGTGCACGAGTGGAAGCGCGCATGGCGGCGATGACACCCGAGGTATTGGAAATGCGCAGACAGGGCGTGAAGCCTTCACAACAGCCGCCGGATAGATCCTGATTTTTTTGCTCATGTGGGAGCGGCTTTAGCCGCGACAGTTTTTTCAGTTTGCGGGTTTCCGAATCAGAAATCGCGGCTTAAGCCGCTCCTACAGTTTCTATTGCTTGGGTAAATACAACAAAGGATCGACCGGCTTGCCGTTGCGCCGGATTTCGAAATGCAACATGTCGCGCATGGTGCCGGTACGGCCCATTTCCGCAATGACATCTCCGGCTTTCACCTTGGTGCCTTCTGCGACCAGACGCCTGCGGTTATGCGCATAGGCCGAAAGCCATTCGTTGTTGTGCTTGATGATGATCAATTCGCCATAGCCCACCAGCCCCGCACCGGAATACACCACGGTACCATCGCTAGACGCCCTGACTGGCTGTCCGCTTTTGCCGCCAATATTGATTCCCTGCTGGGTTGGATCACCCTGTACATAACGGGCAATCACGGTACCTTCGCTCGGCCAGCGCCAGGCAATCGCGCCATTGCTTTCTACCGGTTTGATATCCGGAAGCGGAACCGGCTTTTCACTTGCAATGATTGCCGGCGTTGTTGGTGCGACCGGCTTTACAACGGGCGGCGATACGACGGGTACTGGAGCAGGTGCGTCCTGTGAAGTCGTTACCGCGACGGTCGGCTTGATTGTGGCCTGCGGCTCCGATGGCTTTGTATTGGTGGGCTTGGGTCCAACAGCAACATTACTTGCCGGCACTGAATCGGTGTGGGTATCCGGCGCATCATTCGCGGGTTTCAGCACGAGCCTTTGGCCGATTTTTACGGTATAGGGCTCGGGAATATTATTCCAGGCCGCAAGCTCTCGATAAGTCAGACCGGCACGGAAGGAAATACCGTACAAGGTATCTCCGGGCTGTACGACATACACCTCGTTTCGTGAAATGGGTTCGTAGTGTTTCGGGGTCGAGGCACTCGAACGGACGGAGGATTTTTCAGTGTCGGTGACTGGTCTCACACTCACCGTGGTTTGCGCACAGGCGCTCAGTACCGTTATCGATGCCATCAGAGTGCAAGTTAACAAAGAAATATTTTTCATGGTGTATTTCATGCGCCTTGGGGTTTCATCATGATCCAGACAACAAATCCAGCCAGCAGCAGTAACCCGATCCAGCCAATCGGCTCGATGTATTTTCTCAATGCCGCCTCCGCCTTGGGTCCGCCTATGCGAATTGCGAGAGCTACCAGGAAGACACGCTTGCCGCGCCCGACAATCATGCAGGCAAGAAATGGCAGGATCGGAACACCCACGATACCGGCAGCCCAAGTCACAACCTTCATCGGGATCACGGGCTGGATAGCAGCTATCGTCAGCGTGCCGAGCATGGCCATCCAGTGTTCCTGCATTTGCAGTTGCAGACTTTCTACCCAGGTTCCGATGCCCTGCTGGAGTTCAATGCCGAGCATCGGCTTGATGAGATCGTAGGCGTAATGCCCGAGTGCATAACCGACCAGCGAACCCAGCAATGAAGCCACAAGACTTACCGTTGCGTACCAGAAACCCGATTTCGGTTTTGCCAGACACATCGGTGCCAGCATGACTTCAGGCATTACCGGGAAAATAAACGCTTCGAAAAAACTGAGTATCGCCAAAATCGAAACTGCGTTTTTGTGTTGCGCCCAAGTGATCGCTTTGTCGTACAGCGGCTGGAAAATCTTCATCAAATGATTCCCGTCACAAGTGGCACGAAAACGACATTACCGAGATCTTCCTGCGAAATGCCATCTATTGTTTTCCGCAAGCGTAATAATTTCTGCACATTGGAACCGCCTACCGGGGCAATCAACGTGCCGCCTTCGGATAATTGTTCCAGCAGTTCCGGCACGATGGCCGCCGCGCCGGCGGTCACGATGATCGCATCAAACGGAGCATATTCAGCCCAGCCGATATGACCATCCACGTGCTTGCTCCGGATATTCAAACCGAGGTTGCGGAAACGGCGGCGTGCCTGCCGCAATAATTCCTCGATCCGTTCCACCGTGAAAACCTCGATGCCAAGAGTCGCCAGTACGGACCCCTGGTAACCGGAGCCGGTACCGATCTCCAATACTTTTTTGGGCATGCCGTGCTCGATCAGGGCTTCGGTCATTTTCGCCACTACCCACGGCTGGGAAATCGTCTGGCCCTTGCCGATGGGCAACGCAGTATCTTCGTAAGCACGCGAAGACAAGGCTTCTTCAATGAACAAATGGCGCGGCAAGACGCGCAGTGCGTTCAATACGCGTTCATCGCGAATACCGCCCTCGCTGCGCAAGCGATCCACCATGCGATCACGTGCGCGTTGCGAGGTCATGCCCAAACCTTTGGCTTCGGGCTTGATGAGATAGGGCGACATCATGGAGATGCTTTTTTTCCTGCGCTCAAACCGGAAATCCACTGACCCACCGATTCCAGTGCGTGGTAACGGGTCAGGTCGACATGAATCGGCGTAATGGAAATAAAACCGTTTCGCACCGCATGGAAATCGGTACCCAATCCGGCATCCTGTTCGGGGCCCGGCGGCCCTATCCACCAGACCGTGCGGCCACGAGGGTCCGTCTGTGCGATGCAGGGTTCCGCACGATGGCGATGACCACAGCGGGTGACTTCAAAACCGCGAATGTCTTCCCATGGCATATCCGGCACATTCACGTTCAGGATCGTGTCGGCAGGCAAAGGATCGGACAATAAACGCTCGGTAATCAGCACGGCGGCTTTCACGGCGGATTCGTAATGCCTGGCTTTATGATCCTGCGTCGCCAGCGACATCGCGATCGCCGGAAAACCCAGACAACGCCCTTCCATAGCGGCGGCAACGGTGCCGGAATAAATGACATCGTCTCCCATGTTCGAGGTGTTGTTGATACCGGAAATGACGATATCCGGATCCGATTTAAGCAACCCGGCCAAGGCGAGATGCACGCAATCGGTCGGTGTGCCTGCAACGCTCCAGGTATTATCGTTCAATGGTTTGGCACGAATCGGCATGTCGAGTGTCAACGAGTTACTGGCACCGGAACGATCACGATCCGGCGCTACCACAAAGACGTCGTGTCCGACCTCATGAAGGCCCTGAGCCAGCAGTTTAATCCCCGGTGCATCGACACCATCATCGTTACTGATCAATATTCGCATTGCTACCTCAATTCATTATGCTCATGATAACGGAAGCCAGCTGGCTTGTGTTTTGAAATGCGCCGCAATCATGAAAAGCAAACGACCCGACGAGACACCCGACGAAGATGATGCCGCGTTGTTTCGCGAGGCCATCGGCGAAGTGCGTCGCATCGAAATCAGGGAGCAAGGCATTCCCCGTTCAAAACCGGTAGCCGACTCGAAAATGTTTCATCGCGACGAAGCCGATGCGCTCCGGGATTCCCGTTCGGTCTCGGTCACCGAGGCATATCTGAATTCCGCCGACGAGCTCAGCTATCGACGTCCGGAAGTTCCCGAAAAATGGTTCAAGCAACTCAAGCGTGGACAGATAAGCATTCAGGACGAACTGGACCTGCATCATTGCCGCGCAGCAGATGCAGAAGTTTTCCTGAAACAGTTTTTGAACCAGGCGCGCGAAGAAGCACACTACTGCGTTCGCGTTATCCACGGCAAGGGTTTGCGATCCGAAAGCACGCCGGTACTAAAGGCGCTAGTGGACCGCGTATTGTGTCATCGCGGCGATGTCTTGGCGTTTGTCTCGGCACCGCAGGCACAAGGCGGGACTGGCGCGGTCCTGGTACTCCTCGCGCGCCGCTAAGAGACCCGGAACAAACGGTCTATTGGCCGTCTTTCTTGGCTTTGGGTGCTTTAGGCGGATGGACCCATCTGACCACGACACCCCGTTGGGTCGCCTGACTTTCGACTTTGGCCATATAGCCGTCATCAAACCCGCTCTTGCTTGGCGTGGCTTGGGACATCTTGGACGCATCTTTACTGTCTGTAGTGGCGCAGGAACTGAGGATACACATCAGAGAAATGGCGATGACTCGTTTCATGGGATTACTCCTGAACATGGACGCGATTTCAGACTACTCCTGCCAGCGCGACTTGCAAGTGCCTCAGGCCCGGTTTTGCGATTGCTCCTGCAAGTCTCCCAGCTCCGCCAGCAATTCCGTGGCATAGGCCCCGGGCGGAAGCGAAAAACGGCATTCCAGCTGGTCTTTTTGCGGCCATTTCCAGCTCAAGTCCGGCACCTGAATCCGCAATGCGCGCCGTTCCTGTTTCATGTCCGCCGCTTCAAGTCCTTCGCAAAGCGCCCGGTGCGCCCCGGCGACGGCTAGTTCGCAATCTGCGACCTGCGCCCGTGCTCTCAATTCCCCCTTCCCCCACAGCGGGCCAGTGGCATGAATCTCGAGCCTGTCGGCTCTCGATTTCAATCCATCGTCCAGCGGCTCCGGGCCGAAAATGCTGTGGGTACCGTCGATCATCCACACTTCACCCTCAAGCGCACTCAGCCAGTTTTTATTTTCGATTCGTGATGCCAGCACGGCATTGAATATTTCCGAACGGGCTGCCGACAAATAGATGGAACGCTGTTCGCGTTTGACCCGGTCACCGGCAAACATTTTCAATGCCATTCCCACATTGGCACGTTCACGACCGAAGCGCTGTTCGCCAAAATAATTCGGCAGACCGAAATCCCGGATGTTTTCGAGACGATTTTCAATCGCTCCGACATCGCCTTCAATATCGCGCAACAGCAAGGTAAAACGATTACCTGCCAATGCTCCGCGCGGAAGTTTCCGATGGTGCCAGTGTGATTCAAGCAATTTCACGCCATCGATTTTCAAGCTGGAAAAATCCGGCGCCACTTTTTTTGGCAAATGCACGGTGAAACGCTGACGCGTGACAGCATGGCGATCTTTCAAACCCGCATAGCCGATTCCCATCTCGCCGATGCCGGCCCACTTCGATAATTCCTTCGCGACAAAAGCGGTATTCAAACCGCGTTTCTCTATCGTCAGCAACAAATGTTCGCCTTCGCCCTGGGCTTCGAATGCATCGATTTCCTCGACATGAAAATCCTCGGGAACGCTACGAAACTTTCCCTTCAACACGGCTTCGCCATAGGCTCGCGGCAACATCATGGCTTGACCAGCAAGACCACGGCCTGAGCCGCAATGCCCTCGCCTCGGCCGGTAAAACCAAGTTTTTCGGTCGTGGTCGCCTTTATCGATACCTGTTGAATATCGGCCTGACAATCTTCGGCGATATTTTTTCGCATCTGTTCACCATGCGGGGTAATCTTGGGCTGCTCGCAGATTATGGTTACATCGGCATTGCCCAGTGCATAGCCTGCCGCCTGCACCAGAGCAAAACAATGTCTCAGCAAATCCCGGCTATCGGCACCGCGCCAGCGTTCTTCATTCGGCGGAAAATGTTTTCCTATGTCGCCAAGTGCCAGCGCACCGAGCAAGGCATCGCAAAGCGCATGCAAAACGACATCACCATCCGAATGTGCCTTCAGCCCCTGAGCATGCGGAATACGCACACCGCCAAGCATGACGTGGTCGCCATCACCGAATGCATGCACGTCAAAGCCATTGCCTATACGCATAAAAATCCTTGATTTGCAGTATCAATTTTAGTCGCGATCATATTCGGTGGTACTGGCTTATCCCTGCGAAAAAGCTTCACGACTTGCTAAGAATAAATTCGGCCAGGGCCAGATCAGAAGGTGTCGTGACCTTGATATTGTCTTCCGAGCCTTCCACCAAAAGCGGTTTGAAGCCCAGCCGTTCCATGGCCATCGCTTCATCGGTAACATTCAAGCCGGCACGCATGGCCGCTTCGATTGCACGGGTCAAACCACCGCGTCTGAACATTTGCGGCGTCAGGGCGCGCCAGAGTTTTTCACGTGCTTCTGTACCGGAAACATGTTTGCCGTCTTCGCTGCGCTTGATGGTATCGCGCACCGGAGCAGCGAGAATCGCACCAATGGCATGAGCTTCACCCATGGCCAATAAACGCGATAAATCGACGGCTCGCAAACAGGGTCGCGCAGCGTCGTGAACCAGAACAAAGCGATCCTCGTGCACGACGGCCGGCAAAGCCTGAAGTGCCGACAACACCGAGTCTGCACGTTCGGCACCACCGCGACAGGTGTATATCGGCTTGCCTTCCATTTCTCGCCATCCACCCCAGTAAGGATCATCGGGAGAAATTGCCACCATCACACCATCCACCAGAGGATGTGCCAGCAAGGATCGCAAGCTGTGTTCTATCAGGGGGCGACCGGCGATATTCAAATATTGCTTGGGCGTTTCACTGCCGAAGCGCGTGCCGCGACCGGCCGCAGGCACGACTGCCCAGGTCATTTCGCATCCTCTTCGACAACGGCTTTTTCTTCCGGAAGTTTTGCCGCATGCGGATCGACAACGCGATAAAAGGTTTCACCCGGTTTCACCATGCCCAGTTCATTACGGGCACGTTCTTCCGCCGCAGCCTCACCGGATTTCAGATCTTCCACTTCGGCGGCCAGGGCGTCATTGCGCTGTTGCAAGCGGGCATTGTCGGCCGCTTGTGTGTGAACTCTTTCTTCCAGTTTTCCCGCTTGCCGCCAACCGGTTGTCCCCAGCCAAAGTTTGCTCTGCAGGAAAAACAGGATTACCCCGAGCAGCAAATACGGCCAAAGTCGTCTCAATGCGGACATGATTTAGTGTTTCAGACTCACGAAAGCCGCACGGCCGGCATATCGCGCCTTGTCACCGAGGGCCTGCTCGATTCGCAGCAACTGGTTGTATTTCGCAACGCGATCACTGCGGCAAAGCGAACCGGTCTTGATTTGCGTTGCGGTAGTGGCGACGGCGATATCGGCAATCGTCGTATCTTCGGTTTCGCCGGAACGGTGCGACACGATGGCGGCATAGGTATTTGCATCGGCCATGGCAATCGCTTTCAGGGTTTCACTCAAGGTACCGATCTGATTGACCTTGATCAGGATGGCATTGGCGATTTTTTTATCGATGCCTTCCTGGAAAATCTTCGGATTCGTCACAAACAAATCATCGCCGACCAATTGCACGGTATTTCCAAGACGATCCGACAATAGTTTCCAGCCATCCCAGTCATCTTCGGCCATGCCGTCTTCAATGGTTATGATCGGATACTTTTTCGCCCAGCCATCCATGAAATCGACGAACTGTTCGGATGAAAGGCGTTTACCCTCTCCCATCAGATTGTATTTGCCGTTTTCGTAGAATTCGGTACTGGCGACATCGAGTCCCAGCAGGATGTCCTCACCCGCCTTGTAACCGGCCTTGCCGATGGCTTCCAGAATGGTTTCGAGTGCTTCTTCATTCGATTTCAGATCCGGTGCAAAACCGCCTTCGTCACCGACCGATGTGGAAAGACCGCGCGATTTCAATACCGATTTCAGCGAATGAAAAATTTCGGTACCGGCACGCAAGGCTTCGCTGAAGGAGTCGAAACCAACTGGCAGCACCATGAACTCCTGCATGTCGACATTATTATCCGCATGCGCGCCACCATTGATGATATTCATCATTGGTACCGGCAAAGTGACTTCATTGCCGCCAGCCAGATGTGCCCACAAGGGGAGTTTTTTCGATGCCGCAATAGCATGCGCATTTGCCATCGAAACACCCAGCAAGGCATTGGCACCCAGCCGGCCTTTGTTGTCGGTACCATCAAGATTGATCAACTTCTGGTCTAGACCTTGTTGATCTGCTGCATCAAAACCTTTCAGCGCGTCTGCAATCGTGGTGTTGACATTGGCAACGGCCTTTTTCACGCCCTTGCCCATGTAACGTGACTTGTCTCCATCACGTAATTCGACGGCTTCCTTGCTGCCAGTGGAAGCGCCCGACGGAACGGCCGCGCGGCCAGTATGGCCCGAGCTCAATGTCACTTCCGCTTCGAGGGTCGGGTTACCGCGTGAATCAAGAATTTCGCGAGCGATGATTTTGGTGATGGTGGTCATTTTTGTTTGTTCTTAAATAGAATTAATATGGAATTGCATTTCTGAAAAATCAAAAACCGTTTTTCTTACTGATCGCGTCAAGTGCCAACATGGTTTCCAACAAGCCCTGCATCTTGTCCAATGGCCAGGCATTCGGGCCGTCCGACAATGCATTGTCCGGATCAGGATGGGTTTCCATGAATACGCCGGCAACGCCGACTGCAATTGCGGCACGCGCAAGCGCTGGAACAAATTCACGTTGACCACCACTCTTGCCATCGGCACCGCCTGGCAATTGCACCGAGTGCGTTGCATCGAACACTACCGGACAACCGGTATCGCGCATCACGACCAGTGAGCGCATGTCGGACACCAGGTTGTTGTAACCGAAACTCGCGCCACGTTCGCAGACCATGATTTGCTGGTTGCCGGTTGCCTGCGCTTTCGCGGAAACATGCTTCATTTCCCAGGGCGACAGGAACTGGCCTTTCTTGATATTGACCGGCTTGCCGGTCGCCGCCACTTTCTGGATGAAATCGGT
>JAKQKT010000288.1 GCA_029560515.1 Pseudomonadota bacterium
TCGCCGACATCATGCGAGTAACTGTCATTGACTTGCTTGAAATGATCGACATCAAGAAGTGCGAAACACAGGGGTTGCTCGCCACTTACGGCAGTCTTGAAAGCTTCCTGCAGTTTTTCGTCCATGCTGCGACGATTGGGCAGGCCTGTCAGTGAATCCGTACGTGCCTGCTGCTCGAATGCCTCGGACTGCTGGCTGATCCGTAAATTCAATTTTTCAAGTTCGATATTTTTTTCGCTCAATGCACGGGTACGCTCATCAACGATCCCGCTGAGTTCCAGTTCACGCGCTTCAAGCTGGCGAACCCGAGCACGGTAAACGCTGTATAGGAACAAGGCGAGCGCAATAACAACGACGGGAATAAACCACGATCGTTGATAGAGCCTGGGTTTGATTTCAAACTTGAGGCTGGCACTTTCGGGGCTCCAAGGACCTCCCCGCTGTGCTGCGCTGACCTTGAAGGTGTAGCGGCCAGGCGGCAAATTGGTGAACTGGACATTGCGCAGTTGCTCGCGTTCGATCCAGTCTTCGTCGAAGCCTTCTAGGCGGTAACGATAACGAATTTGTTCAGGAGTACGGTAACTCAGACTGACGTAAGCCATTTCGAGTTTTTTCGTATCCGAGGGCAAAATCAAATCACCATCGGCATCGGCAATCTGGTCATTCACCATCACGTTTTCAATTACCACCGGCGGCGGTGCGAGCTGGTAGCGTGCGAGTTCATCGGGTTGTACGACAGAAAGGCCCTTCGCTGTGGCCACCCAGATGCTGCCGTCTTTGGCACGTATCGCTGCTGGCCCGGCACCGCCGTTGCATTGTGCGCTGGCCATGCCATCGGCCTCGGCAAAACTTACCGAATTAAGTTTTTCCGACTTACCGTCGGCAACCGCTTCCATTTCATTGCGTTTGACGTAGATAACGCCGCGATTCGATGTCAGCCAGAAATTGCCGTAGGTATCGGTAACAATCTGGAAAATGGTGGCGACCGGAATTCCGTTTTTGGTTCCGACGGCTGAAATTTTTCCGTTGCGTAATCGCAATACCGCCCGATCCGTCGCTATCCAGAGCGTGCCGTCGGCATCTTCGCTGAACCCGAAAACATCCTGCGAAGCCAAGTAAGCGGAAATATCAACGGATCCTGCTTTCTCGCCATCAATAAAACCAAGACCATTGGCCGTACCGATCCAGATCCGGCCATTTTTGGCCTCATGAATACTCATGATGAAGTCTCTCGGCAGCCCATCGGCCATGCCGTAATGCTTCAGCTCACTACCTTTTTTACGATACAGACCGCGGGACGTGGCCACCCATAGATAACCATTGCGATCTTCATGCAGCGCTCGTATTTGCGAACCGAAAAGCGGACTGGTCTGATTGACGCTTTCCCGGACTACTCCGTTTTTCCAATTGATCAAGCCAGTCGAATACATGCCGACCCACAAGCTGCCATCTTTGGCCGGTGCCAAACTGAGAATGGCATCGTTGCTGAGGCTTGGGTCGTCCTTGATTGCCGTGATTTTTTCTTCGAAGTAGCGATTCAAGCCACGCGAGGTTCCCACCATCACACTGCCATCTGCAGTTTGCGCCAGAGCACGGACATAATTGTCACTGAGCCCTTGGTAATTGTCGTAAGTGACAAAGGGTGTATCAGCAAAACGTACCAAACCCGCATTCGTACCCGCCCAGATATTCCCTTCCCTGTCGTTGTACAACGCACCTACACGATTGTTCGGAAGCCCCTGAGTGGCATCCAGACTCTCCAGACCACGACGGCCAAAGCGCAAAATGCCGCGATTGACCGTTCCCATCCACAAATTCGATTCGCTATCGAGGTCCAGGCTGATAATAGCTTCGTCAGGGAAATCGGTAGTTACTTTGGTGAACTTTCCATTGCGGCCTAAATACAGTCCGTGATGCGTCCCGAGATACAGGCCGCCTTCCGGTGCCGCCAACATGGCATAAATCGCGCCGGCCGGCAGGCCATCGGCTTCGCGGAAACTCTGTACGCGATTGTTTTCAATTCGTACCAGCCCGCTTGAACTACCACCCCAGATGACCTTGTTCTGGTCCATGAAAATGGCATACATGCGTTCGGAAGGCAGTCCTTGTCGCATGCCATAAGTCGTCACTTTGCCCAGAGCATCGATACGCGATATGCCCTTGCTTTCATGGGCCACCCAGATAGCTCCCTGGCTGTCCTCGATCGCGGACATGGTTTCGTTTTGCGGTAGCCCTTCAGCCTGGCTATAGGTGCGCCACAAATCTTTCTGCAAGACCGAAACTCCGCCGCGCGAGGTCGCCACAATCAATCGGCCATTGGAGCCGACGCTGACATGGCGAATACCATGATCTTGCAAGGCGGGAACATTTTGCGGGGTAAAAATGCGGAAATCCTGGCCGTTATAGCGCACCAGGCCTTCCCAGGTCGCAAACCATAAATAACCTTCCGGCGTTTGCGTTATCGAATTGACCTGGTTGTGCGGTAAGCCATCACGCGTCGTCCAGGCTTCCCGCGAATAGGCGGCCAGCGGCTTTTTGTCGAGCGCGAATGCCGGCAATGCCATCAGTATCAATGCCAAGACGATTAAATGTTTCAAACAACGCATCCGTGTCCCCTGCACTCGAGCGGTTTAGCTTAACCCGCCCAGTTTACCCATGTATTGTCGATAATAGGCGAGTTCTTTTACCGATTCGCGAATGTCGGA
>JAKQKT010000299.1 GCA_029560515.1 Pseudomonadota bacterium
CGAAGCCAGCACAATCAATTGCGGGCGGCGCGTGAACAGGCCCAGCAAAAAACCGATCAGGGTCCATTTGTATTTCATTTATTTGCTCTCATTTTGCTGTCCGTGCGGAAACCCGGCTGGGCGGCATACCATTTTGCAAATGCGGCGATATCTTTCGGCTGCAGCTGATTGGCAATGCTGCTCATGGGCGACACTTTGCGAACACCGCTACGGTAATCATTCAGGGCTTTACGCAGATAGGTTTCGTCCTGCCCGGCCAAATGCGGAACGCCGGGAGTACGACTGATGCCGTTTTCGCCATGGCAGGCCGCACACAAACCCAGCTTGGCCGGTTTGTCGGCCCGGGCGAGTGTCGGGAATGCAAGAATGAGAAAAAATACCGAAATAATCGCTTTCATGCCGATATTGTAACAGCGCCAATGTGCCCTTCGGCCTTACAATAGCGACAGTTTCGAAAATTCGGATATTGACAGTGACGACGACCCTTCACACTTCCCATTTGCCCGGCCTGCCCTTGCTGCACCGAGGCAAAGTCCGCGATGTTTATGGCCTTGATAAGCAACGCTTGCTGATGGTCGCCAGTGACCGCCTGTCGGCCTTCGACGTGGTGCTACCTGACCCGATTCCCGGCAAGGGTGAAATGCTCTGCCAGATCTCGAATTTCTGGTTCGATAAAACGGCGCATCTGACTCCCAACCATCTCACGCATGAATCGGTTGCCTCGGTCCTGCCCGAAGGCGTTGATCTGTCCTTGTACGCAAAGCGCTCGGTCGTTACCAAGAAATTGAAACCGGTACCGGTCGAAGCCATTGCGCGCGGCTACATCATCGGCAGTGGCTGGAAGGATTATCAAAAAACAGGCTCCATCTGCGGTATCGAATTGCCCGCAGGTTTGCGTCAGGCCGAGCAATTGCCGAGTCCGATTTTTACGCCATCGACCAAAGCCGCCGTGGGTGACCATGACGAGAATGTCAGCTTTGATGTGATCGTCGAACAAATCGGCGCGGATCTGGCCGAGCAGGTTCGCGCGGCCACGCTTGAAATTTATGAATTTGCATCACGGTATGCGATTCAACGCGGCATTATCATTGCCGACACCAAACTGGAATTCGGTCTGGACGAAAACGGCGTGCTACACGTAATGGATGAAATGCTGACACCGGATTCTTCGCGGTTCTGGCCTGCCGATTCTTATCAGGTCGGCATCAGCCCGCCGAGTTATGACAAGCAATTCGTGCGTGATTACCTCGAGACGCTAGACTGGAACAAGACCGCCCCCGGCCCTTCGGTTCCGGCGGACATTATCGAAGTCACACGCAAGAAATACGCCGAGGCCTTGCATCGCCTTGCCGATATCACATTGGATTAGCCACACCGGAGCCCGCCATGCGCAGAGTCGACGAGTTACTTGATAATTATTCGATGGATCATCAAAACCCGACGAACCAGATGATCCACGTGTTTTGCGTGCCGGCGATTGTGTGGTCGGTCAGTGCGCTGCTTTGGTGCATTCCGGTTCCCTATCTACCGGCACCCTACAACTACCTGAATCCGGGTCTTTGGGGTGCGCTGGCGATGTTTCTGGCTTGGATGTATTACTGGCAAATGTCGAAAACCCTGGCGATCGGTTTATTGCTGAGCTTCACCGCGGCCGGATTCCTGAATCGCTGGATTTTGTATACCTACGGCATCTATGTTCTGTTCGGACTTGCCGTGGGCGTATTTGTCGTTGCCTGGATCATTCAATTCATCGGGCACAAAATCGAAGGCAAGCGGCCAAGCTTCCTGACCGACGTGGTCTATCTGTTGGTCGGCCCGATGTGGACCTTGCGTAAACTTTATTATCGCCTCGGCATAAAAGCCTAAATGAGTCATCACAAAATCGGCACCCGCGATGGCCTGCTCATCGCGGTGATTTGTTTGGCGTGGGCCGGAAATTTCATCACCACCGCACTTGGTGTCCGCGAACTGCCTCCGATTTTATTCTCCGCCGTTCGCATGGGAATTCTGGCTTTGGCCTTGCTGCCATTCCTGAAGATTCCCGCCCGTGAGCAATGGTCGCGCCTTACCATCGTCGCACTGAACAACGGCGCGATTCATCTCAGTCTGTGTGCGATTGCGCTGAAGCTTGCAGGTGATCTGGCATCGCCAGCCATTGCCCTGCAAAGCTACGTGCCGATGTCGGCCTTGCTCGCTTGGTGGCTGCTCGGTGAACGTTTTGCCTGGCGCACCGGTTTGGCGATTGCGATTTGTTTCGGCGGCGTGCTGATTCTGGGTTTTGATCCGATCGTGCTGGACAAGCCTTCTGCCCTGTGGACGATGCTGGCGGCGGCATTCTTTCTCGCGCTTGGCACCATCTGGATGCGCGGCCTGCAAGGCGTCGATGTTGTCCAGCAACAGGGCTGGTCGGCATTGATCAGCGTATTGCCAATGATATTGGCGAGCTTCCTGCTGGAATCCGATGTGGTTCCTTCGATCAAAAATGCCAGCCTGACGACCTGGGCTTGTGTCAGCTACTCAGCGCTTGTTTCCTCGCTGCTGGGGCACGGACTTTATTTCGCGCTGGTCAAGCGCCATCCGGTGGCGCAAATCACGCCGTATCTTTTGTGTGCGCCGGTCCTTGCTGTGATATTCGGCATCATGGTGTGGGGCGACAAACCCGGACCGAAACTGTTTATAGGTGGTGCGATGGTAATTGGCGGCGTTTTGATTATTGCGTACCGGAATATCGTGAAGAACAAAAACAGGACATGATTTATTTTGTGGGAGCTGGTTTAACAGCGAATGATGATTAAGAACTGAGCTATCTGCAAAATTCAATCACCGGTAAACCAGCTCCTACGCGACAATAAAAAACGGGCCTAAGCCCGTTTTTTGTTTTCATGCATTGGAAACTTACAGCACCGGCTTCCAATCATCTTTTTCCGTCGGCCTCAGCAACCAGCGGCAGAGTGCCGGCAGGAAGATAATGGCGGCAATCATGTTCACGATGAACATGAAGGTCAGCATGATGCCCATATCGGCCTGGAACTTCAGATCCGAGAACATCCACATCGCGACACCCACTGCCAGTGTCAACGCGGTGTAGGAAATCGCAATACCGGTTGTCTTGAGTGCAATGAAATAGGATTCGCTTAAGGTATGCCCCTGCATCATGGCTTCGCGCATACGGGCGAAAATGTAGATGCCGTAATCGACACCGATGCCAACGCCCAGCGCCACAACTGTCAGGGTATTCACCTTCATGCCGATATCGAGGAAGGTCATCAGGGTATGGCCAAGCTCGGTCACCAATACAAGCGGCAGCATCACACACAAGGCAGCGCGTGGCGATTTGAAACTGATCCAGCACATCAGGAAAACAGCGGCGTACAGCAAGCCGAGAATCCAGTGCTCCGACTCGCGCACCGTGTCATTGATCGCAGCCGCAACGCCCAGACTACCGGTACCCAATCGGATATTGATGTCGTCCGTGCTGTAGGTTTCGCCTTTGTCAGTCGCCGCGGCTTCTGCCGCATCACGTTTTTTGGCAAAACCTTCGGCATACAGTTTGTTTTCCGTACGGAAATCTTTTACTTCCTTGACGATACGGTCAATCGTTGTCGCTTTGTGATCGGTGGCAAACACCATCACCGGCATCGTGCGGCAATCGGAATCGAGCAAACCGCTATCGGTATCGAAGCTTTGTGTTGCCTGGCGAAGCGTATCGCTATCACGAGGCAGTGTGCGCCATTTGATCGAGCCTTCGTTCCAGCCGGCATTCGCGATTTTCGCAGCTATCGGCAGCGTCATCACCTGCTCGACGCCTTCGACATTGTTCAAATGCCAGGCAAGACGATCAATCGTTTCCATCGCCTTGTAACTACTGGTACAGGCCGACGGACCGGCTTCGACGATCACGTTCAGAATGTCGACACCCAGGCCAAATTCCTTGCTGATTGCGACGGCATCCTGGTTGTAACGCGATGCAGGGATGCCAAACGTCTTCATGAATTTGCTTTGCACCGGTGGGCGCAATTCGGCCACGCCCTGCTCGGCGTCACCGATCAACACCTTGTTACCTTGCATCCAGGCGAATAACCAGATCACCGCACCGAGCACGATAATGATCGCGGCCGGTTTCGGCTTGCTGAACTTGCTGAGGAATGCCCAGATTTTATCGAACTGCGTCAACTGGCGCAGACGATAAGCCCGCTTGTTATCCATGTTGCGGAGC
>JAKQKT010000313.1 GCA_029560515.1 Pseudomonadota bacterium
TAATTGGTCGAGCTATGACGAAGAAGTACGATTGCCGGAAGATTTTCCGGCCTGGCAAAGGCATCTGTTGACCGATCCGCAAACCAGTGGCGGATTATTGGTCGCCTGTTCGCCTGATAGCGTGAAAGACGTGCTGGCGGAATTCCATCAGAAGGGTTTCGCCGATGCCTGTATTGTCGGTGAGTTGCTTGAAGGTGCGGCTGAGTTACAAGTTGTCTTGTAGCCCAGGTCATGGCTTCATCTGACCCGGGGCAGTTTCACAGACCACACATACATCAAGTGCTTTTGCAGGCACGGAATCTGCAATTTTTTCTTGATAAAAGTTCGAGAATTACTCGGGTCAGATGAAGCCATGACCCGGGCTACGATTTTTTCGTGTTTATCAATTAATCCAGATCGGCAATGCTTTCTTCCAGACGTGCACGCCATTCCGGATCTTTTTCGCTTTTCAGGAAATCTTTCAGAATGATCAGCTGTGCTTGATCCAGCGCATCGTCAGCCGAGACTTTGATATCGGGCTGAACGCCGACCACTTCCCAATCGGTGTGCGTAACCGGACTGATCGTGCGGCCGGCCGGAACATTCATCATGAAGTGTGCGCTCAGCCGGTGGATATCGCCCGGGTGTGCGCCGCCGCCGGTCACTTCGCCAACAATGGTCGCGCGCTTGTTGTTCTTCATCGCATAGGCAAAATCTTCGGCGGCCGAAAAGGTGTCGGCACTGGTCAGCAGATACAATTTTCTTTTTTCGCCGTATTTTTTTCCGGCCACGATTTCGGTGGTCCACATTTCGGTGGTTTTGTTTTCTTCCCGCATATAGATGTCATTTAAATGCGTCCGTTTGTCATGAAAATAGCTGGCATACAGCCCAACCGTGTCCGGCGAGCCGCCGCCGTTTTTCCGCAAATCAATAATCAACGCGCGGGTATCACTAAGCAGGTTCATGGCGGCGGCCATGCGTTCCGCGACTTGCGGCGGTGCATCGGCAAAGCCATGCAGATCGATGTAGCCAATATTGAATGGCAAGCGATCGACATTGTGGAAACCGTAGTTCAGGCGAATATTTTCTTTTTGCTGCCTGAGTTTTTCCGACTTCACTTCTTCATCTGGGTTCGAGACCGGTATCGGTTCTTCGAAATAGCGGATCTCAAGATGTTTGTCGAGAGTTTGTGCCTGCAAGCTTTCGCCAATTTTCTCGGCTAGCTCATTGGCACTCGTTACATTGTCGTAGTCACCATTTTTCAATTCCCGGCGCAGCCGTTTTTCCATTGCAACGGCTTTTTCCGGAAAAACATAATGTTGATTCAGATTGGCGATGACGGCTTCGATCACTTCGACCCGCGTGGCCTGACCGATTTTCATGTCTTTTTGCGGCGGGCCGTCTTGTCCCAGGAAGGGCAAGAGCATGAAGACGGCGCCACCGATAGCCACGATTACCATTAGCCATACGATTCGACGAACATTTTTTCTGGTACTGGCCTGCATGAAAAAAATCCTTTGTGTTTGCGTTTTTATCTACTAATTGATTAGTAGTTAAGATTGAAAAAAATACCTGTCGCCTATTTTGCGAACGACTCCAGGGATTCGATGTCGAGCGTATTGAAAACCCACACTCCATTCGCTTTTTCACCGACCGCCTGCACGTCGGCGCGGCCTTTCGAACCGGACATCACGAGTGACAATCGTGCTTCGTCATCATCGCTATAGCTTGGACCCTGAACCGATTCGACAACGATGGAAGAGCCCAATGCGGCAACCATCTTCGAATCCTGCCGTGCAGCGTGTGCGGCTGCCTGGACTGCTTCGGATTCTTCCATTGAAGGCGGTGTTGGCGGTGTTGGTGGTGACGGGGGCTCTGGCGGAGCCGGCGGATGATTATTGGCCATTTGTTGTTTCAGCCATTGCCGGACATTTGCATCGATCGGCGTGAGCTTGCCGTTTAGCCTGAACGTCTCATGCGGATTGCCGGAGATGTCTATCCACTTGTGATACACGCGGCTGACGCCCTCGTCATTGGTTTCACGAATCTCGGTGGATTCACCGATATGCGTCCACCACGACAGGTCATCAGATACCGAACCATTGCCGGTCGCATGGCTGGCCTGCGCCGCCAGAAACACGCCGGTACACAATAAAGCCATTAATCCCATCGGCACCGCCCAGCGAATTTTCGCTGACGAGTCCGGAGATAGCAGGCGCGTTATACGCTGCATAAGAGAACCTCCATCGGAAGATAAAGCAAGTACGTGGACAGGACTCCGATCGCGCTCCAGTGTTGCAAGCGCCTCGGCCAACGCGATGGCGTCGCCACATACCGCCACCGCCAGATCATCACAGGCATTTTCGCGTTCCTGGCGAATGCGGCGGTTCAGCCACCATACCGCCGGGTGATAAAACAGAACGGCTTCGATCACACATTGAAGCGCGTTCCAAACCCAATCAAGGCGACGGATATGCGCGAGTTCGTGCGCGATCACCGCTTCGATTTGATCCGGCGTGAGTTGCGTAAGCATCGATACCGGCAGCCAGACAATGGGATGCCAGGCGCGAGCCGTACATGGCAATCCCATATCTTTCAAAAGTTTGATCGTGACGTTACGGCGAATACCCAAAGCGATGCGAATCGATTCGGCGCGTTGCTGCCAGATCGGAGGCAAGGCTATTGCCACCTGATGATCGAGCTTGCGCAACATCCACCAGCCGCCGATCAAGCGCAACAACATAAAGATCACGCCGACGCACCACAGCCAGGGCAATACCAAACCGGAAGTCGATGACGTGACCTGTGGCAGATTCAACATTACCGGCAGCAATAAGGGCAACACGCCGTCGGTATGCGCCATCGTACCTGCGTTAGCGTTTTCAGCCGTCAGCAAAAGGAATGTCTGTACCGGCGCTGCGATCATCAACAGCAAAAACGCCATGCCGACTAAATGTTTCAACGCCGCACTTTGACGATGCAGCAAGCCAAGCAGCAACGCCGCGAGCAGACCGAGCACGGCAATCTGCCACATGGAATGCAGCAGGGTTTGTGCGAGCACGGCTTCGAGGGAATGGTTGAAGTTCATGTCGATACTCAGGCGTCAGGCTTTGTTCTTCTTGGCTTTTGCTTTCGCAATCATTTGCGAAATGGCATCAAGGTCTGCAGAACTCGCCGTATTGCCATCGAGTGCGCGTTGTACCAATTGCAAAGCCGATCCAGAAAATGCCCGCTGCATCAAATCGTTCAACATCGCCGATTGCACGGTGGGCTCCGGAAACGCCGCAGCATAACGATGGCTGCGTTCGGATTCATCGCGGGTGACCAGGCCCTTTTCGGACATTATTGTCATCATCTTCAATACCGTCGTGTAGGCGGTGTCTTTGTTACGCATCAGCGCTTCATGCACTTCGCGCACCGTGCAGGGCTCTTTGCGATCCCAAAGCACACGCAAAATAGACAATTCACCTTCGGTAGGACGCGGGTCGGACATGCAAATCTCCTGAGTACGACCCGTATAGTACTAATAGATTAGTAGATGTCAAGCCTGCCATTGGTCATAGTGGCGTAGCCCGGGTCATGGCTCCATCTGACCCGGGGAATACTGACGCCATGAACCAGATGGTTTTCGCGCCTGATGTCTGCCCCGATGTAAATCAGGGGACGCTCACACGGGTTGCAACATCACCGCGGACTGTCCCGGGTCAGATGGAGCCATGACCCGGGCTACTTCAAAGCTGCGGTAAAATTTTCTCGGTCAATAATTTGATCGTGATTTTATGTGGCTGGCGTTCGTTGTAGTTTGTCGTTGTTATCACTACGACCACTTTCTGTTCTGGAAATACCTGCACCGTATTTCCGCCGGTACCGTTCATCGAAAACGATTTCCAGATGTTTTCCTTCACCGGAAATTGCATCCGCCACCAGAGGTAGCCGTACTCGATACCCGCTTCCTCATCCATGCTGGCGTGCGGTGCTATCGATTGCTTTACCCAATCGGATGAAATGATTTTTTTACCCTGATAACTTCCGCCATCCAGATAAAGCTGTCCGAGTTTCCACAAATCACGACTACGCAAACCCAGACCACCGCCCGCCTGCGCCAATCCGAGTGGCGAGAATTGCCATTCCGGTTTTTCAATACCGAGCGGAGTGAATAAACGTCGTTGGGCATAATTTTGTAGCGGTTCACCGGTTGCGTTTTGCAGCACTTCACCCAGCGTGGTCACGCCCGCAGTGCAATAACGCATATTGCGGCCGTATTTGGAATCGGCCGGCTTCGGCATCCAGGCCGGAAACCCCTGAATCGGGAGATCCAGATAAAACTGCACCCAATCTTCGACCAGATACATGCGTTCTTCGTTGCCGCGCGAGAACTGGTTTTCGTCATGACACTCGAGCAGTGACGACATCGTCAGCAGATCTTCGACGGTGATCGCTGCCTTGCGCGGGTCATTGTTTTGAATCACTGGATGTTTCGCCGACAGATACGGCAGGATGGTCGCCTGCTGGTTGGGTAATTTGCCATCGGCAATGGCCAGTCCGGTCAACATGCCTGCGATGGTCTTGGTCGACGAACGGGTATTGCGGCGCGCTTCGGCGCCACCTTCATCGAAATATTCCTCGTACACGATCTTGCCGTCGCGCGAGACGACGATGCTGGTGATTTTCATGAACTCGCCGGCTTTCACCGATTTGGTGACTTCATCGAAGTTGGGCGTCGCGGCAACCGCAGGCAATGCCATCATTCCAAGCAGCATGGCGAGGGATAAACGTTTCAGCAATAACATGGTGATTCCTTTTTGATGACGGAGGCAAATTAGCAAACCGCTCGCTTCGCGTCTTGTATGCAGTGAACCATGGCTTCCTGTTTGGCCATGAGTCGAAATTCGCCGGGGCTGACCCGGTATGTCTGGTGAAAGCTGTGATTGAAGTGGCTTTGATCGACAAAACCGCACTGCATCGCAATCGTGGCCAGCGACAATCGTTTGTCACGCAGCAAACCGGTGGCGCGCTCGAGTCGGCAACGCCGCAAATATTCTCCGTGCGAACAACCATAACGATGACGAAATGCACGGGCAAAATAGACCGGATGCAGGTCGGCGGTTTTTGCCAACTCGGAAAAGCGGGGTGTTTCAAGACTGGTATCGCGCAGAAGCTCGCGAGTCCTTGCAAGCCATTGCGGTGCCGGGCATTCAACTTGTTTATTGGCAAGACGCGCTTCGGAAAAAAGCGTGTGGCTTTCCGCTTCAATCACCAATGCCGACGCATCATCCCATTGATGCAGTTCGCGCCAAATGCGATAAGCCGACAACAAGGCCGTTGCATCCATCCGCAGCGCGTAATCGCCGACCGGAAAATCTTTTGTGGCGGCTCGCCAATCTTCGCCGGACATCGACACGGTCAGAAAACGGCCATGAGTTCCCCTGAAACAATCACGATGCCGGGTCCCGGGCGGATTCATGATGATCGCGGTTTCATTACAGATATCCGGCATGCCGCGTGCACTGCTTAAATACAATCCGTCCATCAGCAACAGGAAATGGGCATCGTCATGCGTATGGGTTTCGACATCGTGCTCGGGAACGGTCGGCGTCATTTCGGCAATGCTCACGCCAAAGGATTCGCGTCGTTTCTGGTAATTGCCGAGAAATTGTCCCTGTTGAAATTGCATGCGCCTGCCGATATTGATCTATCGTTCCAGCTTAGGCCTTAAGAAAAGTCTTGTCGTATGCCATTCATCCCGTTTTACGGTTCTTTCCAATAGCGGGCACCGATGAAAATCACGCGCAGCTGCCGGACGAAATTATCGACCATCTCTTTTTCAGCGCGCGCCTGCGCTTTCGGCAAATCCAGAATATCGGAAGCGGCATTCAACATCGTGGTCACTACCAGTCCACAAATCATTTGCAGGCTCGGCGTGGAAAGATCGGTCAGTGTTCCGAGTGCCCGCAGATCCTGTGCCATTTCGGAGGCGAAGTGGCTTTCTTCGGTGCGAATCGCGCTTCTCAATACCTGCGAGCCGCCGCCGCGTTCTCCGGCGATGAAGCGGAATACCAGGCTGCGCTCTTCGACGAAGCGTTTATAGATCAGCACCGAGCCGCGCAACATGTCGGTCGGTGGAATGCCATCACGTCGGGCTTCACGCAATAAACGACGCAGCGTGACACCGCCCATTTCGACCAGCGCCAAACCGAGCTGATCCATATCGCTGAAATGCCGGTAAAACGCAGCGGGAACGATGCCGGCCTCGCGGGTAATCTCACGCAGGCTCAAGGATGTAAAGCTGCGGCCTTGGCCAATCAGGCTTAGGGCGGCGTCGCAAATTCGCTGACGCGTCCTCTCTTTTTGCTCGATGCGCGTCCCGGTCGCCGGCATGTCGGTTCGCGTTACGGCTTGTTTACTGACGGACAAAGGGCGC
>JAKQKT010000130.1 GCA_029560515.1 Pseudomonadota bacterium
GGTAGCTGGATTGCACTGCTGATTTCCGCCTGCGTATTCGGATTGATCCATCTGGTCAATCCGCATGCGACATTGGTTGGCGCCGTATCCATCATCATCGAAGCCGGCATCATGCTCGGCGCTGCCTATATGCTGACGCGCCGGCTCTGGCTATGTATCGGCATCCACATCGCCTGGAATTTCACGCAAGCCGGTATTTTTTCCAGCGTCGTTTCCGGCAACATCGATTTACCCGGTGTCATCAAGGCCAAAATCATCGGCCCCGCATTGCTCACTGGCGGAGAATTTGGCGTTGAGGCCTCCATCATCGCCGTCATGGTGTGTCTGGTCGCCGGCATATTGTTCATCATCAGGGCCAGACAACAGAATCGCATCATTCAACCGTTCTGGCGCAGGCAACAAACCAATCCTGCCGTGTGAAATCGAGTCTCGCCCATTAAAAAGCCCACCTTGCGGTGGGCTTTTTTTCGTGATGTTCAATGATCAATACACGGCAAACTCGGCCCTGCAACCATTGCTGACCCAGACGCGATTTCGGTCGGAGCCCCATGAACGTCCATAAGTGCAACTGCTGGAACTCAGTTGCTTGTATATTTCCACATGGCCACGTGTCGGCAGGCTGCAATAATTGTATTGATTGCCCTTCGACTCGCAACGGAAAGTCCGGCGCGGATTACCACCGTAATTATCGTAGCGATCATCATAACCGTCATAGCGGTTGTCATCCCGATAGTCGTCGCGGTCGTTCTTGTTTTTATTGGCAATGATTGCCGCAGCAACAATTCCCAATGCCACGGCCCCGGCCACCTTGTTATTGGACGAACCCGAATTACGGTCACCTACCCAAAATTCGGCGCGGCAGCCACGATCCACCCAGATACGATTGCGATCATAGCCCCAGGTATCGTTTTGCCAGCAGCCCTGGGAACTCAATTGTCGCGACAGACGCACCCCGCCCCGGGTATCGACTGAACAGACCTTGTAATTGCCGCCATTCGATTCGCAACGAATGGTATCGGCCTTCGCCACTGACGAACCACAGAGAAACGCAGCGCCGACCAGCAGAAGTGAAAACACGGATTTGATATTCATTACTTGGACTCCTCTTTGGCTTTGCGTGCTGCAGCGAATGCTGCAATTTCATTGGTATCGAGCAGGCCATCCTTGTCGGCATCGTACTGGTCGAACACCGGTTGCAGGGCTTCGCCAAATTCGTCCCATGTCAGCTTGCCGTTCGCGGCCATCGTATCGGCACCGGCCAGCCAATCTTTTGGATATTCCTTGCCTTCAAGCACCCCGTCACCATTCTTGTCGCGTGCATCGAAACGTCGCACCATCGCGTTTCGATATTCTTCAAAACTTATCTTGCCATCGATATTGCGATCCATGCGCTCGAGCAAGCGCTGTGGAGTGTCGATGGGTTTATCGGAAGTCTTCGCAAGCACCGAACCTGCGAAGACCATTGTGATTGTGACTGCCATTGCCTTGATAAAAACCATACGCTGCCCCTCCACTTGAGAATTGAATTGGCACTGACCGAGACGGCCAATGCATTGTGAATCTTCTTTTGCATCTCCCACATCACCAACCCGCCATCACACAAAACCATTACAGACTTGCCTCTTCCGACATGCAATACATCGCTAGCCCGTTGGCTCATCCACACATTTAAAAACCGATTTGTCCGGCTGTTCAAACAGCAGATCTGCATCCTTCACCGATAATCGAAACGTTCCGTCGAAAGCCTTGCCGGCATAACCCGAACCGTCTTTGCCAGCTTCAAGAACAACCCAGCGATTCGTCCAGCCAAGGAAGACGCTGAGCGGTGATGACTTCACCCTCGTAACACTCACCAAGGCATCGAGCCCCTCACATTTCAATGCCGCAGGCCCTTCGCTGATTCCCTTGGCATCTTCGGACCTTGCTTCCGCATAGCCTTGCCGTAATTCATGAATCCGCGACACATAACTGTCGACGATGCAGTAGCGAAGATCATCAGATTTCCAGCAATCGTCACGTCCTTTTATCCAGCCACGCTGCAGCGCAAGCAATTCCTTGCGGCGCTCTTCAGTGAGGGATTTTCCGTTTTTCGCAAGTTGGAAAAGGCGGTCAACTTCGCGATCAAGGGCGGCAAGATTGGCATCTTTGCAAACGAGTCCCTGCGCCGAGCTATCGGCCTTCGTGCAATCGAAACTGGGATTCGAATTTTCCGCCGCTATCGGCTCGACCGCGGCAACGACTTGAGCCGTCTGAACCGGCTCGGCACTCGCCGCCGAGGATACGTTCGAATCGGCATTTGTTTTTCCACTATCGCCGCACGCTGCCAGTGCAATGGAAACTGCCATCACAAGTGCCGCTTTCATGTGTCGCATTTCGTGCATTGACCGCTTGTTGCATGCCATTTCATTTTCCCCCACCGGTCTGAAAGTAAAATTACGGAATTCAATTACCGAACGCGACACGGCGCCGTCTCAACTGCCAAAATGCCCAGATGACAACCGATAGCGTCAATAAAACGGTAAGGAACAAAAATAGCGCGATACCTAGTTGCAAGCCTTCGGTCGCCACGCCCGTCTTTGCCGTGAACGTCGAAAAATCCCAGAGCGCATGCATGACGACGGGCAAAAAAATGGTGCCGGATATCCGCATTGACGCGTAAAGCGCACAACCCATCACGAAGGCATATCCCACTTGAATCA
>JAKQKT010000336.1 GCA_029560515.1 Pseudomonadota bacterium
TTCGAGTACATAACTGACAGGCAGCGAGGGCCAGGCTTCGGTATTGCGACTTGAGCTGCCTTCGCTCAGTTGCACCTGCATCGGTCCGGACAGGCGATTGTTCACGTAGACATAGACGATGCCATCGATGGTTTCGAATTCAATTTCATTGCCCGATAGCGAAGGCAGGGCTTGCCCGGCGGCTTTGTTGCCGGCGACGGACTTGTGCCATGCGATTTTTTTGCGCGATGCGGATATGCCCTTGTCGGCCGATGTGCTTGCCTGAAGCCAGAGGCCGATAGTGAGCAAACCGAAAATTCCACCGATAGCGGCGTATCGAAAACGTTTCTTCATCCGGCAAGTTTAGTGTTTATTGCCGAAAAATACTCGTCGATGGGTTCAGGTTCGTGGATGCCGAAACCCTGTGCATAGTCCACGTTCAGGCTCAGCAGGATTTCGGCCAGTGCCTCGCTTTCGCAGTGCTCTGCCGTGGTCTTTTTGTTGAGTACGTGGGCGATATCGGTAATCGATTTGATCACGGCCGTGGAAAGGGAGGAGCTTTGCAAATCCCGCACGAAGCTGCCGTCGATCTTGAAATAATCGACATCGAGGTTTCGCAGGTAATTGAAGGAACAGAAGCCCGTGCCGAAATCATCGAGTGCGAATCGGCAACCCAGCGCGCGCATATCATTGATAAGATTTTGTGCACGGGAGAGATCGCGTACCGCGCTGGTTTCGGTGATTTCGAAAATAATTTTTCTTGCTGAAAAACTCGAAGTCAGAATGCGCGTTTTCAGGAATTGCGAAAAGCTGTCATCGACCATGGAAGCAGCGGTCAGATTGATGGAGCAGCCGCTGACGGTTTCGGCAGCCTCCGGGTGTTTTTCCATCCAGCCCAGCACCAATTCGACAACATGCCGGTCTATCTGGGTGCCGAGGTGGAAACGTTCTGCGGCAGGAATGAAATAGCCGGGCAGCAGGCGTTGCCCGGTCATCGGGTCACGCATGCGAAGCAGTATTTCAAAATAGCGACCGCGCTCGCTCGGATTTTTTAGCGAAGTAATCGTCTGGCAATCGATTTCAAACAGGTTCTGGTTCAATGCATCGCGTATGCGTACGGCCCAGCGCATGGCCTCGGTACGATCCTGCGAATGTGTTTCGGTTTGGCTGGAAATAAAGACACGATTGCCGCCAAGTTCCTTTGCAGTGAAGCAAGCGGCATCCGCCTGTGAAAGCAATGCGGCAAATTCGCTCTGTCCGGGTCGCAAGGTCACCATACCGATGCTGGCAGTCGTGGAAATCATGTTCGATGACCAGCCAATCCGGAAAGCTTCGATGGCATCCAGTATGCGCTGGCAGCGCAATTCTGCTTCCTTGCCTTCGCAAAGCAGTAACAAGGCAAACTCATCGCCGCCAATGCGAAACAAACGATCGCCGGTATGCAATTTGGTAACGAGCAGGGATGCGATACCCTGCAAAAGTTCGTCGCCGGCAGCGTGGCTGGCGGTGTCGTTGACCAGAGTGAAATGATCCAGATCCAGATAGGCAAGCGTCTGCGGCAGGCCACTGCGGCCTAATGCTTCGCGGGTGGCTTCTTCGAAGGCGGTTCTATTGGCAAGGCCTGTCGCGCTGTCCGTGGTGGCACGCCGAATCATTTTTCGCGTGGCGATCCGGTTTTCATGATTCGCCGCCACCAGTACCAGCGGAATGGTGGAAATGAGACACAGAAAGGTGAGCAGCAAGGCGGCATCGAGAAGCTGGTCTGGCGGCTTGAATCCAGCCATGCCGAATCCGGTCATGGAAGTCAGGATCAGGATGGTGACCGTGATGCCGGCTGCCGTCCAGACCGGCTGAAAACGAATGGCGCTCCAGATGATGAGCGCGATCGGCAATGCAGAAAGGCCGAGCGCGTAATCGCTGCCACTCGCGCCGCCCAGAAAAACCAGAGCATAGGTGGAGAACAATAAAATCGACCAGGTGATTTTTTCACGCAGCCTTGCATAGTCTCCATTCAAGGGCTGGTCGGGATTGGTGGATGGCTCGGTTGTTAACAAGAAGACAGTGGGCGCAACGCTGATAATCCCCAGCAGGTCACCCATGCCCCATTTTGCAAATGCGGGCCACAACATATCGCTGGCAATCATGCCCGAGACGTACAATCCGAGCGTGCCAATCAGTGCACTCGTGGCCGCCATGATGATGCCGCCGCGCAACAGGACAAAGCCGCTGCGGACCGAGA
This sequence comes from Pseudomonadota bacterium, assembly GCA_029560515.1. Lineage (GTDB taxonomy): Bacteria > Pseudomonadota > Gammaproteobacteria > Xanthomonadales > Xanthomonadaceae > Arenimonas. The sequence continues at coordinate 2,219 of JAKQKT010000336.1, forward strand.
TATATGTCGGCAGGTTTTTATTGCGTACGTAAATCGCGCCGAGCGATCCGCCGATGGCATTGCTGGCAATTGAAAAAAGCAGGAAGGTTTCTGGAACCGGGCTGATCAGAATATGCATCAGCAGGATTGCCACCATCAACGGAACTATCCAGCGCAGGCCGTAGCGAATCAAAAAACCGATGGCCAAGCCGGAGGCGGGCCAGAAAAGTGCCACTTGCCCGGGCGCATGAATGAATTGATCGGCAAGGTAGGCGCCGAGCAGATACAGAACAATAAAAAGTATTACCCGCGTCATGCGCCATCCTGTCGCTGCGATACTCGTTTTATGCGCCGATGCGGCTCCGAAATCAAGCCGCTGGGATCATTCTATATCAGCATTCGATGACATTGACTGCCAGGCCGCCGCGTGAAGTCTCTTTATATTTTTCGGCCATGTCGCGCCCTGTGTCGCGCATGGTTTTAATGACCTTGTCCAGTGAAACCCGGTGCTTGCCGTCGCCTCGCAAGGCCATACGGCTGGCATTGATTGCCTTCACGGCGCCCATTGCATTGCGTTCAATGCAGGGAATCTGGACCAGGCCACCGATGGGGTCGCAGGTGAGCCCAAGATTGTGTTCCATGCCGATTTCGGCCGCATTTTCCACTTGCCCCAGGCTTCCACCCAGAGCAGCAGTCAGGCCGCCCGCCGCCATTGAGCAGGCGACGCCCACTTCACCCTGGCAACCAACTTCAGCGCCGGATATGGAGGCGTTTTCCTTGTACAAAATGCCAATCGCCGCAGCGGTCAACAGGAAATCGAAGATA
>JAKQKT010000352.1 GCA_029560515.1 Pseudomonadota bacterium
GGCTGATTCGTTTTTGCATGATCGTTACTCCAAAGTGGATGTGGTTTAAATCGAATCGAACAGGCTGAAAGGTTTGCGTTTTTTCAGGTGTGTTTTTGGGCGCGTCATGCTGATCAGGGCGTAGATAATCATTACGCCGGATGCCGCGGTAAAAGCCATCGCCATCAGGATGAAATTGGTCATGATCGAGCTCCCTGGAGTCCGCGGAAAATGCCAAGTACGAAGCGATCCATCAGCCAGACGAGCAATACGCTCAGGCCGAGTAGCGGCATTGCGATGCAAAGCGTGATGGCCACGTACGGCAGCCATTTCGGCCAGGCGCGTTGCGTTGCCGGAGGCGCTGACACGCCTTTGCCGGGCCTGCGTTTGTACCAGCCCATGAAGCCGGTAAATACCAGCCAGAACAAAGCCAACACTACGAGAGAATTGAAAATCTGGTTGGCACGTCCGAAGAAAGTGCCCTCGTGCAGATCAACGCCCGTCGAAATGGCTTTGGGTACGATTGGATAATCACGCCAAGAGACCCGCGCAAGTACATTGCCGCTGACGGGATCGATTTGCACGGTGCGTTCGTTCGCGGCGCGGCCTTTTTTCATGACAACGACAATCGGTTCGCCGGCAGATTTCAATCGTATTTCCAGATCGCCTTGCAAGCCTTCGGCATTGGCGATATCCAGCGCACGTTGCAGGCTGATCATTTGATGGCCTTCATGGTGCGAGTGGGTATTGGCATGATGTGAAAAGCCTAAACCTGCAGGCGCAGTCTGGTTTGTCATGCGCTGAATCGGTTTCAATATCTGATTGCCCCAGAAATCCGTCCATGGCAATGCGGTGACCAGAAAGGCCAGGAACAAGAATGAAAACCAGATGCCAACCACTGAATGCAAATCTTTCCAGAACACGCGCGAGCCTGCCCGCAACCTTGGATAAAGCACGCCTGCCATGCCTTTGTTTTTACGCGGCCACCACAGATAGATGCCGGTCAATACCATCACGATGCACCAGCAGGCTCCCAGCTCCAGCCACCAGGAACCGGGCTTGCCGAATGGCCAACCGCCATGCAGTTCGCGCGTCAAACCCGGTAGCCAGGTAGTGGGCGATACGCTGCCCAATACTTTTCCGGAATAGGGATCGACAAACGTCGGCGAACTCAAACCGTTTTCATGTTCGTACACAAACTGCGTGCTGCGATTTGCTTCGCCACTGATCTTGATCAGTTTCGGCTTTTCACCGGCATTTACGGCGATGGCGGCATTGAATTGATCATCGAGGGATGAACGCATTTTGCCGGGTGTTACAAAACGCAACTCTGGCCACAGGGCATCCGAGATATCGGCATGCCAAAGATAGGTTACACCGGTGATGCCCTGCCAGAGGATAAACGGGATTACCAAAAACGCGGCATAAAAATGCCAGCGCCAGAAACGTGCGTACTGGTTTGAATTTTCGATGACGGTACTCATGGCGTATTTTCCCCGTAACGCAGTTCCAAAAAGAAAGTGCGGCGTGGATAGGGATGAAACACGAAATAGTTTTCATCGGTCAGGTTATCGACACCCAGTCCAAGGCTGAGCCCATCAAATAATCGACGAGTGACTTTGGCATCGAATACCGTGAAGCTGGAAGTGCCGCCGAATACGTCCGGGTTGCTGTCGATATTGTCTAGCGTGTTCCATTGACGGCCCGAATAGCGGCCCGACAAGCTG
>JAKQKT010000356.1 GCA_029560515.1 Pseudomonadota bacterium
CCCAGGCTTTTTTGCCCGCTAATGCAGGTGCTTTGACCGTGACGGGAAGCGGCTGCTCCGGCTTGGTTTGTTTCGGTGCGACAACACTGACAGCCACTTCACGATTGGCGCTAGTCATCGGAACATGGGCAACACCAATGGCACGCGCTGGCGTGATTTTTTCTTTCGCCGAACCGCCACGGAATACCAACGCCGTGATGTAGACATCATGGCGCTGCCATTCTTTTGTAACGACCACTTCAAAACTGGCACCGGGTTTGGCGTCGATCGCCTGCGTGTGCATCAAATGATCACTTTCGACAATCAATACACCCGGTCCGGCATGTGGTGGTGTTACCGTCACTTTTACTTTGTCGCCCACTTGGTAGGCGGTTTTATCAAGCGCCACTTTTACTTTGTCAGGGCGTGCATCCAGGCCACGATTTTGATCATCCCAACGCCAGCCGGCATAAAACGGATAGCGGGTAATCAAGCCCGTCTGTTTGTCTGTCACTTCCAGCCGGTAATCACCCCACTCCACATCGACCGCCACTTTGGTGCGGCCATTAATCATGGTCTGGCTATTGAGCGTTTGCACGGTTTGATAGCGTGAAGTGAAATCGTAACCCCAGCCGCCGCTGTCACTGTAATTCCAGTGGTAATCGCGTATTTCACGTACCAGATTGACGGTTACCGGAGCGGCGGAAAGCTTTCCAGCCAGATCGCTTCGAATCAATTCGAACGCTGCTGTGTTTTCTGAAGGCGCGCCATCGGCGGCATCGAAAAGAGGTCGCACGCCGATCAGACTGCCTGCTGGCCACATTGTGCGCTTGAGCGAGCGACTTACCGTGCGACCGCCACTTTCGTAGACACTGCCTTGAACGATAACCGATACCGGCGAATTGCCTTTGACTTCTTCGGGCAACGCCAAAGCGGTTTGCAGTTTTCCTTTTGCATCCAGCGTCTGGTCGATGACATCGTCATTGTTTTTCGGATATTTAATCGTGCTGTCGCCGAATGAGAAATCACTGAATTTTTCAACCGGATGTTCTTCATTCAGTACGTACATACGCGCCGTGAAGCGATTTCCGTCTGCAGGAGCGCCATACAAATAGGCAGCATCCACTTTCAGATTGAGAGCTTCCTTGGGCTTGATAACGGCTTGAGCGGAGGACATTTCAAGCTTCATGCGTTCCGGCAGGAACTCTTCGACGTGTATCGACATGCCTTCCACCACGTCACCCGCACCAGGGGCCGTGCGGAATTCGACTTTCCACAAACCGGTCGCTGCATCCGAAGGCAGTGCCTGCTGCCATTCGAAATAACCCTGCTGTTTTTCGGCCAGTCTGGTTTCGATCAGTGCACGGCCATCAGGCTGGCGCAAGGTCAAGTACAGTGGCTGTGATTTGATCGCGCGGCCATCATAGTTACGCATCAGGGCGGATAATCGCAGTGTTTCGCCCGGACGATACAAATCGCGGCCCGACCAGGCGAAAACATCGAACCACGCCTGTTTGCGACCGGAGACGGCGAATTCCGACAAATCCAATGCCGGCTGGTTGAAGGACATGACCGAAATATCGCTGGAACGCTTTGCAATCAAGGCTTCTTCAGCCTTCAAGGTGTAGGCAATCAATGCATCACCATTGGAATCCGTTTCGGCTTTAACCGCTGTTTCGCCTTTCTTGCCAAGCACTGAAATTTCAACATCGGACAACGCCGCGCCTGTCTGCAAGGATGCGGTATGTACGTATATCTTGTCCTTGTAGGCGCGAACGTGCAGACCGATATCGCTTACGTAGAAGACCGCCGTGTCATAGCTTTCATTGAAACTGCCGACTTTCTTTACCAGCGCGAAATAAACGCCGGGTTTTTGCAATTCTTCGATATCCTGAATCGGCAAATAGCTGACTTGACGCTCGTTTTCAGCACCACCAAGAATGAAACGATTGAGATAAACCGATTCTGCATAGCGTGCCAAGCCACCACGCTCGCCGCTCTCGTCATCGCTGTAATCGTAACTGTTCTCGCCCAGCTCCCAGTTGCTGCGACGGCCGCCGCGCTGATAAGTGCTCAGAAAATTGGCGACTTCCTTGTCATAGACGCGATAAAACTCGACGTCGACTTCCGGAACATTGACCGATACCAGAGGCAGGCCTCGGGATTCCTTCGCTGGCAATACACTGCCCTGCGAGGCAAAACCGACTGCAGGTTCAAGCGGGCCCGTGAATACTTTTCTTTCTTCTTCCTTGCCGAGCGTTTTACCATCTGCAGCCATTAAACCGGCGCGAACGATGACAGTGTAATTCTGGCTGGCGTCCACATACGGGAAGCGCAGATGCATATTGTTTTCAGCCAGCACCCAGCTGCCTTTGACAACTTCGTTTTTCTCGTTTTTCACGACGATGTATTTATCGAATTCCTGGGCGCTCGCCAAAGGTTGCGAAAATTGCAGCAGGATCGCCACTTCGTCCGATGCTTTGCTGCGCGTAGCCGAGATCAGCCCAAAACCCACGACGGTTTCCCTGACATCGATCGCCGAATTCTTGCCTTGTAGCTCGGGCACCTGATTTTTATCCCCTTGGCAGCCCGCGAGACAAAAAAGCATGAAAAAAGACACAAAAAAAGCCGCGATAAGGCGGCTGAAAAAACGTTTATATCTAGACATGCTGGGCTCCCTGAAAGTGATGCGAGTATAGGCTGACTGTGATGGCTGCCAATAGGTACTAAAAAAGGCGTTTAACTTTCATTTAACTTTAGTTATAAAATCGTTAAACGCCCTTCTGGAGACTATGTACGCAATTAATTGGCGGCAGCGGCCACCGGTAATTTGGCAGCTTGTGCCGTTGCATAAGCCACTTTGTCGATAGGCGTCAGCTGCAGAGTGCTGTTTGCCATATCCAGACCCATGGCACTTCTGGCAGCCGAAATGGAAGAAAAGTTGACGTCGACATAGCCCAGGGGTTTACCGGCAATATCGAAAGCCAGCCCCGGCATGCCATCGACCAGATACGTCAGCTTGGGGACGCGTGTTTCGCCCATGATGACGCCTGGGCGCCACAAGGGCACAGAGCCGGACTCCTCGTTGGTGCGCAGCAAGGTGAAAAACTCCATGCCAGGTTCAGGTTTGCCACCTTGGGACAAATCAACGAAATGCAGATTCTTTGGGGAATTCCGAATCCTCAGCCATGCGAGCCCAAGTGCTGAATCACGAGTTACCAAATCTGCCGCCAACCAATCTTCACTATCCACCAATCGCACGCGAAACTCACTGGACTTCGCCACCATGCCTGCTTCACCCTGCTTGCCTCCCGCCATGGCGGAAAAATCAAAACTCACCGCGCGATCAGGCACCAGCAGTAAACCGTCACTGCTTACGACAATTGCCTGGGTGCGATCTTCGATACGCTGTTCCTTTCCTGCGGAATTGATGGCCATCACAAATTTTACGGTGACGACAGCATCGCCGTGCTTCTGCACCATCGCTTTGTAAACCGGCCGGTAGTCGCTGAAACTTTGTGCGTGCACGTTGCATGTGAGGGCAAGTAACAAAATACTGACAAAAACATTTACCCGATTATTTCTATTGAACATTGCCAATTTCCTTGATTAATTGCCGAGCCAATATGGATCGAGATAGAGAACGCGATTCTCGCTGCCACGAATCACGATAATCGGTATGAGAGCGGAGGATTTCGTTGCCAGTGCAGTGTCAAGCGCTTTGCGCAATGCTTCAACATTGTCGACATTGCTTTTACCAACACGTATCACGATGTCCGAACGCTGCAAATGAGCGAGACCCGCCGGACCGCCGGATTCGACGCCATCGAGAATCACACCCGTTTGACTGATCGGCAAATGACCGTTGACCCGGTCATAAAAACCAAGTTCGCGAATTTCTGCACGCAACTTACTCAAGTTCAATGTTTTCAAACCCGCAGAACTGATGGGCGAAGGCAGGAAACTGAGTTTGAAACTGATGGGCTGTGAATTTCGCAAAGCATCAAATTGAATTTCCGTTTCGGGAATGACGTCGCGTACTGCTTGATGAAAGGGTTCCGACGCGGAGTCATTGGCAGGCTTCAATTTCTCTCCTTGCAAGCCAGTGAGCAAGTCGCCGATTTTTGCTCCCGCCTTTGCCAGCGGGCTATTGGGATAGAGGCGCGTGATCCGATAACCTGACGAACCCAGCTTCATGTCCTTAGCCAGCGAATTGCTGATGGCCTGAACTTCCACGCCCGACCAGGATTGCGGTAATTCCGGAAGCGGTATGCGAACTTTGTCGTTGGATTCCGGCTTGATCAACGAGACGATTTTTTCATCATCACGTTCAACATCCAGCAGATAATATTTCTCGGAGTTGGCTGCCACCACAATGCCGGACAGCTGGGAAACATTACTCACGGCTTGTCCATCGATCTTGCGAATAATGTCGCCTGGCTCGAGTTTTGGACGGGCAATCGCCGCAGCTCCGCCAGGACGAATACCGGTGATCAACAAGCCGCTATCGTCATCCAGTTGCCGCCGCCGACCCATTGGTTGGGTAAGCTCGGTTACCGAAATGCCGAATGGGGAGGAAGCCAGATCATCACCACGTGCTTTCGGTTGTGCATCGGCTTTCAGTTTTATCTCGATGACTTTATCACTGCGTTCGATTTTCAAGACAACCTGACTGCCAATCGGCAGTTCGGCAATACGCCTTTGCAATGCAGGCACATCAACGGGTTGCAATGCTGTTACTACTTCGCCATTGAGGCTGACGATGCGGTCGCCTGCCTGCAGCCCCGCCTTATCTGCCTGTGATTTGCGTTCGATCGCATTGATCAGCACGCCCGATGTGTAACGCGTGCCTTTGAGCGAACGTAATCGAAAACCCAAAGCCACACGCCGGATTTCGCCATTCGCGATCAGTCTCTGCACGACGCTTCCCGCATCGGGCCCTGGAATCGCAAAAGCGAGGTCGCCGCCAACAATCATGCCTCGGGTGTTCACGCCGACGATTCGTCCGTTCAGATCGACCAAGGGGCCACCTGAATTTCCGGGGGCGATCGCCGCATCGTGTTGAATCCAGGCGTAGTAACGACCGGTAGGTTCATCAATGCCGAGCCGATCCTCGTAATCGGCTTCGTCATCAAACAGCGACACCAGCAAGCGACGAGGATTATTGACCACGCCTGCACTCATCGAATTAGACAGTCCCCAAGGCGCCCCCATGGCGAGTACCGTGTCACCTGGCGTGAGGTCATCGAGATTATCGGCAAATTTCGCGAAAGCAAAAGCCTCTGGAGCCGGTGAAATGACCTGCAAGACGGCAAGATCGGAAGCAGTATCGGTACCGATCAATTTTGCCGGTAATTCCCGCCCGTCAAAAAAAACGATCCGGAATGATTTTCCGTTTTGCGTGACATGCGCATTCGTCGCGATATGGCCCTGGGCAGAAATGACCGTGCCGCTGCCACTCGATACCGAAAGTACGGGCTCTCCCTGCTGATAATCCTGCCGCACGGTCAGGATACTGACGACCACAGGCAAAACCGCATCACGCGCTTTTGAAATACGTTGCGCGTCGGAACTGCGTTCGATGGTCTGGGCAAACAGATGTGTAGAGAAAGCGAGCGAAAAAAGAAGAAAAAACGGAAAAATGCGTAAAGATTTTGAAAGGGGCATAGAAACCTCGTGGACGTAGTCGCAGCATACGCAAACGTTGGTTAAAAAACAGTGTTCAGGCTGCAATTCAGGCAAAAAAATCCCGGCTCGGAAAGCCGGGATTTCATTCAGTAGCAACGCAGCTTGCAGCCATGCATCCTAGATCACACACGGCGCAGCAAGCAGCGCCCCTACGACACTCAATTCAAATCAGGTGCAGCTGTATCAGGCGAATCACCGACTGGCGGTAATTCCGTGCCGGGAATGACCTCAAGCGACTCATCGGTATCTTCCAGTGCTTCGATACTTTCGACCGCGATCAGTTTTTCGTTCTCGGCGACACGCATCAAGGTCACACCCTGGGTATTACGGCCCACCTGCGACACTTCAGAAGCCCGCGTGCGAACCATCGTACCCTGATCGGAAATCAAGAGTATTTCATGCGCTTCTGTCAACTGGATCGCACCTACCAAACGGCCATTGCGTTCGCTGGTTTGCAAGGCGATCACGCCCTGCGTACCGCGGCCTTTTTTCGGGAACGCCGATTGCTCGGTACGCTTGCCGAAACCGTTTTCGCTGGCGGTCAGAATATCGCCCTCGCCTTCGACCACGATCAGGCTCATCACTTTTTCGCCAGTCGACAACTTCATGCCGCGAACGCCGGTCGCAGTACGGCCCATCGAGCGAACGCTGGCTTCATCGAAACGAACAGCCTTACCGTTGGAAGCGAACATCATGATGTCGCGCTTGCCATCGGTCAGTTGCACATCCACAAGGCCATCGCCTTCATCCAGGCTGATCGCCCAGATGCCGTTGACGCGTGGACGCGAGTATTCGGTCAACGGTGTTTTCTTCACGGTACCGTCGCGGGTTGCGAAGAACACGAATTGATCTTCGGTAAACTCGCGTACCGGCAAGACCGCTTGCACTTTTTCGCCTTCTTCCAGCGGTATCCAGTTGATGATCGGGCGACCGCGCGAATTTGGACCCGCATCCGGCAATTGGTAAACCTTCAGCCAGAACACGCGGCCGGCACTGGTGAACGTCAGCAGGGTGTCATGCGTGTTGACTACCCACAGACGCTCGATGAAGTCCTCGTCTTTAACCGCCGTAGCCGAACGGCCCTTGCCGCCACGTTTTTGGGCGCGATATGCAGTGACGGGTTGACGTTTTGCATAGCCGGAATGCGAAAGCGTAACAACAACATCTTCGGAAACGATCAGATCGAGAACATCCAGATCCTCTTCGCTCGGACGAATTTCGGTACGACGCACATCGCCGAACTCTTCTTTCAGATTCGCCAATTCGGTGCGGATGACTTCAAGCAGGCGATTCGGGTTTTCCAGAATTTCAATCAGGGCGCGAATGACTTCAAGCAGTTGCTTGTATTCGTCGGTC
>JAKQKT010000386.1 GCA_029560515.1 Pseudomonadota bacterium
AAGCCGACGGCATTGTGCTGTCGGCCAACAGGAGTAGGTTATGGATCCCAATATCACACTGATCATCCAATGCGCCGCGTTTTTCTCGGTCGCTTGGTTGGTGATGAAATTCGGTTGGCCGCACATCATGGCGGCTATTGAAGAGCGTCAAGCCAAAATTGCCGAAGGTCTGGCCGCTGCTGATCGCAGCAAGTCGGAGCTCGCGCAAGCCGAAGAACGCGTCAACGAACAATTGCGTGAAGCCCGTGGCAAAGCCGCGGAAATCATTGCACAGGCCGAAGCCCGCGGAAATCAAATTATCGATGCCGCCAAGCAGGAAGCCATCGTTGAAGGCAATCGCCAGAAAGCGGCCGCACAGGCCGACATTCTCGCGGCGACCACGAAAGCCCGCGAAGACCTGCGCAAGCAAGTGTCGGCACTGGCCGTTCAAGGCGCTGAAAAACTGATCAAGCGTGAAATCGACATCAATGCCCACAAGGCGTTGCTGGACGAACTCGCTGCTGAAATCTGAGCCGGATCATGAGCGAAGCCCTTACCCTTGCCCGCCCTTATGCTCGCGCCGCATTTTCGATTGCGCGTGAGCAAAGCCGTCTCGCACAATGGTCGCAAGCACTCGGATTTACGGCGATTGCCGCCGAATTGCCTGCCGTCAAAAATGCACTTGGCGATCCACGTGTTGCATCAACAGTGATCAATGAATTGTTGAGCCCTCCCGGTGATGCAGATGCAAGCTATCAGCAATTTTTGGCTGTGCTTGCCGATAATCGCCGCCTGCAATTGCTTCCGGAAATCGCCGCCTTGTTCGACGAGTTGAAAGCGGATGCAGAGCGCGTGGTAAAGGCCAGCGTCACCTCGGCAAAAACACTGGATGCCGCCGAGCTGACGCAATTGCGTACCGCGCTGAAAAAGCGTTTCGACCGCGAAGTGGAAATCACCGCGCATGTCGATGAAAGCTTGATTGGCGGCGTGGTGATCAATACCGGCGACGTCGTGATCGATGGCTCGATTAAAACCAAACTGGCTCGCTTGCACGCGAGCTTAACGAACTAACTTTTGAAACAACCGGGTCACACCGGCTGAGGACTCACCCATGCAAACGCTCAATCCGTCCGAAATCAGCGAACTGATCAAGACCCGCATCGAAAAGGTCAAACTGGCCGCCGAAGCGCGTAATGAAGGCACTGTTACCTCCGTCTCCGACGGTATCGTGCGTATCCACGGCCTGGCCGATGTGATGCAAGGCGAAATGATTGAATTGCCGAACAACACCTACGCACTGGCTCTGAACCTCGAGCGTGATTCGGTCGGTTCGGTCGTGCTGGGTGACTACAAAAACATCCGCGAAGGCGATACCGCGAAAACCACCGGCCGCATCCTGGAAGTCCCTACCGGTCCGGAATTGCTTGGTCGCGTACTGAACGCACTCGGCGAGCCAATCGACGGCAAAGGCCCATTGAACGCGACTTCATCTGCTCCAGTAGAAAAAGTGGCACCGGGCGTGATCTGGCGTAAATCGGTGTCTCAGCCTGTACAAACCGGTTACAAATCGGTTGATGCCATGATTCCCGTCGGTCGCGGTCAGCGCGAACTGATCATCGGTGACCGTCAAACCGGTAAAACCGCGATGGCGATCGATGCCATCATCAATCAGAAAGGTACCGGCGTTAAGTGCGTGTACGTTGCGATTGGTCAAAAAGCCTCGACCGTTGCCAACGTCGTACGTCGTCTTGAAGACAACGGCGCATTGGCCCATACGATTGTCGTTGCCGCAACCGCTTCCGAATCCCCGGCCATGCAATACATCAGCGCCTACGCGGGTTGCACGATGGGCGAATACTTCCGCGACATCGGCGAAGACGCCCTGATCGTTTATGACGATCTGTCCAAGCAAGCCGTGGCTTATCGTCAAATTTCGCTGTTGCTGCGTCGTCCTCCAGGTCGCGAAGCGTATCCCGGCGACGTGTTCTATTTGCACTCCCGTTTGCTGGAACGCGCAGCTCGCGTCAACGAAGAATACGTGGAGAAATTCACCAACGGTGCCGTGAAAGGCAAGACCGGTTCGCTGACCGCATTGCCGATCATCGAAACCCAAGCCGGTGACGTTTCCGCCTTCGTTCCGACCAACGTGATTTCGATCACCGACGGCCAGATCTTCCTGGAAACCGATCTGTTCAACGCTGGTATCCGTCCTGCGGTCAACGCCGGTATTTCGGTGTCCCGCGTCGGTGGTGCAGCGCAAACCAACATCATGAAAAAACTGTCGGGCGGTATTCGTATCTCGCTCGCGCAGTACCGTGAATTGGCAGCATTCGCCCAGTTCGCCTCCGATCTCGACGAAGCCACCCGCAAACAATTGGAACGCGGCCAGCGCGTGACCGAATTGATGAAACAAAAACAGTACGCTCCGATGTCGATCGCACAAATGGGTCTTTCCATTTATGCCGTCAACGAAGGCCAAATGGACGACGTGCCGCTGAACAAGATCCAGGCTTTCGAAGCTGGCTTGCATGCGCACATGACCAATAGCTATGGCGCACTGGAAAAGAAAATCGTCGAAACCGGTGCCTGGGACAAGGAAATCGAAGCCGAATTCAAGAAGATCATTTCGGAATTCAAAACGACCGGTACTTGGTAAAAACATAGGGTGCGTTTCCAACGCACCTTGTACAGATTGAGTTTTCACAAGGTGTGCTAGAAGCGCACCCTATACGAGAAAATTTATGGCAGGCGGCAGAGAAATTAAAACCAAGATCAAGAGCGTGCAGAACACCCGCAAGGTGACGCGTGCGCTCGAAATGGTCTCGGCTTCGAAAATTCGTAAAGCCCAGGAACGCATGAAGGCATCGCGTCCTTACGCGCGCCTGATGACGCAGATGATCGGCCATATCGCGAAAGCCAATTCGGAATACACCCACCCGTTCATGGTGGATCGTTCCGAAGTGAAACGTATCGGCTATATCGTGGTTTCCACCGACCGCGGTCTTTGTGGTGGCCTGAACTCGCAAATGTTCCGGCGCATCCTCGCCGACATGCGTGAATGGCAAGCGAAGGGTGTTGAAATCGACGTGGTCTGCGTTGGCCAGAAAGCGGCTACTTTTTTCCGTCGCTTGAAGGTCACGATGACCGGCTCGGTCACTCACCTGGGCGAAAAACCGCAAGTGGACCAGTTGGTCGGCGTGATCAAGGTGATGCTGGACGGTTTTTCGGCCGCAAAACTCGATCGCGTTTTCCTCTGCTACAACGATTTCGTCAACACGATGACGCAGAAGCCGACGCAGGATCAACTGCTGCCGCTGCCGCCATCGGAAAGCCTGCAAAGCAAGCACGATTGGGATTACATCTATGAGCCAAGCGCCGAAGTGGTGCTGGATCACGTGATGACCCGTTACGTCGAATCGCTGGTGTACCAGGCGGTACTCGAAAACCTGGCTTCCGAACATGCGGCACGCATGGTCGCGATGAAGTCGGCTTCCGACAACGCCAACAAACTGATCGAAACACTGCAACTGATTTACAACAAGGCGCGTCAAGCGGCGATTACCCAGGAAATTTCCGAAATCGTCGGCGGCGCGGCAGCAGTTTAATTAATGCCCGTACGAGCGACGGAAGTCGCGACGTTCGGGATGTTGGTCGCGACTTACGTCGCTCCTACAGAAGAAAATTTTTTGCGGCAGACCAAACAGCGTGCATAAACAAATTGATTTATTTGAGGATACAAAAATGAGCCAGGGCAAGATTGTACAAATCATCGGTGCGGTGGTGGACGTTGAGTTCAATCGCGATGAAGTGCCGAAAATCTACGATGCGCTGAAAGTTGGCGGCACCGAGATCACGCTTGAAGTGCAGCAGCAACTCGGCGACGGCGTCGTGCGTACGATTGCGCTTGGCTCGACCGACGGTTTGAAACGCAACCTGGTGGCGACCAATACCGGCAAGGCCATTTCCGTTCCAGTCGGCGCCGAAACCCTCGGCCGCATCATGGACGTGCTTGGCAATCCGATCGACGAAGCCGGCCCGGTGAACACCAAGGATCATTGGGAAATCCACCGCGTTGCGCCTTCGTACGAAGACCAGTCTTCGGCCAACGAATTGCTCGAAACCGGCATCAAGGTTATCGATCTGATGTGCCCGTTCGCCAAGGGCGGCAAGGTCGGCCTGTTCGGCGGCGCCGGCGTCGGCAAGACCGTGAACATGATGGAATTGATCAACAACATCGCAAAAGCGCACGCCGGTTTGTCGGTGTTCGCCGGTGTCGGTGAACGTACCCGTGAAGGCAACGACTTCTATCACGAAATGAAAGATTCCAACGTTCTCGACAAGGTCGCGATGGTGTACGGCCAGATGAATGAACCACCGGGCAACCGTCTGCGCGTTGCGCTGACCGGTCTGACCATGGCGGAATACTTCCGTGACGAAAAAGATGCGTCCGGCAAGGGTAAAGACGTTCTGTTGTTCGTTGACAATATTTATCGTTACACCCTGGCCGGTACCGAAGTGTCCGCGCTGTTGGGTCGTATGCCATCGGCCGTGGGTTACCAGCCAACCCTCGCCGAAGAAATGGGCGTTCTGCAAGAGCGTATTACCTCGACCAAGACTGGTTCGATTACCTCGATCCAGGCCGTTTACGTGCCAGCCGACGACTTGACCGATCCATCGCCAGCGACCACCTTCGCCCACTTGGACGCTACCGTCGTGCTGTCGCGTAACATCGCTTCGCTCGGTATTTATCCAGCGGTCGATCCACTCGATTCCACCTCGCGTCAGCTCGATCCGAACGTGATCGGCCACGAACATTACGACACCGCTCGTCGCGTTCAAGCCACGCTGCAAAAATATAAAGAACTCAAAGACATCATCGCGATTCTGGGTATGGACGAATTGTCGGAAGAAGACAAGCAAGCTGTATCGCGCGCCCGTAAAATCGAACGCTTCTTCTCGCAGCCTTTCCACGTCGCCGAAGTGTTCACCGGCTCGCCTGGCAAGTACGTCACACTGAAAGACACCATCCGCGGTTTCAAGATGATTTGCGATGGCGAATGCGACAGCCTGCCGGAACAGGCTTTCTACATGGTTGGCGGCATCGATGAAGCCATCGAGAAAGCCAAGAAAATGGCCGAAAAAGCATAAGTTCCAAAGCGTAAAAACATAGGGTGCGTTTCCAACGCACCTTAGCGTTCACGAATCACGAGAAACACATATGACTTCTACAATCCGTTGCGACATCGTCAGTGCCGAGAACGAAATTTTTCACGGTGATGTACAGATGGTCGTGGTCACCGGTGAAATGGGCGAACTCGGCATCGCGCCGCGCCATGCGCCACTGATCACGCGTTTGAAGCCGGGCTATGTTCGCGTCACCTTGGCCAATGGCGAGCAGCAGGAGTTTTATATTTCCGGCGGTATTCTCGAAGTGCAGCCGCAGGTGGTTTCGGTGTTGAGCGACACCGCGATTCGTGCTTCGGATCTGGACGAAGCCAAGGCCAAGTCCGCCAAGGAAGACGCCGAACGCATTCTCGCGAACCGTGGCGAAGCGATGGAAATTGCCGAAGCCCAGGCAAAGCTCGCCGAGGCATTGGCGCAATTGCAGGCGCTGGAACGCTTACGTAAAAACATGAAGCACTGAGTTTTTTTGCTTCCCGAAAAACGCCGCCAACCGCGGCGTTTTTTATTGCCGCCAATTGCGAAAATTTTATGGGTCCAGCCTGGACCGTGATTGAATCTCGGCCCTGCGATGTTTCTGTAGCAAGCATCGCGACTAAAGTCGCTCCCATAAAAGCCCGCTTCTGATAGCATCTGTGTCCACGTCAGCATGTTTCGAGCAAGCCCATGACCCAAGCACTCCATATCGTGATTCTCGCTGCCGGTGAAGGCAAACGAATGAAGTCGGCTTTGCCGAAAGTGCTGCAGAAAATTGCCGGCAAACCCATGCTCTCACATGTCATTGCTGCGGCTCGCGCGCTTGAGCCAGAAGGATTGCATATCGTTTATGGCCACGGTGGTGTGCAGGTGCGCGAAGCATTTTCGGATCAGCTTGATCTGAATTGGGTCGAGCAGGCCGAACAGAAGGGTACCGGACATGCGGTACAGCAGGCGATGCCGGCCATTCCCGACAACGCACGCGTGATGGTGCTCTATGGTGATGTGCCATTGATCCGCACCGAAACCCTGCAGGCCATGCTGGCCTTTGATGCGAGCCTGGTCGTATTGGCAGCCGAACTCGAAAACCCGACCGGTTATGGCCGCATCGTGCTCGATGCCGTCGGTAACGTCGCCGCGATTGTCGAACAAAAAGACGCGAGTGCCGAACAACGTGCGATACATCTGGTGAATACCGGAATGATTGCGGCCCATGCCACGATGCTGAAAAAATGGCTGACAGGCCTGAAAAACAATAATGCCCAGGGCGAATATTATCTGACCGACGTATTTGCATCGGCAGCGCACGAATATCAGGCAGCCACCGTTGTGCGCTGCGGTGACGTCATCGAGACCGAAGGTGCAAACGATGCGTGGCAGCTAATGCAGCTGGAGCGTGCGTATCAAATACGTGCTGCAAAAAAGCTGGCCGAGCAGGGCGTGCGCTTCAACGATGCGGCCCGTTTTGATATGCGCGGCGAACTGGTGGTGGGAACCGACGTTGAAATCGATGTCGACGTCATTATCGAAGGCAAGGTAACGCTCGGTAATGGCGTGAGAATCGGTCCGTTTTGTCGCCTGAAAAATGTGTTGCTGGCCGATGATGTGCAGGTTCATCCGCATTCCGATCTAGAAGGCGTTGTCGCCGGCAAGCATTGCACGATCGGCCCGTTTGCCCGTTTGCGCCCCGGCACCGAATTGGCCGAAAGCGTGCATATCGGGAATTTTGTCGAAACCAAAAAAGCCAGTCTCGGCAAAGGCAGCAAGGCAAACCATTTGAGTTATCTTGGTGATGCCGCCATCGGCGAAAAAGTGAATATCGGTGCCGGCACGATCACCTGTAATTACGACGGCGTGAATAAATCGCTCACGACGATTGAAGATGGCGTTTTTGTCGGATCGAATTCATCGCTGGTAGCGCCGGTCACCGTCGCCAGAAACGCAACGATCGGTGCCGGTAGCGTGATTACAAAAGACGCGCCTGCGGACCAGCTGACCGTCTCGCGCGCACGGCAAATTTCTATTCCGGCTTGGCGGCGTCCGCAGAAGAAATAGGCGGTTTCGCCTGGCGTAATGCTCTCAAGGTTTGGTCCGCGAGTTTCAGCAAACTGTCGCGATCAAAGGTATTGCTCTGCATCACCACGACAACGCCATTATCTTCGAACAATAATTCCTGTTCGCTCTCCTTGCGCGTGATGGCGGCTTTCGACCAGGCGCCTTTCGGTTCGGCCCAGTCCAGTCGTCCCGATGCCTTGATCTCCGGCAAAATATTGTCGAACCATGCATTGGAGGTAATGGGTTCGGCGATCGACAGATTGGCCGTCGTGATCAAATCCATGCGCAGCACCGGAACGCCGGCGGCATCTGTCCAGATACTATGGCCGGCGACATTGGCTTGCTGTTCGGAATCCTCGCAATTAACCGTACCGGTAAACTTCGGTACCGTGCCGCAGAGAGACAAAGCTTTTATCTGGGTTAGCGGGTGCTGTCCGTAAGGCAAGGCGGTCTTGGCCGGACCACTGCTACTGCCATTGCCATGCCACCACACGGCGATACCTGCTGCGAAAATCAGCAACAAGGCGATGAAAATGCCGTTGTTGACCTGTTTATTGTGCAAATCCTTGAATATTCCCATTGTCTTATCAATCCTGATGGCGATGTTTGGCAGG
>JAKQKT010000416.1 GCA_029560515.1 Pseudomonadota bacterium
CCTCATCCGACACCGGCTGCAATTTCTGCAACAACGCATCATCGACAAAGACATCGACTTCCGCCTGCAGCGAAGCGCCGATATCGCCATTGACACGCATCGGCTCAAGCACCTTGCTGACGGCATCGCGCAAAGCAAACACGGCATCAAAGTCTTCCGCGTTTAAAGCTGCGTCGCTTGGCAGGGCCTGAAGATTTTCGTACCAGGTCGCCATCAATGCATGTGCTTCGCGTTTGCCCGGCAGCGTGTTCCAGATTTCGTCGGCGGTGAAACTCAACACCGGCGCAATCCAGCGAACAAAGGCTTCCGCGATATGGAACATCGCTGTCTGCGCCGAACGACGACCCAGGCTGTCGACCTGCATCGTATACAGACGATCCTTGGTGACATCGAGATACAGCGCACCGAGATCATTTGTGCAGAAGTTCTGCAACTTGCTGACGACGGCGGCAAAATCATAGCGCTCATAGGCAGCAATGATTTCTTCCTGCACGGCCAATGTACGGGCAACCGCCCACTGATCCAGCAACAACATTTTTTCATTTGGAACGAGGTTTTGTTCCGGATCGAAACCAGCCAGATTGCCCAGCAGGAAACGCGAGGTATTGCGGATCCGGCGATAGGCATCGGCACTGCGTTTCAGAATATCGTCCGACACCGACATCTCATTGCGGTAATCGGTCGCTGCAATCCACAGACGCAATACATCGGCACCGAGCGAGTCATTCACTTTTTGCGGTTCGACCGTATTGCCCAATGATTTGGACATTTTTTTGCCTTGTGCATCGACCGTAAAGCCATGCGTCAGTACTTGGCGGTAAGGCGCAACGCCGTCCATCGCGATCCCGGTCAGCAGCGAGCTCTGGAACCAGCCACGATGCTGATCGGAACCTTCAAGATACAAATCGGCGGGCTTGTGCAAACCATCATGACCACGTGCGGCGAGCACACATTCGTGCGTCACGCCGGAATCGAACCAGACATCAAGAATGTCTTTGACCTGATCATAATCGGCGGCTTCATTACCTAGAAATTCTGTCGGGTCAATGGCATACCAGGCATCGGCGCCTTTTTGTTCGACCAGTGTTGCAACTTCGCGCATCAACTCGACCGAACGCGAATGCGGCTCACCGGTTTGCTTGTGAATGAACAAGGCAATCGGCACACCCCAGGTACGTTGGCGCGAGATGCACCAATCCGGACGACCATCGATCATGCCGACGATGCGGGCTTCGCCCCACTCCGGAATCCAGGCGACTTTCTTGATGGACTCAAGCGCATCGGCACGCAGATTCGCCTGATCCATAGAGATAAACCATTGCGGCGTCGCGCGGAATGCGACCGGCGATTTATGCCGCCAGCAATGCGGATAGCTATGCGTCAGTTTTTCCGATGCCAGCAATACGCCGCGTTCCTGCAACAGGGCAACGACGGTATCGTTGGCTTTCCAGATGTATTGGCCGGCGAAAATTTCGGTGTTCGGCAAATACACGCCTTTGCCGTCGATCGGATTCAACACTTCGAGACCGTATTTCAGTCCGACCGCGAAGTCTTCCTGACCATGTCCAGGTGCGGTATGTACTGCACCCGTACCGGCATCGGTGGTGACGTGATCGCCGAGGATGATCGGAACGACGCGCGAATAAAACGGATGCTGAAGTTGCAGCAATTCCAGTGCGGCGCCTTTGGCGCGACCGAGCACATTCACTTCGCCCAAACCGTAACGTGTTGCCACGCCTTCGCTCAATGCTTCCGCGATGACGAGCAAAACCCGTTTGCCGTTTCTCGCAGCACCTTCAAACAAAACGTAATCGAGTTCCGGGCCGAGCGTTACAGCGAGGCTGGCAGGCAGCGTCCAAGGTGTCGTCGTCCAGATCGGCACGGTGACAATCGCATCGCCACTATCAATACCGAATTTTCCGGCAAGCGCTTTCGGATCAATTGCATCGTAGGCAACATCAACCGCAGGCGACACCTTATCGGCATATTCGATTTCGGCTTCGGCCAATGCCGAACCGCAATCGAAACACCAATGCACGGGTTTCGCGCCGCGCGCCAGATGGCCACGCTCGATGATTTTCGCGAGCGAACGCAGCATGTCGGCTTCGAATTTGAAGTCCATCGTGCGGTACGGGTTCTTCCAGTTACCCAGCACACCGAGGCGCTGGAAATCTTTCGATTGACCGTTGATTTGTTCGTTCGCGTATTCGCGGCATTTCTGGCGGAAAGTGGCCGCGTCCATTTTGTCGCCGACCTTGCCGTGTTTCTTTTCAACCGCCAATTCAATCGGCAGGCCGTGGCAATCCCAACCCGGCACATAAGGCGCATCGAAGCCGGAGAGCAGTTTCGATTTCACAACGATGTCTTTCAGTGTTTTGTTGACGGCGTGGCCGATATGGATCGAACCGTTGGCATAAGGCGGGCCATCGTGCAGCACGAATTTCTTTTCGCGCGCGCCGGTTTTTTCGCGAATGGCTTCGTACCAGTTCATGTCCTGCCAGCGCTTGAGCATTTCGGGCTCGCGCTTGGGCAAATCACCGCGCATCGGGAAGGCGGTATCG
>JAKQKT010000419.1 GCA_029560515.1 Pseudomonadota bacterium
ATCGAGAACCCGGATTTTGTCGGCACCTATGGCGGCGGCCCGACCTTCGAATATCGCTCGACACTGACAGTCGGCTGGAGCAAGGGAGATTTCAGCGCGCAATGGACGACACGTTATCTCTCCGATCTTGCCGAAAATACCTGCTTCTTCCAGCAGGCATCGCCTAACACGGGCTTCGTCTGCAATAACCGCCGGGGTGACGATGCGAATCAGGACGGTATCGACGATGGCCCTGCCGATTTCCTGAATCACACGGGCGCCTATGCCGTGCATGATTTGCAATTCGCTTGGAAGGCGCCATGGGGCGGCAGCGTGAGTGTCGGTGGCCGCAATATATTCGGGAAGGATCCACCGGTGTTGTACAACTCATTCGCGCATAGTTTCGATGCTTCCTATGATCTGCCCGGCGGTGCTTATTGGTATGCAAGTTACCGTCAGGATTTTTGATACTGCAGCATTGTTCATCTGAATATTTTCGTCTGAACATGAAAGCCGCGCCGCTGATCCGGCGCGGTTTTTTTTTCGTTGCCGTTTCATGAAATTACCGCGTCGAAGAATGAAACACGGCTTCACACATCAGGGCTGCGAGCGCGCAGAAAAACGCTCGTGTTGGAAACCGGAAACGCCAACATTGAATTCACAATATCGGTACAGCGAATGCACAGCTTCCGATACCGGAAACCAGACTTAGACCATTAATCTGATTGCATGACATGCTCCTAGAGAACGTGTCATTGGCCAGCATGATCCAACGCATCGCTGCCCATTTTGGCTTATAGCCAGCAGAGCAGCGTAGTTCACCCCGGGCTGCGCTTTTTTTTGACTGCCTATTTGTCACCGGGCCGACTTATTTCAGGTAGCACAAGGTATCTGCCAGACAGAAGCAGGGCTTCATTCGGTAAATAGACAATGTCGCCGACGCTATTTCATTACGCGTCGATAGATACCCAGAAAAGAGGTTTGCCAGCTGCCGCCCTTGTCATCGGAAATTTCCCAGTGCTGGGTAACACTGCCATCGGCATTGGGTATCCATGTAATTCTTTGAAGCTGGGTTTGCTGATTTTCGCCGGGAAGTTGTCCTTCCAGCGTCATGACTCCCTCATGAAATTTACCCTCAAGACGCAATACGCCTGCATCGGCACCGACCCAGAATTGACGCCACACTTTGTATTGTGCGTCCCAGGTATTCAGGCTAGTTCCGTCATGCGCCGGCCCGGAACCGCTTTGCCAATGCTCGCTCAGCCAACATCCGCTGGCGTGAAGTTCTATTCGGCTGTGGCCAAGCACGCGCTTACCATCGGTGCCGCCATAGACATCCCATTCCCCCAGCCAGAAATCGAACTGGCGATACTCCGGTGCCACACACGCTGCATTTTCAACCGGCTTGTCGGGCTTTGCCTGCGGCGGGTTTTCGTTGGCGTTGACAGAGCTTGCAAATATCAAAAGCATCACGGAAGCAGGATGAAGAAGTTTGTTCGGTTTCATGTGCATCTTCCTTTTCTTGATCCATGTAGAGCATGGTGACATCGACTCGTAATTTGCGTATCGCCATCTCTGGTATCTGCTCTTCCGGTCTAGGGCAGAGTCTTCAGTGCTTGCGTCGTTGCCGGCAATAGCAAAGCCTTGACTTCCTCGTCCTTGTCTTCGTTCGCGGCGATGTAAAGTTGCGAGAGAAAATTCAAGGTATTTTGCCGCCATGCCAGCCCGTGCTTCGATTTGTAGAGGGTTTCAGCTGTGAGCGGTGGCATCGGTTTTGCCAATGCCGCAAGCCAGGATTGCCATTCTTCTCGCGAATGCAATTTACGCTTGGCGATGTAATACACGGGTGCTGCGAGTCTTTCCGCTTCACCGTAAATATACGTATGTCCATCATGCGCACCGACCTGGGAAGCGACGGCAGCCAAAATCATATCCAGTTGCGATTTTTCCAGTGCATTGTTCAGAGACAGTTGCATCAGCAAATCCGAGCCGTGTGCCACGCCATGACGCCAACCCCGATGCTCATCGAAACCGCGATAATCGCGCACCGAAACGACATAGTTGCTCGCGTTGCTAATTAATTCCGATCTTTCAGCAGGCGACATCCACGGATCTTTCCGGTCGGTGCGCGCAAGCTCGGAAAGCACCAAGGCCGCAAAGGGTTTCCGGAACCCCATCGCATCCGTTTTCGGCGCTGTCAGTTCGGACTGCAGGCGGGAAGATATGGTCCTCAAGGTTTCCGTCGTCAGGCCTTTGTTTCGCATCCAGTAAACATAGGCGCGGTAGGCAATATCGTCGCGGATTTCGGGGTCGGGATCCGACAGGCAGGCCAGCAGATTGAGTGCAAGTCCTTGACGTGTCGCATCATCTTCCAACTTGAATTCCCTAGCCGCCAGTTCATGCAATCCGGCGCGCGTGTAGCCCTCGGGCAGGCAGTCCGCTGCGGCTGAAACAGTGCAAATAAAAACACAGGCCAAAAAAACAAGCACTCTTGTTGAAAATCGCATCGGCTACCCCTTCATTTGAGACAGGATGACGAATTTCCATCGCGCTTGGTGTTCCAAAATTGCGCTCAATGATTCGGCACCGCTAACGAATTTCGGATGGCAGGCTGGCTATCGCGATATCGGTATCATCGCGTTCAATTTCGGTGAGAAGCACGTACTTCTCGTCTTTTGATATATCAAACCAGGGATATGACCATTGTGCATCGAGGCCATCGCGGACAAGTTCGGATTTCCCGGTATCGAGCGACATCCGGTACAAGCCGAATCCATTGCCGGCGACGCCGAGATACCAAAGCACGTCTTTTCGCACTCGCGAGAACAGCGGCATCAAATTGATCGTATGGGACTTGATCAGCTTCAGATCACGATCATAGATCTGGTATTCGTTTCTGGAAGCCGGATTCACGAGGAGTCGCTTCCCGTTCGCAATCCACCTTACTTCCGTCGCCATCAGCCGCGTATCGGAAAAAACGTATTGCCCTTCCCGCCACTCGCCATGCCACAAGGTGCCCGCAGCACCACGTTTTTTAGCCGCGAGCCAGATATCGTGCTCGGATTCGCCGAAGGTGGCCTGCATCACCTGCATGTCTTTCGGCGTGAGCAGAATCTGCGTCCTTCTTGCCAGATCAATACTGTAAAGGCCCGACTGGTTGCCCATCGATGCCAATACCAATAATTTTCCCGAATCGGACGACCAGCATAACTGGCTTAATCGCTCTCCATTGAATGAGCTGATCTGGAACAATTCTTTTTCCGGATGCCGCCTGTCGCTTAACCAAATCTGTTCCACGCCACTGCGGTTTGAAACCAGCGCAAGATAATCATTGTTTTCGGAAAAAACAGCTTCCTGATCACTGCCGGTACTGCCCTGAAATACTGTCGCCTTTGGCCGGTTCGTGGCGACCAGCGAATTCTCGGTGATCCGTTTGGTCACGCGGGTCTTGGCAAATACCAGATTTTGGGAGTGGCGTGCCATCGAAGGATATTCCGCATCTTCGATACCCAGTGGAGAAATTTTTCCATCGGCAACATCAATGATATAGAGCGACGAAATCCCTTCGTGATTACTGGAAACAACGAGATATTTGCTCGACGGTGTCCAGGTAAATCCCTTGAAGGAGGCGCCGAAGTCCGTCAATTGGCGGGTGACATGCCGGAGCCTGTCATAGACGAAAAGATCATTGACGGGCTGTACGCCGCGGCGAAACGCAATGAAGCGGCCATCAGGCGAATAATGCGGTTCGTAATCGGAACTTGCCAGCGGCTTGGGATAATCAAGATAAGTCTCGACCTGTTTTTCCAGATCTATCTCGGTCATATGACCCAGCTTATTGCTAGGTGTCGGATATTGGGACAGGGCTAAATATTTTCTGTCAGGCGACCAGTCAAACAATTGCACGAAGCGTGACCAGCAACGGCCAAGCAATTTTTCATCGCCACCCGTGGCAGGCCTGGCTACGATCGCACAATCATGATCATTCGCCCGGATATAGGACAGGGATGCACCATCGCCGGACCAGACCGGATAGATTTCCTGCGATTCCGAAGTCTTATTGAGCCAGGTCGTGCCCTGGCCGTCGGAAGTCTGGATGCGGATGCGCGTGCTTTGTTCGGCCTTGTTTTCCACGACATAAGCCACGCGGCTGCCATCGGGCGAAATGGCGGGCATGCTCTCCCGTCCCAGATTGGAGGTCAACAAACGATAGCTCAATGGAGCAGGCCGATTCGATTGCGCCATTGGCACAGGTAATGACGAGCGATCTTCCTTCGCACTGGAAACAAACAGCCATGCCGCAACTGACAAAACCAGCGCAGCGGTAGACGGCAATAGCCAACGCGTCCATGTCGATGCAATTTTTGCCGATATCTGCTGGCTGCCAGTCTCGAGTGCCGACGGCGCGGGACTTTCCGGTAAATCTAGTTCCGGCTCGGACAGGCCTTCGAGTGTTTCACTGAATCGTGCCTTGACCAGAAGGCGATAGCCCAGACGCGGAATGGTTTCAACGATTTCCGAACAACCCGCCGGATATTCCAGCGCTCGCCGGATTTCAAGAATCGCCTGCTTCACGACATCGGGAGTCGGATGGGTTTCAGCCCAGACGGTATCGAGCAAGGTATCGCGCGCCACCGTCTCGCCTTGGTGTCTGGCCAGCTCCAGCAATACCGCCAATACCTTCGGCGTTATCTTGACCGGCGGATCGCGACTGATGATTCTGGAGGCGCCGCAATCGATGATGTCATCGCCCACCTGCAAAAAGCCACGTGCAATCGCTCCGGGCGGCATGACTTTTTTGGTGCTGAGTCCACGATCCATAGATGTATTCTGCGATTTCAGTATTGCCCGATCATGCATTATCCGCCCTGGCCGAAATGAATGGCGGATTTGGCGACACGATTGCACCGAATGCGCAGTTTAGGCACATTCATCGCCTGCCATCATCACTCAGTAAATCTCTCCGACACAACAGCGCAAGGAACCGCCGGCCTTCTCGATTTCCGACAGATCCACCGAATGCAGTTCAAAGCCTGCCTCCGCAAGAATTTTCCGGTTTTCCTGGCTCAGGCTATCGGCTGCCGTCTGGCTCATCCACACGGAATCTTCGCGCAGGGTGATGGCATTCGCGGCGAACGCATTTTTTTCGGCCTCGGAAAGCAGCACGGCATGCGGAGAATAGAATGCGGCAATGGCATTGCTCACACGGGCATCCGCAAAACCGCTGGCAGCGAGGATGACGCCTCGACTGGCCAGAATCGTCAGCACGACATTGGTGTGGTATTCGCCGGGGGCCAGATCAAACATCAGACAGGCCTTGAGTCCGAAGGCATCGTACATCGCACGGGCGCCGCTTTCGTCGCAGCGTTCGCTCAAGCCACAATAGGCAATATTCCTGGCACGATCGATGATCAGCGAGCCGGTCAGTTCACAGATGCCGGCCTGCTTTCTGAGATCCACCAGTTCGTAGCCCAACACTTCGCGGAAGAAACCCAGCATATCGGGCCGCTCGGCTTCAGCCTGCCGGACCGGATGTTTCATGTGACCGAGAATGATTTTTTGCTTAGCCGTGGCAAATACATTATTGGGAAATACCGCATCCGGCGTTTCCCTGCGCCCGGGAAACGAGATGGCGGGAATTTGTTCCGACAAGGCGTGCGCCAGATGCTGGTGCTGGGCGGCCGCAAGCTCACTGCGAACCGACGACTGCATGTTCATGTAGACATTGTCTGTCGCGGATTCTGCCGCGAGCGAAAAAGCTTCGGGGGCGACCAGATAGGCAGCCTTGGCACACGCCGGGTAATGAAGCTCGCATGTTTTTGCAAAACTGAAAAATGCCTCGATATCGCGAGTCAGCATGGCTTGTCCACTGGAATTTCCGATGCCGGATTTTAGCAATATTTCCCTACTCCACGCGCTTGCCCGCCATTGCCTTGACCGATTCCGAAATTATTTTTTCGAG